>JAPUEH010000001.1:0-26338 GCA_027492635.1 Candidatus Saccharimonadota bacterium
GTCGACCGGGTGGTGCATGCAGCTACTGCAAGCGTCAAATGTTTGGCAAAAAAGGTGGCACGCACGGCGGCTCGACGATGTACGGCCGCAGTCACGGTAGCTCGAGAGAGCCACGTGGTGCTAGCGGCCACATCAACCCGCGCACGGGTCAGGGACACAGCACACAATACTACGATGACGGCACCCGTCTTTCGTGGGATACTGATGGCTCAGGCGATTCGAACCAACACTGGACTAACCAGAACAAAGGCAAGAGAGACCCTGGTCGACATCGGCCTCCCGGTCATGCAAAGTGACCACTCGGGAGCGGACGCATTCATGTGTCCGCTCCCGTCTCAACTTTTATAGTAGAATCAATAGTATGGATACCGATATGCAAGAATTACAGAACAATATACACGAACTTTTCATCGCACGTGACATTATGGATATGGCAAACGAGTACGCAAAAGATTTTTACATCCTTGAGCAGTTGAGTGATTTTACGTTCAATCTTGCGAGGCTTCATGAAGATAGTACTGTTGATTGGGATACGATATTTTCCATTCTTGACCAAGCATACTCTAATAAAAATGCGTCAATTATACGTCAACTCGAGCCTATATATCGCAAAATAAACGCCTCAATAAATAATAGTCACGCGACAAAAGCCAAGAGATAAGTCTACCCTCTTTTCAATTAACATCTTACTAACTACACTAGTTTTATGAATCAAAAAGACACTCCAGATTGGATTAAAAACCTAGACCTCTCTACAATACCAGAGCCAGGAGTAACTTTCCCTGCTAAAGTTGATTCCGACATCCTGCACGCACTCCAAACACTTTCTTTCGATGAGCTAAATACACTTGCTGATATAAGTGGTGTCCGTGAACATCAAGGAATCCTAACACCACCAGACGAATGGGATCGCGAACAGTACATCGAGATTCTAAGCGATGTAGGTGAAATGCTTGATCCGCAAGTTGATCGTATCAAGAAGTATCTCGGTATATCAAAATAGCGCTCGCAAATAAAGTTATTTATTGCTGGCACACCGGGCAAAAGTGCGTCCCGCGTCCTGCCCATTTAATCTTCTCTATTATAGTACCGCAACGTGAGCACGCCTTGCCTTCCTGGCGAAATACGCGAGCAAAGTCCATGTAGCTGCCACGTTTGCCTTCGGCGTTGACGTAATTTTTGTCGGTACTGCCGCCTTTTTCTATGGCAAGGTTCATCACGTAGCGCAGCTCTTCGTAGAGTTTTGCAAATTCCTCTGGCGTGACATCCGCCACTTTGCGTTTGGGGCTAATTTTGGCACCCCATAGAGATTCGTCGGCATAGATGTTACCGACACCTGCCACCACCGTCTGATCGAGTAGCGCGGCTTTGATATTTGTCCGCGCACGGCGCGCAAAACGCTCGGCGAACTGCTCTGCGGTAAAGTCTGCCTCCAGCGGCTCTGGCCCGACTTTTTTCATAAAGTCGATATTTGGCACCTCGACACTTGGCAACAATTTGATCCAGCCAAACTTGCGCTGATCGTTGAAATACAGCCAAGAATTGTCCATAAACTCCATTGCAACACGTGTCGACCTATCTGGCAGCTCACCGATTAGCGAATCATTTGGGTGCCCCGCACCAAACACTTGTTCGCCCCGATATACCAGCTGTCCCGTCATCTTGAGGTGAATTACCAACGTATACTGCGTCGTGAGATCTATGAGTAATACTTTTGCGCGGCGACGCACGGCGGTAATTTCGCTACCAATCATAAATTCATCGACATCTGCCTGCGCATTTGGAAAACTTTTGGGTGAATTTAGTACGCTCACCGATCGAATCACACGACCGATAATCAGCGTCTCGAGCCCGCGGCGAACTGTCTCAACTTCGGGCAGCTCAGGCACGAAGCAGCTCCTCGACTTTAGTTTTCATATCGACAAATGATGTAAATACGACACCACGCATACCCGCTTCTATTGCGCCCGACACGTTAGAGTACGCATCGTCAATCATGATGGATTCCTCTGGGCGTACCCGGAGTTTTTCGAGCGTGCGATCATATGCCGTGATGTGTGGTTTTGTCACGCCAATATCACCTGATGCCACAATCTCGTCAAATAACTCATAATCTGCATCATTGAATAATTTCTGGATTGTATCACGGCCAATATTGCTCAGCACTGCGATCTTGTAGCCGCGTGTCTTTAGCTCAGCGGCATAATCAAACACTGCGCGGCTTCGCACCTGGGCATCGCCCATCAATCCTATAACTTCTCGGCGCGCAAGTCCCGTGAGAGAGACGAGCTTCGCAATATAATCGTCGCGCGACAGAAAGCCATGATCGGCTGCACGTGTACTGTCGTACGCTTCTTTAATATCGGCTTCGTTTTGACAATGACTAGCGAGCTCCGCCAGGCTACCTGTATAGAGTACCCCAAAACAGTCAAAAACAATCGCTTTGATAGACGTCTCGTTCGCCATAGTCGGAGCCCCTTACTACTTTTCGTTAATCTTTTTTAGGAGGTCTGGGCCTTGAGGTATTTGCGCAAGAAACATGTCGCTCACACCCGCAGAATTACCTTTGAATGACCCTTTGACGCCGCTGCATGTCGTTGTCCAAAGTTGTTCAACTGTTTTACTATTTTGGAGTGTTTCAAATTCGAGGATCTTGCCGCTTGGGCATAGGCCGCGACGGTCGTTGTTTACACCTTCGAGTGGTGTACCTGCCATCATGCCCGCCCTATCAAGCGCAAAGACAAATTCTTCGTACGCGCGAGTATTATTGTCGAGCTGCACAGTGTCGATTTGTTCGTCGAGGTAGCCTGCGTATGTCGTCATGACACGGCTTGATGGCGACACAGTAATCTGGTAGGAGCGAAACTTTTCGTCAGCCGTGATTGGTCCGCGAATCGTCATGCGCACAGAGCGATCGGCCGTCGTCTGGATAAGTGCGTTTGCTTGCGGGTCTTCGGTTTTTTCGGTTTGTTTGTCGCCGCCAAAAAGTAACGTGCGAGCCAGCGCGACAATCGCAGCAACACTCACAACAACAATGACAACAATCAAGATAACTGGCAACAGAGAGTTTCGACGTGGATTCATGGTATATATTGTGGCACTACCTCTAGAAAATGTCAATCTTCTTCTGTGTCTTCGTAACGATAAAACCCGTCGCCGCGCTCACCATAAAAATGAATCGCCTCGTGAAGTTTGGTAGCCAGCATCGTCGTCGCGGCAAACTCAAAATTTCGCACCTCGCCAACTACCTCCGGTACCACCGAAAATAGTACCACATGGACAGCGTCATTCCGGTGCCCATTTGTGACGCGTAAATATCCTCGTGTCAGCGCTGTCGTTACTTCGTAGTCTTTGAGCCGACCTTCACGACGAAGATCTTCAATACGATGCAGATAGGAGTTTGTTGTCTTGCAATCAATATTGATATATCGTCCCGAATCTGGCCAACGCACCTGCATATCAACCCCAAGACCATCCGCCACGCGACTCGTCATATGCACTTCAAACCCTTCGGCTCGCGCACCCAAATAGACAGCAATCTCGCGCGAAAGACCGTGTGTAATCGCATCCAGCTGCGCAGGAGTGAACATATGTGAACGCGTACGACGGCAAAAATCACGCATCATATCGTAGATGTGTAGTGAAAAATCCGCTCGTTGATCCGGATGCAGCGCCAATACCGTATCGACAAACGTATCATTGAAATCAATCAATTCAAAAAGCCGCTTGTGGCGATGCCGATATGCTCCGCCATGACGCCGATCCATCGCGTCTTGTGCGCGAGCAGCTTGCGGGGTTTGGAGTATGAGGAGCGCTATCAGCAATGCCTGTCGATCGCTGTCTTCGGCGCGGCGCACACGCTGTTTCATTTCTTTGATAGCACTTGAAAGCCGCTCTACTCGCACGTGCTCCCAGCCACGACCATAGACGTCATACAGTACATCATCCAGCATCGAGAGCGCCCGTACATACAGCGTTCCGCCACGCGGAGACGGCCGGTGAAGACGATGATGCGAGCGATGTTGCATATGCTTACTGTATCACACCTCTTTGATACCAGTGCTGCCGTAGCCGCCCGCACCGCGCGCTGTTTCGTCAAGGCTATCGACTTGCTGCCACGCGATGTGCTCGTATTTGCTGAGCACCATCTGAGCGATACGCATACCCGGCTCAATCGTAAACGCGTCTTGTCCGAGGTTGATGACAAGTACGCCAACTTCGCCGCGATAATCACTGTCGATCGTCCCCATACCATTTACCAACGCAATGCCGTGTTTGATACTTAACCCACTTCGTGCACGAATCTGCACTTCGTAACCTTCCGGAATCGCCATCGCGAGGCCCGTCGGGATAATGCGCCGCTCCATCGGCATAAGTGTCATTGGCGCATCCAAGCAGGCGTGAATATCGGCGGCCGCCGCACCTACTGTCTGATACTCTGGTAAAATCGCTTTATCATGTAGTTTTGTCACATTAATCTTCATGTAGCAGCTCCTGTAAATCTTTTTTAGATGTAGCAAAATCCCTGTACTGCAGACCTCTCATACCCACAACCTCTGCAGCCTCGACATTGTGTAATTTATCATCTACAAATATACATTCAAATGCCCGAACATTAAGCAATATAGCAGCTGTGTCAAATGCTCTCTTGTCTGGCTTTGCAAGACCAATGTCACATGAGAGTATTACCTTATCAAAGATTGTCTCTTCCCACTTACGAAAGACATCTGCCCGAAAGTCTTTCCCGACATTACTAAGAATGGCTGTTTTGTACTGCGGGTTTAGCTCTTCTTTGATATAGTTTAGCAATTCAATATTATCTACATTTGAGCGCCTCTCATGGCGCACTTGCTCTTCACTTAATCCAACAATAGCCGCCATGCCGGCAACCCACTCATCGTCACTACAGCCACCTTTGTCAGACAGGCTATTTAATGTAGCAGCTCGAGTAGACTTATCCTCATCATGGGCCAAATACTTATCGTGAAATTCCTGCCAGTTGTCGCTAGCCAGCACGCCAAAACAGTCAAAAATGATGGCTTTTATCATAACGCCCCCCAATTATCACCCACACTCACATCCACTTTCAGCTTTATGGGCAATTCTGGTGCGATGGATTCCATGGTAGATCGCAAAATCTCACCAACTTTTTCGGCCATTTCTCTTGGTGTCTCGACGAGGATACTGTCGTGAATTTGTAAAATTTGCATACTATCGCCACCGAGCTTTTTCTCCACGGAAAGCATCGCGAGCTTCATCAAGTCCGCTTCGGTACCTTGAATCGGCATATTTGCCGCCGCACGTTTGGCGCTTTCGCGCACCATAAAGTTACTACTCTTCACGTCTGGCGTGGGGCGACGCCGACCAAAATACGTTTCCACATAGCCTTCGTTGTCGGCCTGCGCGAGAGTGGCGTCGATAAACGCGCGGATGGGCCCACGGATTTCAAAATAATGATCAATGAACCGCTTCGCTTCGCCAAATCCCATACCTGTGGCTGCAGCCAGGCCGTGCGGACTCATGCCATACAGCACGCCAAAGTTGATCACCTTGGCGTCGCGGCGCTGATCTTTTGTCACCTCTTCCATGGGGATACCGTAGACCTCCGATGCCGTCTTGGTATGGATATCGACGCCACTATTGAAATCTTCGATAAGTTCTTTGTCGCCAGCCAATACTGCCGCGAGTCGCAGCTCAAACTGGCTATAATCCGCACTCACCAGTACATTGCCCGGCTCCGCTACAAACGCCGTACGAATGGTGCGCCCCAGCTCGCTGCGAATCGGGATGTTTTGCAGGTTTGGTGCAGTACTGCTGAGCCGGCCCGTCGCGGCAACATCTTGGTTAAAAGTTGTATGCAGCCTGCCGTTTGCGTCGGCCAGTTCTGGCAGCGCATCGACATAGGTGTTTTTGAGTTTGGCAAGTTCGCGCGTGCGCTCAATCAGCTCGATAATTGGATGCTGACCACGTAATTTATCCAGCGTTTTTTGATCGGTGCTGTAGCCAGTTTTGCCGCGTTTGATGCCTGTTGTTGGCAGCTGCAATTTTGTAAACAATACCTCGCCGAGCTGCGCTGGGCTGCCAATATTAAACTCATAACCGACAAGCGAATAAATTTCTTGTTGCAACGTCTCGTACTCAGCGCCAAGTTCGCCGCTCATGTCATGCAGCCGCCCTATGTCGATTTTGACACCGCGTCGCTCAATATCAAACAACAATCGCACCAGCGGAAAATCGAATCGCTCGGCAATATCGGCTACTTTCGGCTTGTAGCCAAATGCCTCGACCTGGGTATGATACACGCTCCACAATGCCGCAGCGACCTCGCCTGCATCGCTCGTATCAATATCTGCGCCGAGCAGTGCTGGCAAGCTACGATTACGCTGCAACGGGTCGAGCAAAAACGCTGCCTGGCGAATATCATGCACTTCGTCGATAGCTGTTGTCACGCCCGCATCGGCCAATTCGTGCAATGTTTTTTTGACGTCATAGCCCACCACACGCGCCATACCCAGTAGCTTCCACGTTGCGTCTGACACATCAGCAATTGGCGCTGTCATCACCCGAGACTCATCGAGCGACAGCCATACAACACCTTCGTGCACATGCAAAACCACTCGCTCGTCGATAGAAATCTCATCTGTCCACGGCACGATTTTGAGTGAATCAATTTTGTGTTCGACATACAATCCACCCTGTGGCACCACATCTTGCATGTGCGCAGGCAAGCGACCAACAAGCGAGTTAAACTCAAGCTTTTTGAGCAGATCCACGAGTCGCGGAATATCCAAATCATGTACATCCATATCGTCGAGATCAAGCGGCGTGGGCGCGTCTGTCCATATCGCAGCGACTTCTTTGCTCAGATAGGCAGACTCTTTGCCGGCCTCCAGCTTCTTAGCAAGTGTTGGTTTGATATCGCCAATGTGCGTGTAAATATCATCGAGATCTTTGTACTCAGCCAGCAAACTCGATGCCGCTTTTGGACCCACGCCAGGCACACCTGGGATGTTGTCCGAGCTATCACCTACCAGCGCTTTATAATCCACAAACCGCTCCACCTCGATGCCGTATTTTTCCTCGAAATGCTCTGGGTCATACAGCTCGATATTGGCGAGGCCTTTTTTCATCGCATAGACATGTACCAGCGGGTTCACCAACTGCAGCATATCCAGGTCGCTCGTCACGAGGCACGTCTCGATACCCTCGGCAGCCGCGAGCACTGCAAACGTACCCATGATGTCATCAGCTTCGTAGTCATCAGCTTCGTAGAGCGGCCAACCAAATGCCTCGCACATTTCGTGCAAAATCGGAATTTGGTCAAAGAAATCTTGCGGTGGCGTCTTGCGCCCAGCTTTGTATGTCGGCAAAATTTCTTTGCGCCTGCGTATGCTCGTGCCTTTTTTATCCCACGCTACCGCCACATAATCCGGCTCTAGTTTTTTGATAATCTCAATAGCCAAGCTCGCAAATCCAAACACACCACCCGTCGGTGTACCGTCTTTGGTGCTCAGCCCCGGCATGGCGAAATAGCCCCGATAAAAAATTGACTTCCCATCTATCACTACCAGCCGCTTTGTCATACTACCAGTGTAGCATAGGCTAGTCGAGGTATTCTCTTAGTTGCTCAATCTTTGAATTATGCCGTAAGTTTTTCATAACTTGAGCTTCTATCTGGCGGATACGTTCGCGCGTGAGACCAAACTCTCCACCTATTTGATCAAGCGTATGAGGCCTTCCGCCAATCAAACCATACCGAAGCATAATCACACGACGCTCTCGCTCATCAAGCTCGGAAAGAACGTTCGCCAACTCGTGTTGCATCGCGCCAAACTCAACCTCTAACTCAATTGCATCTGCATCTTCTAAATCTGCAACAAAATCACCAAGCCGCGCATCATCATCGCCAATAGGCGTATCCAAGCTTGCAACATGACGACTTGCTTCGTCAAGCTTAACAATCTGCTCTACGGACAAGTTGGTTTGCTCGCTTAGCTCTATTAGCGTGGGGCTTCTACCTAAGTCGATATACATCTCCCGTCGTGTGCGCTCAAGTTTATTAACTTTTTCAACAGTATGAACAGGAAGGCGAATTGTTCTCGCCTGGTCCGCCAAACCACGTGCGACAGCTTGCTTGATCCAAGTTGTACCATAGGTACTAAACTTAAAACCTTTTGTGTAATCAAACTTCTTCACGGCATGCATAAGTCCAAGGTTTCCTTCTTGAATCAGGTCAAGCAGCGGCAATCCACGACCCTGATGTCTCTTTGCTATATCCACTACTAGGCGCATATTTGCTTTCACCATATGGTCATATGCAGCCTTGCCATCAAGCGCAATCCGTCCCAAGTTTTTTGCACCATATTCGGCTACTTTCTCTCTATGAGCCTCGTCGTCCGAACCAAGCAGATGATCGGCGTACACCCCCGCTTCGATACGTTGAGCGAGCTCCACTTCATCCTCTGCTGCCAGTAATGCCGTACGCCCAATGTCATTGAGATACATTCGTAGCGAATCGCCAGATTCGCTCATGCCGAACCTATCTGTCTTTAGCCTCTCTCCTGTCGTCATGATATCAGGGTATCATGTATCTTGTTTACAAAAAACCACGAGCGACTTGGTATACTGGGTAGTATGAGCGAACATCGTGATATCAAAATCATCTCCTTCGTCGGCCTGGTCGGCGCAGGCAAAACCACTGCGACTGAATACATGGCTGCAAAAGGTATCCCAAAAGTATCATTTGGCGACATCATTCGCCAAAGTATGGCGCGCGCGGATATAGAGCAGACACCCGAAAAAGAACGCGCGTTTATCTCGCACCTGCTGTCTCGTGGTCACGCACAATTTATCGAGCAGCACACGCTACCGCATTTTCATAAACTCATAGAATCCGGTCAAAAACGCATCATCACCGACGGTTCCAGCTCCCTCGAAGAATATCGCGCCTTGATGAGTGCATTTCCAGGTAGCGTCACAACCATCGCAATCGTCACCCCCAAACATACACGCTATGGCAGGCTTGAAAAACGCGCCACACATCCACTTACTCGTACCGAAGCCATCGCACGAGATATCGCCGAAGCAGAATACGAACACAAGGCCGCGCCTATCGCCCTTGCTGATCACTACATAGCCAACGACGGAAGTAAAGATGATCTCTACGATACGCTTGACCGCTTGGTGGAGAAGCTAGAATTTACCAGATAGTTTTCTAATCAAGTTCAAAAAGCTCTAAGATATGCGTATCAAAATGAGCTTCGTCTTCAAAACTATTATCAATCGCCACATCTGCCATCTCGCGCACTCCCGCCATGTTGAGTGCCGAACCATCATCGTCCGTCGGCGGCGTCATCTCGGCGTCTTCGTCCGCGCACCACTGCTCAAAACTCGCCGCATCTTCGGCGCGTCCACGATGCGCGGCCTGTATACGATCAAATCGTACTCGTCTATCGGCGTCGAGCCACAGCACAATGCCACTGTGCTCCTGAATCACCTTTGTCTCGGCAGGGCGACGTATACTACCGATGGCTAGACCTTTGTAATCAAACGATTCTTTCTCGTTTTGATACTTCATAATCGTACGCAGCGTCAAATACTCTGCGCCGTGTTCCCGATGCCACTGGCTACTCAGCCCGCGCAAATTCTCGCGCGTATGCTCGAGTCCCAATATATCAAGCTCCGCCCGCAGCGTATCGCTTAAACTCGTAAATTTATACCCATATTTTGCGAGCAAATGCCCCGTTGTATCTTTGCCCGCCCCACTCGTGCCAGCGATGCCAATGATTTCTGGTAGTTTCATTACTTTCTAGTATACCAAAACTGTTATACTATACACATCATGAAGCAACAGCAAATATCACGACCGCTCGCAACAGAAAAAGAAGCTCGAATACTATTTATTTGCATCACACTCATGTCGGTGCTATTTGCACTCATGATCGGCATCATGAATATGACGACCAACTGGATACTGATAATCTTCTATTTCACACTAGGTATTCCACTTGTTATTGGCGGTGCTGTGTTCGCACTTTTAGCTCTCATTTTTCGACCCACAACAACACACCGAAGAGCCGCAGAAGGTGCATTACTTGGTACTGTTCTCTCTGCCCTAGCTGTGCTCGGAGAAATTCTCGCCCTGTCTGGCGATGCACTGCCTGTTGTCTTGGGCGGTGCATTCATTGGCGCTCTCGCTGGGATTGTTGCGTCGTGGATTCGTAGACCAAAAAGCAGCTCTCCTGAAGTTGCCGATTAAGAAGCACTTTGTCGTATCAATAACAGCTTCATCCTCTAGTCCAAATGTGACCCATAAAGGGAAAGCCATCTAAAAACCCCTGGGATCCCAGGGGTTTTTAGATGGCTCTTGTAACATTCTAGCCGAGATACTCGTGCAGCTTCTTGGCATCCTTGTGCTTACGAAGTTTTGCCAAAGCTTTTGCCTCAATCTGGCGAATGCGCTCGCGAGTGACAGCGAACTCTTGGCCGACTTCTTCGAGCGTGTGGCTTTTACCGTTTTCGAGGCCAAAGCGCATTTTGACGATCTTCTGCTCGCGCTCGGAGAGTGTCGAGAGCACTGCTTGCACTTGTTCTTTGAGTAGTTGCTCGCTGGCAGACACCTCTGGCGTCTTGGTGTCTTCGTCTTCGATGAAATCACCGAGCACACTATCTTCGTCGTCGCCGTCGCGACCAACACCAGCATCAAGCGAGTGAATGTCCTGCTTGATTTTCATCACGTATTCAATTTTTTCTGGCTCCATCTCAAGCTCTTTGGACAGCTCTTCCATCGTTGGCTCGCGGTTGAGCTCTTGTGTCATGCGACGCTGAGTACGAAGCAGCTTGTTGATTGTCTCCACCATATGCACAGGAATACGAATCACACGAGCTTGGTCGGCGATGGCGCGGGTGATAGCCTGGCGAATCCACCACGTCGCATAGGTGCTAAATTTGAACCCTTTGTCTGGATCAAATTTTTCCACTGCACGAAGAAGCCCGGTGTTACCTTCTTGGATGAGGTCGAGGAAGTCGAGCCCGCGGCCACTATAGCGCTTCGCGATAGACACGACGAGTCGCATGTTTGCTTCGGCCATTTTGTCTTTTGGCTTACTGAGCTTGACAGCGCGAGACTTGAGCTTGCTGCGCTCTGCGGCAGTCAATTCTTCGTCTTCCAACTTCTCCTGCACCTCGGTGAGCTCTTCACGATTTGCCACGATTTCCTGTGCCAGCGAAAGCTCATCTTCGGAATTGAGCAGCGGGATTTTACCAATTTCACGCAGATAGAGTCGCACCGAGTCATCACTCACGTCGTCGAGGTATTGACCGTTGAGCGTCTCCTCATCCATCTCCTCTTCGTCGGCCAAATCATCAACATTTGGCTCTTCAAATTCGCTAATCGGTGCACCACCGCTGGCGTCTACTACTTCGTCTTCAATAGGTTTTGCGATGTCATCGCTCATGAATGAATTTCCTTGTTTAGAGTTTGGATTGCTTGCATTAGTTCACGCACTTTTGCATCATCGCCCATTGATTCGGCGTCGCGCAGTTGTTCTGTGAGTGTTTGCTTTTGTTGTTTCTTGTGTTCATCCTTTATGCGGCGGAGCAAGCGCGCGGCTTCGTGGAACTTGTCTGTATCTGTCCACCCGGCGTATCGTGCATCGGCCTTCAATAGTAATATTTTTACATACTCATCATATTTTTGCAACTCTTGTGGCGTATCTTGCGCTACCACTTCTGTTGTTCGTAGATACTCAGCAACTGCCTGGCGCTCCTCACTAGCAAAAAGTGCCGCGTCAACATCTGCAAACAGCTCGTGTGCGCGAGGTTCCGCGAGCCCCAATGCCAGTAGGCTATCGTGATGCGTATAGAGCTGCTCGTCATTTGTCTCGGTTTGGTGTACAACTTTTTTATACGTTTTCTTCACCCCCGTTTCTGCAGTCATCTTAGTACGCAGTGTTTCGAGTGTCGTATGGCTAATCTTGGCAATTTTTTGCAAATAATGCTCTTGCTCCACAGGATCTTTGAGCACCTTTGTGACGTTCAATGCAGCAGTGGTAAACTCGCGCTTGCCCGCCGCCGACGCAACGTCGTGTCGAGACTGATATTGGCGCAAAATCCAATCCACTACAGGCTCGGCGTTGTCGATAGCCGCTTGCCACGCCGCAACGCTCTGCTGAATCAGCTCATCTGGATCTTTGGCACTATCTGGCAGACTAATAATTGTGAGGCTCACGCCCGCCTCTTGAGCAATAGGGATTGCCCGCTCGGTGGCCGCGATACCTGCTTTGTCGCCATCAAAACTCAGCCGGATATTGCCCGTCATGCGCCCTAGCGCCTTGAGATGGTGTAGCGTCATCGCCGTGCCAGCCGTCGCCACAACCTGCTGCACGCCCGCTTGCCAGCTACTCACAACGTCCAGATTCCCCTCGACCACCACGGCATAATCATGGCGGCGAATCGCGTCTTTTGCCTGCGAAAACCCAAACACATGCCAGCTTTTGTCATAGAGTAGTGTGGCTGGCGTATTAAGGTACTTCGGCGCGTTTGGGTCGTCGCGAATAATGCGCGCCGTGAAGCCAATCACATCACCGCTCGCGTCCATCAGCGGCACCATCATCCGGCCCTTGAACAAATCGCCGCCAAACCGATTGGTGAGCCCCGCGTCTTTGAGCTCCTGCCGCGAAAAACCTTTTTTGACAAGATATTTTACCAGCGCGTCGCCACCTTCTGGTGCGTAGCCAAGCCGAAACGCAGTCGCCGTTTCGCGGTTGATCGCGCGTTTTTTGAACACATACTCAAGCGCGTGAGCATTGCTCAGCATACTATGCTGGTAGAAGTGTGCTGCGGCTTCGTTCGCCTCACGGAGACGTTTCTTCTTGGCCGCAATCCCTCGCGCTTGAGCATTTTGATGCAGACTCAGGTCGACATTTGCCTTGCGCGCCAAATGCTCCAATGCCTGGCGAAAGTCCATACCTTCGACCTCCATAACAAAGCTAAATACGTCGCCACCCTTGTTGCTCGAAAAATCATGCCAAATATTCTTCTCTGGGCTGACAAAAAAGCTCGGCGTCTTCTCACCACTAAAAGGGCTCAGGCCTTTGAAATTTCGTCCTGCTCGCTTGAGCTCCATATATTCGCCCACCACATCTTCAATGGCGAGTCGTGCTCGTACTTCTTCTTTAGCATCTTGCATCTATGTACAGTATATCACTTTACCCCTTGTCTACCCCTATTGCTTATGGTTAAATAGTAGCAATTATGGATCCAAATCAAACACCCTACCCCGGACAGCCTAATCCTACACCCCCGCCTCAGCAGCCTAGCTACGCTCCTGCAGCCCCACAGCCGTACCCCGGAGCCAATCAACAGTCCATCCCGCAGCAACCGTCTCAAACATACCCCGCTAGTCCCGCGCAGCAACCTCGCCAAGCTCCTGCTCCAGCGGCATGGTACACACCCGCGCCTAAACCAGAAGCAAATAAACCATCCGATGCTAGCTCCTATTTACAAGCAGCTGGCGTTGGCACACCTCCACCCCAATCCGCTCAAGCCACGGCTGTTCCCGGCCAGATGATCAACGGTCAATATGCCGTCGACTACCTTGACCAAGTTGCAGGTGGATCATCCGGGAGCAAAGAAATAGACAAAAAATTCATCTTCATCGGCGCCGGAGTAGCTGTTGCACTACTTTTAGCAGGGGCTCTGCTCTTCATGCGCCCAAAAACAGTCAACGACAACAAACCAGTTAAGCTCTATACCACTCTTATCGATACCGAAAAAACTACTGTACGCTCTGGAAAACTACTCAAAAGCAGCAAACTCGTCAGTATTAACGGCTCGATTCGCACCAATATCATTAATGCGGCGCGCGATATGGAAGCGCCCCTTACAGCCGCTGGCCAAAAACCCGCCTCGCTCAAATCGGCTGCCAATAAAGCACCTTACCACGATGAGAAGTTCGCTAGTGCCCTTGAAGATGCTCGGCTCAATGCCACGTACGATCGTGTCTATGCAAACGAAATCAATACCAAGCTCAAGTACATTGTACTCTATATGGAAAGTATCAAAAAAACCACAAAGTCAAAAAAGATGAATGAATTTATTGATAAAAACTTGCCGAGCATGCAAACTGTCCAAAAAGCTATGGATGAATATCAAAAGTCCGAAGCGTCAGCTAACTAACTACCTGCTCGCCACTCACCAATCGATAGCTAAGTCGAGCAAGATCAAAAATCTCATCGCTACCCAGCTGCCCACTACAAATAATCGTGTTCCAGTGTTTTTTATTGAGGTGATAGCCTGGTAGCACTGTTTCGTATTTCTCGCGAAGGTTCACCGCTAGCTGCGGATCGCACTTAAGGCTTACCCGCAAAGGACTGCTACCTTCGGCCACAATCGCAACGATTTTACCATCTGGCTCGTCACCATATTTATATACCGCCGTGCCTTCGCCAAACGGGTAGTCAAGCCACACATTGGTAAACTGCAATATATATTCCTCAAACTCTTTGTGTGTCATTGTACATTGCCTCCATTTATCACAAATTTTTTTGCATTCTCAAACTCAATATCCGAAAGCACTCCTTGATCATGCAATTCTGCAAGATGAGCCAGCTCGTCCGCCACAGAAATTTGCGTATCGTCGACAAAGGTACCGGAATATCCCGTCACAAAGCCCTCAATCTGCTGCCACACAGTTGATGCTTTTTTATCTTGCAAAGCAAACGCCGCTTCACTTCCATCCGAAAGCACAAGTACCACCAGCGTACGTTCATGGCGCGTCTTTTTTGGCATCGCAAGCGCAAAAATACGAAAAAACAGCAATCGAGTAAATGTCACACGTTGCGACTCCTGTGCATCTTCATGCACAACTACATCAACAATCTCATCAGCTGCAAATTCCACCGACTCAGTCCCGCTCATCGGAGGATGAAACGCAACACCTTCTTCACTAAACACTAGATAGCCGTCTCGACCGCCTTCTTCCAAGAATTGCGCATAAAAATCTATCGTGTTCGATGGCACAAACAAATCTACAAAGCTCACTACACTTTTACCTTTTTAAGGTAATACTCCAGCTCTTCGATGCTCCCACGGATATCTTCAAGTGCTCTGTGCGCCTCTGGCTTGGCAAATTTCTTTTTATATTTGCCTTCCATCACCACTTTCCATGCCGTCACATCCAGCATACGGTAATGCAGGCGCTCGCCCAGTCGTGGCCATTCATTGTCAATGAACTTGCGGTCTTGGTGAATCGAGTTTCCCGCCAGCAGCACTGGCTTTTCGCCGTCAAAATGCTCATCGATAAACTCCAGCAGCTCATTTTCGACCGTTCGACCGTTTTTGCCACTCTCGTTTTGCGCCATCAACGCGTCTCGCACACCAGAGTATTTTTCCCAAAACTCACCTACCATCCGCTGCTTCATCAGCGCTGGACCAACTTTTTTGACCGCCTCGTAGGTAGCGATTTCTTTGAAATCCCAATCCGTGGCAATCACCGCCACTTCGAGTATGCGGTCTTCACTAGGGTCGAGCCCCGTCATTTCCAAATCCATCCACAATAATTTTGCTTTTTTTGTCATATACATTCTAGTATACCACTAGATTTGATCCGTAGCGGCTACTTCACTATATGTTGCAAAAAACCATACACCACTTGCGTTCTACCTGAGTACCGCTTATACTTAAGTGTATATAGCCTGTGGTGGGCCATATAACACAAATAATCGTAAGGGTAAAAATTTACAAAATGGGTATTCGTCGTAGTAGCGCGGGGGCGCTGGTGATTCGACGCAGGTGGCAGCACCTATCGGTTGTACGGTGGATGTATGTCATCTCTGCGCTTATTCTTACCGTATCTTCGGTGACAACACTTCTGTGGGTCAAGCAAGACACGTCGATCGTTCAGGCGGCGCCTGGCGATCCTGTGATTACTAGTATCGTACCAGACACTGGCCCTATTAGTGGCGGTGGGGTTGTCACAATCAATGGAAGTGATTTTCAATCTGGTATTGATTTTGACAGTATATCCGTCGGCGGTGCCACTACGTGCGGCCTAAGTGCTGGAAAGGCTTATTGCTGGGGCGCAGGCACATTTGGCCAACTGGGTGATGGTTCTAGCGGGGTTGGCAACAATAAAAGCCTACCTGTCGCCGTCGATACTTCCGGAGTACTTGCCGGTGTGACACTCACGCAAATTGAGCTCAACTATAGCCATACATGCGCGTTAAGCTCCGCTGGTAAGGTCTACTGCTGGGGAAGCAATCAATATGGTCAGCTTGGCAATAATTCAACGGTCAGTTCCAGCGTTCCCGTGGAGGTTGGCAATATCGAGTCTGGGGGCGGAGCCCTACCAACAATCTCAAAAATTACCGTCGGTAATACCCATACCTGTGCGGCAGCAAGCTCAGGTGGCATGTATTGCTGGGGGCAAAACAATACCGGCCAAATTGGCAACGGTCTATCTGGCGCCGGTCTCCGTATGTTACCCGCCCCTGTCCGAACTGCCACAGGTGGGTCCGGGCCTATCTGGACCGCCACTGTTACCAGTATATCTGCAGGTTATGGCTATACTTGTGGGGTCGCAGGTGGAGCTGCGTACTGTTGGGGAGTAAACAAAAATGGAAAACTTGGCGACAACACGACAACAACAAGAACGATTCCTACAGCCGTCTATACTAGCGGGGTTCTGAGTGGCAAGACAGTCACCCAGATTACCGCCTCTGCAGGAACAACAGGAGAAGGCTTCCCGACCCTTGTTGGATGGTCTCACACCTGCGTCATCACAACAGAAACAAGCGCGAATGCCTACTGCTGGGGACGTGGCTCCTGGGGACAAATTGGCAACAACACCACAACACAAGACAACAGAGTACCTATGGCGGTTACTATGACAGGTGATCTCGCGGGCAAGCGTTTTACGAAAATCATAGCAGGTGGCAACCACAGTTGCGCAATCACCGATGACTACAAAGCCTACTGTTGGGGCAAAAATGGTGCTCAGGGTCGACTGGGCGACAACACGACTTCCCAACGCAATACACCGACTGCAGTCTACACGGCAGGAGCATTGGCTGGCAAAAATGTTACAGATATCAGTAGCTCGTACGCCGGTGACACCAACCTAACCGACGGTGAAGCACACACGTGCTCCCTCACTTCCGAGCATGAGATTTACTGCTGGGGTAGCGGCAATAGCGGCCAACTTGGCAACAATACCACCACCGCAAACAATCCAGCCCCAACTCCCGCTACCGTCCCGACAGCCCCTGTGTCTATCACTTTTGACACAACCCCTGCAGATAACGTAACAATTGTGAGTGATACCCAAATCACAGGCATTGCCCCCGCTCATGCAGCTGGAGCAGTCGATGTGACAGTTGCAAAGGGCACCAAGACCGCCATCGCTCCCCTTGGCTACACCTATATCGACCCGGATGCAGCACCAAACCCAACCATCATTTCCGTCTCACCCACAAGTGGCCCTACAACAGGCAACAAGGTCGTCGAAATTAAAGGCACCAACTTCAGCAACATGCATATCAAACAGGTAGACGGTGGCGATACGCACACCTGCGCGATTGCAAGTGACAACCTAGGGTATTGCTGGGGTAGTGGCTCCCAAGGTGAACTAGGCAACGGCTCAACGACAAGCACTGTATCCGAGCCTACTAGCGTCTCGACAAGTGGTGCGCTCTCCGGAAAAACACTCAGGCAAATTAGTGTGGGCACAAATACCACCTGCGCGATTGCAAGTGACAACCTAGGGTATTGCTGGGGCAAGAACAATCATGGCCAGCTTGGCAACAATTCAACGGCCAATTCCAGTACACCTGTTGCCGTCTCGACAAGTGGTGCGCTCTCCGGAAAAACACTCAAAAAGATCGACACCAACGGCGATCGCACCTGTGCAATTGCCAGTGACAATGAGTTGTATTGCTGGGGATATGCAGCCGAAGGTCGCCTTGGTGCGGGAACTGGTGTCACTACCGACCAACTTACCCCTATAGCCGTCATAAGCTCTTCGCGGCCCGCAGGTACTACCGTACTTGACGTCTCCGTAGGTGTCGATAGTGCTTGCTATATCGCAAGCAACAACTTAGCTTACTGCTGGGGCAAGGGCTACAACTATCAGCTCGGCCAGGGAACAAACACCAATGATTCATGGGCGCCATGGGTCACTAATGGATCTGTTCAGTTTAGCAAGATTATTTCTGGCTACAATCATAACTGCGGACTATCTACCAGCAACACGCTGTATTGCTGGGGGACCAATGATCAAGGGCGGCTTGGACTTGGTAGCGGCAACACGTCACACACAGGCACACCCACAGCCGTCTCGATGAGCGGGGTTAGCGGCAATATCACTAGCGTCGCAGCTGGCTACGACCATACTTGCATCACTACCGATGCACCCCATACCTACTGTACGGGCAACAATAACAATGGCCAACTCGGTGTAGGCTGGTCTGGCGGCACTACAAATGGCGCATTTTGGCAGGCTACCCGTAGTGACGGCATCCAACCAATCCCCACAAACCCCATAGCCGTTGCCACAGGGGGCAATCACACCTGCGTTATCAATAACCTTCGCAAACTATTTTGCGCAGGCAGCAACGGCTACCTTCAACTCGGTATTCCAGGCAATAATGTCAACACACGCCTTGTACCCGTTCAGCAAGGTGCAATCCCGCAAATGTCTATCTCGTTTGATGGACTACCTGGTACAGATATCCAATATTTCACCCCCGAACGACTCTATGTACGCACCCCCGCCCATGCTGCCGGCGCCGTCGATGTCACCCTCAAAAACCCTCTTTCTGCAGTCGCCACTCATACAAACGCCTACACCTACATCACTCCAACAGCACCCGAGCAGCCCACAAACCTAGTAGCCACCTCCAAAGAGGGGTCCGTTGGCCTTACATGGACAGCACCCGAAAACTATGGCCACTCCCCTATCACTGACTACCTTGTAGAATATAGTCAGGATGGCGTCAGCTGGAGTACCTTTTCTCATGCGCCAAGCCCAGCCAACACAATTGATGTCACGACATTGTCACCAGGTATCACCTATACTTTCCGTGTTAGCGCAATCAACGCCATAGGCACCAGCACACCCAGCAACACCGCAACAGGCTCGATGCTCTCACTCTCTATGAGTGTATCGGCCAACCCCAGCTTTACAATTACACCAGACACCAGCGATCGCACATCAAGTAACTCAAGTACCATATCTACAACCACAAACTATCCATCAGGATATAATCTGAGTGTATCGGCAACCGCCCCGACCATGAATCACGCCACCACAAGCGATACCCTTGCGCCCACAAGCGGTACTACCAGCTCACCCGCCGCGTTAACACTAAACTCGTGGGGATTCCGTACGGACACCTTGGCTTCGTTTGGCAGTACGCCGACCATCAAGGAAGACAATCAGCTAGTCAGTAATTACACTTGGGCACAAGTCCCTACATCCGTAGCACCGCAAGTCTTACGCGACACTACTACTGCCGCCATCAACGACCAAGTAACCGTATGGTATGCCGCGCGTGCCAATGCACAAAAAACATCGGGCAGTTATACTGCCGACACTACCTACACCACTCTCGCCAACGATATTGTTGACACGACACTCAACCCATCTGGCATCCGCGTGCAACACACCGACCAGTCGCAGTGGAAAAACATCTTTTGGGATACATTTGATGCCGACTCCGCAACAGGCAGTTGGGATGCAGCCGAAAGCTGGCATACAGCCTATACTGGTGCCGAGGGCCAGGAGTGGCACGCATACCCAAAAACGTGGAATGATACAGTCGGCAACGCCTATCGACCAGATCTCGTGCTTAGCACTTCTGGCAGCCTACTCCGTTACAATCTAGACAGCTCTGTTGCACTTGGCGGTGCCAATCCATCGCCAGTTATCAAAAATGGCTCGCAATACCAAACATATGGCCGCTATTCAGCGCGGCTCAAGTTAGACAAAATCAGCGGTGACATGAATGACTTTAAATTGGCATGGCTCCTCTGGCCAGAGACAGAAGTATGGCCGCTCGATGGCGAACTCGACTTCCCAGAATCAGACCTTGGCAATACGCCAAATGGCTTTCATCATTTGACGGGTCAAGGTTCATTCTGCGGAGCTTCACCACACTGTACAAGCGAAGCGGGCACCACGCATGGCTTCTCTTACGAAGATTGGCACACCTATACAATCGAATGGACTCCCGACTATGTCCGCTACGTCATCGACGATACCGTTGTGCTCAACGATACTCGCAATGTTCCTCACGTTCCAATGCGCTGGCAGCTCCAAACCGAAACAACAAGTGGTACATCTACTGGCGACAAAGGTGAACTACTCGTCGACTGGGTATCCGTATGGGAGTATCGACCATGACCATGCATAGAAAAGTTGGGGGGTGGAATATGTAGTCAACAAACCTCCAGACAAAAACAAACCACTAACATAAGCTATACGAAGGAGAAATTCTATGGCGAAAATCAATCTACAAAAAGCAGGTATCGGGATTATGGGTGTTGCTGCCTTCGCTGTGCTCGCACTACCAGTTATCAATGTATCTGCCGCAACAACAGACGTAGAAGTAACAGCAAATATCGATTCGTCGCTAACACTGAGCGCATCGACACCATCGACTGTCAGCCTCACACCGACAACAACAGCCGACGAAGATGCCGCAACAGGCACCGTCACCGTGGCAACAAACGACGAAGATGGCTACAATCTAGCAATCTCCGCTACAACACCAGCACTCCAGCATGACACATTACCTGCAACAACCATCCCAGTCGCAGCGGGTACTGTTGGTACGCCTGCCGCACTCACCGACAACACCTGGGGCTTCCGTGTTAGCAGCTGGGCAGCAGGTACCTATGCAGGTGTCACTACAACTGCCACCAACATCAAAACCACTGCCACACCAAACGCCTCAGACGTGACAAACGTCGCCTATGGTGTACGTGCAAACTCAAGCCAAGCAAGTGGTAACTACGCAACAGACGTCACCTATACTGCACTAGTAAACTAGCTAAGCTCCCAACGAAAGGATTTTGAATGACCCCACTACCTGTACGACGATTTTTTGGACTCGCACTTGCGACCGGCTTTGCCGCACTGGCGATTACTTTGCCGGCTCATGCTGCCGAAGGCGCACAAATCACCCTAAGCCCTACGAGTACAAAACTTGAACACGTACTAAAACCAAGCTCGTCGTACGAGGGGTCGTTCAAGATTCTTAATAGCGGCACAGAGGCTGTTGATGTATCTGTCTACGCCAAACCCTACGCCGTACAAAACAAGGCCTACAACCCCACCTTTGACGTCCAAAACAACTACAACCAAATTGCACGCTGGGTCACATTTGAACAAAAAAGTTATCATATCAATACAAATGAGACTGCTATAATCAATTATCAAATCACTACACCAGCAAGCCTGCCCGCAGGCGGCCAGTACGCCGTACTGATGGCCGAAGTGAGCAACAAGCCAGGCAACACAGGAGGCGCCCAGATCAAAACCAAAAGTCGTGTCGGCATGAAACTCAGTGCCCGCACCGACGGCAAGACAACACTCGATGGACATGTCACACTACCCAGTCCTGCCACGTTCACTATAGGTGAACAACAAAAACTTTCTGCTACATTTCACAACAAAGGCAATATCGATAGCGACGCAAGCTACGGCGTCAAGGTAACCAATGCATTTGGTGGCGCCAAAGTATTTGAAAAATCCCTCAAGGCGTCCGTTCTACCGGACACAGAGCGCGAACTTACTATCGACTGGCACAATACTGGCACGATCGGACTCTACAAAGTAGAGATTACCGGCTCTCTTGCAGGCAAAACAGAGACAGTCCACAAAACAGTACTCGCGCTTACAACCACTGGACTTATCGCGCTCGGCATACTACTCGCCATAATTATAGGAGGAATCATCCATGTCATTCGCCGCCAACGCCCGAGTACGACACTTCGCGGTCGCCGCTAGCTTTGTGGTGAGCTGCCTTCTAGGCGTCGCCTCACCACAGGTAGTCCAAGCAGCAGATGTCAACGTATCAGCAACTATCTGTAGCACTACTGGTTCCCCAGCGCTCACTATCGTCAACCCAAACACGTCAACCATTGCCACGCACGGCAACAGCCTGGCGGTACAGCTTCAGCTAAGCGATCTCACCACACTCACTGTCACGCGAGACAGCACCCTCATCCACACAGAGCCCGCCCCTACCGGCTCCAATATTACCCACACGCTCACCCTACCACTCGCACTCGGTACTCACAGCTACACTATATCTGGTACATCAATATGTCCTAGCGCAACGATTAATCAAACGCTGACTATCGCGCGAACAGCGGCAAGTGCCAACATGGCCGCCGTTCGTTCTTCACAGCGATCACCCGCACTCTCTGGCACCATGTCACCCGCCAACGGCTATCTAATTGTCACCATCAACGGCACAGACTACGTTGCGACAATCAATGGCGATGGTACCTGGACACTACCTGCTGGCACGATAGCGCCGGAACTCAGCGAGGGCCTACATAGCGCAACTCTTACACTCTACGAATCAAATGGTGGTACGCTTATCGGCACCTACCAGTTTTCTCTTCGCATAGAGATCGACACAACCTCACCACATGTTGCCATCACCACCAACACCAGTACATCAAGGTCGCCAGAAATCATGGGAACCATCAATGACCCGCAAGCCACTATCGTCGTCACCATCAACGGCCGCGACTACACCGCGCACAACAATGGCGATGGTACCTGGACACTACCTGCTGGCACGATAGCGCCGGAACTCGCAAGTGGTAGCTACGAGGTTGTTGTACGCGCTACCGATCAAGTTGGCAACACAGTCACACACACCCAAACGCTTACCATCAATGCACCTGGCGAACTTGGGTTTATACTCGCACCAAACACAGGCTATTTACGCCTTGGCGGCATCAATATTCCGTCGTGGAGTATCTATCTTGGACTCGTTGTCATCGCAGCACTATTTGTTCGATTACGCCGCTCCACAGAACAACCACAGGTATAAACAAAACCACCTCGCTATTTCACGAGGTGGTTTGGTGCGTAGAAAGGATTCCAACTAGCTTTTCTTTTTGTCGAGTCTATCTAGTTTGGCAAAGTGAATAATCATGTAAATCACTAGTGCCGTTGCTGCGAGTGTGATTGCCGAAGACACAAATGCGCCCCATGCGAAATCCGCTTGACGACCCCAAAGCTCCACGTGCCACGTCGCTGCCTGCAAGCCTGCCTGAGAGCCCACGATAAACTGGACAATCGGGTTGATAAAGCCTTCGACCAGCTTCTTCACCGTATCACCTGCCGCAGTACCGATTGCAAGACCGACGGCCAAGCCAACTACACCCTGTGTACGAATAAACTCTACAAAACCGTTGGCGTGACCCTTTGTTGCGGCACGAGCATGTTGACGTGCCTCTACAGCACGCTCTTTAGCTGCTTCTGCTTTCGCCTTCGCTTTTGCTGCTGCGCTTGGTTTTTTCTTGGGAGCATCTTTTGCCGCCATAGCTTTACACCTCTTCTCCACACCCGTTGATTACTTTGTTATCAGTGATTATAGCATATATTTCAGGAAAAGTATGGAGGAGAAACACTGGCGTGCTCTAGAGTGGCTCGGCTAGCATGGTGCGCCGCCGAGCCACTCTAGAACGTATCGCCTCGCTAGCAGGATTACCGCTAGGAGGCGAAGTATGTGTTGGCGCTCACCTTTGCAGGACGAAGCTTCCCCGAGCCCGCAAAGAGTAGTCGACCACGCCACGTAGGCCTGAGAGAGATCGGACGCTGATCGTCGCCATTGAACTCGGGCTGTTTGCGATGCCGATGTACCCAGCCATGCTCGACAGCGCTTCCAAGCGCCTTTTTGAACTGGCTGTTGGAGCATGCCAGCCCCAGCAATCCGCGCAGTTCGCTAATCGACGCGCTCTCGGACACGACCTCATTACGCTGACACAGCGCCAGCACAATCTCGTCGCGCACCTTTTCGTTGCACATTTCTCCTCCAAATTGTCATCTCGACCCTGGGAATTTCCCTAGTCGGACTACCACCAGACACTCTTTTTCTAAAAAGAAACTCGCCGCTTGGTGCGGCGAGGAGTTGTCTGTTGGTTTGAAACGTGAATACTCTTCGCCACTACACATCAATAAACATCACGAGGCAGAGGTTGCCGCGGAGTTTTGTTGTGTTGGTGCGATAGGTCTTCACGACACGTAGTATACTACATTTTTTCTGGCGTGGCAATCCCCAAAATCATCAACCCCGCCCGTAGCGTGTCTGCATACAACGCTACAAGTGCAAGACGATGCGCCTCGTGCTCGCTGCCGACGACATGATTTGCCTCGTAGTAACGATTAAACTCCTGCGCCAGCTCAAACAGATAATTACAGATATGATGTGGCTCCAAACTACGCTTCGCCTGATCCATAATCTCACTATATTCACCTAATTTTCGCACCAACGCACGATCTTCGGCGCGTACATCTGTCAGCTGCCCTGCTCCAGCCTCGGCTTTTTCCAGGATGCGACGAGCTCGGGCATGCGCATACTGCAGGTAGCTACCCGTATTGCCCGTCAAACTCACCGCCTCATTCACGTCAAACACCACATCACCGCCAATCTTGACGCGCAAAAACTGGTACCGTAGTGCACCCGCGATGATATCGTCGGTTGGCTCACCACCGCGCTCGGCAATAGCCGCCGCAAACTGATCAAACAGCCACGATACTTCGAGCACATCGCCGCTTCGGCTGCTCATTTTGCCCGTACTAAGCTTCACGGTCCCATGTGGAATATTTACCGTCACTCCTTTGAGCTCGGGTAACGCTAGTTCTGCCGCGGCTATCACACCCTTGAAATAATCGCGCTGCTCCTCGGCTGTCACGATATAGCTTTTATCTGGACTAAAAAGATCGTGCTTGAGCTGCATCAACCCCAGATCGCGCGCCGCGTACAACCCGCGCCCATTGCTCGCGACAAACGCATTGTCAAAACTACCATGCTCGCTGCCTTTGAATATATATGCACCGTCCGACTCCTGAAATACCTCCGGCGTATGCGCCTTGACCGTCTCGACACCGCGAGGATCAGCCAGGCTCTCGAGAAATCGCGCCGTGGTTGGCAAATTTCCCAGCCGTGCCACAAGCGCGTCAATTTGCTCAAAACTCCACGCCTTGCATAGCTCATAGACTTCTTTATACAGCGGATCCTCAAGCGTAAATGATGCTGCCGCTAACTTGTCGATTTCTTGCTTGGTCGCCTCATCTTCTTTGTACGCAGCCGATCCTTCGGCGTACATCTTGCTCATAAACGTGTTGCGGTCGGCTTCTGGTACGCTCTTTAACTTCTCGATATCGCCATCGATGTAGCGCAGCAAACTATACATACTTTTGCCGACATGCAGCCCTACATCACCGTGATAACTCACTCGCCGCACACCTGCGCCGTCGACAGCCAGCAAATTGGCGATTGTGTCGGCCAAAATTGCGTTGAACGCATGACCAATATGCATCGCCTTAAACGGATTTGGATTGTTGGTCTCTATTACGACAGACAGTCCCGCCCTGCTCGGCTGCGGATTGCGCCGAGTAAGCGCCAGAAGCGCACTCGGTTTGAGCGTAATATTCAAGAAGCCAGGGCCAGCCACTTCAACAGATTGATATTCACCATCTTCAGATAGCTTCTCGGCAATCTTTTCGGCAATTGCTCTAGGGTTTTGCCCAAGAGGCTTCGCTAGCTGCATCGCTACATTGGTGGTATAGTCACCAAACTGTGGCTCTGGGCGTGACAAAACAGGTGCTTGATCTGTGTCAAATTCGTCTTTGATAATTGCCGCGATAGCCGTAGAGATATGTTCCATAAGGGCGATTATACCATAATTCACCCCTATAAAGCGAGCTCGGCGCTAAGCGATTTCGGCGCTAAGCTCTTCAAACAGCTCTGGGTCAGGCAACCCAAGCTCAACAGCGTTGCCAGATACCGGCATGAGGCCGCGCACTTCTTCGACAAGCACATTGAGTACACGCATGTCGTCGTTTGAGCCAATTTGCACAAGGTTGGTGTGTGTTCCGTGATCTATTTTATCCATTTTGTTTCTTTTTGATTACGTTTATACTTTCATATTAGCATAAATATCATAAAAAGTCAATAGACTATTGATTCTTCAGTGCAGCTCTCATCAACCCCGTAAACAACGGGTGTGCACGCATCGGTCGCGAGCGAAACTCCGGATGCGCCTGTGTAGCCACAAAAAAGTCATGATCCGAGGCTTCGACAAATTCTACCAG
>JAPUEH010000001.1:26438-30452 GCA_027492635.1 Candidatus Saccharimonadota bacterium
GCCAATGCGTATTCTGCTGCTGCGATCTTGCCTTCCACGCCACGCGCGCCAAATCCGCCTGGCACCAAGATCGCGTCGACACCTGCGAAATCTTCGTCGTTCGCCTGCTCGGCATTGATCCATACGAGCTCTAGCTGAGCATCTTCTGCCCACGCCGCGGCCTTAAGCGCTTCGATTACAGAGATATAGGTATCATCGTTGTGCATATATTTGGCGACCATACCCACACGTACCTTTGGCGCGTCCGTACGCGACTCACGAGCAATCAGCTCTCGCCACGAATCAAGCTTGGGCTCTGTAGTATTGCCGGTAAATTGCGTCAGTACGTCGTTGATACCGCTTCTCGCAATCGTGAGCGGAATCTCATACACCGTGCTGGCATTTGGCATCATGATCACGTGGTCGCGTGCCACACCGCCAAACATGGCGATTTTGTCGCCAATTGCTTCTGGCGCTGGATCGTCGGTACGCACTACCAGACAGTCTGGCATGATACCAAAACTGCGCAAATCTTTGAGTGCATTCTGCGCTGGCTTAGTCTTAAATTCATGGCTTGTATTGATATGTGGTACATACACCACATGCACATACAAGCAGTTTTCGCGGCCGACGCGCGATGCAAACTCACGAATTGCCTCGATGAAGCTCAAGCCCTCGTAATCACCGACCGTACCGCCTATTTCTACGAAGTGCACATCGCTACCAGCACCAGATTTTTCTATCGCGTCTTGGATAGCGTTCGTCAGATGCGGCACCAGCTGCACTGTCTTGCCGCCAAATTTGCCGGCGCGCTCGTCTTCTATCAGCTGGCGTAGCAATCTGCCCGAAAGCGTCGCCGACTCCTGCGTGACTTCGATATCGAGGAATCGCTCATAATGCCCGAGGTCGAGGTCGGTCTCGGCGCCATCGCGCGTCACAAAACACTCGCCGTGCTCGACAGGATTTAAAAGACCCGCATCTACATTGAGATACGGATCACACTTCTGAATCGTTACATTGACACCTTTGGCTTGGAGCACCGCGCCCATACTAGCCGCTGTAATACCTTTGCCAACTCCAGACAGGACACCACCTGTCACGAAGATATATTTTCTGGTTTTTCCCATGTTGGTCTCCCTGTCCATGGGATTTTATTGTAGCACGAAATCGGCTGCGACGCTATTTTCGACGGCGAGTGGTAAAAAACTGCGTATGATCGCCAGACTCACTCAATGCTAGTCCACCGACTGCTCGCGCGATTTTGATCGACGGCTGGTTGTCGTTATGTATATCAAACATCAGCTCGTACTCCGACTCGAAACGATTTTTCAGCGCCGCGACACTGGCGCCCATAATCCCCTGGCCTTGTGCGTTTTGATCTAGGTAGTACGCCAGCTCCATCGTGCCGCTATCTCTACCCCGTGTGATACCATAAATAACACCAGCCGTTGCTCCGTCTTCTCCAGCTCGAATCTTGTAGATACGACCGTCTTTGCGCGCCTCCAAACTATTCATCAACTCCATATTGAGCTCACCCTGCATAATCGCAAAGTTGTTGTTTTGCGCCAACTCTAGCAGGTCAGGGTCGTCTGATGTTGTCTCTTCTAGCAGCACATCAGCAACGCCCGTCTCTAGATATTCCGGATTTTCGAGCGGCTCGTAGGTTCTGTGCATTTTTGATGTTTCTATTGCCATATGTTTTTTAATTATAGCATAAGTACTTGCAAAAGTCAACAATAGATGCTATAATGCAACTTACTACCCGCCGAGTAGAAAGTAGAGGTAGTGATCATGAGCAAATTGCTTGCGGTTCAGTGTGGCACGACGCAAATGCTCCAGGCACGTGGTGATTTCGATATGCAAATCATCGAAAACGCCATGGCACTTCAGGAGTCCGTCACTGTCCATGTGTACGTGCTGGAACTCGACGAAGTTCGCGCTATCACGATCGAGGGTCTGAAGCGTCGCCCCGATGAGTGGGGTGTCGAACACATCACGGGCTACATCTTCGAAGGCCGCAGCATGGTGTACGCCACGCTCCACGACAATCCCGTCGAGGCCGATCCGCTCAATCTCAAATAACCCCCGAGAAAGGAACTCTTGTAACAAAGAGAAGCCCCTCGGGGCTTTTCCTTTTTATTGCCCCTTGGCGCGTTCCAGCACCTGCTCTACCGTCGCACCTTTTTGGTAGTTCACATCAAGCGCGTGCGACTGCCAAAACTCCACAAGCGGCTGCAAGACTTCCCAGCTGCGAATTACTTCGGCGTTGGACGTAAAAATATGCTTGTGGCCGCGAATCGCATCGACAATCACCTGCTCATACGCATCGGGCAACACGACATCGGCCGGGTACGCAAACGACAGCCGAGTCTCTTCGTACTCATATTCATAGTCCGGCTTGAGCGTATTGAGCGCAATTTCGATACCTTCCTCAGGATGAATACGAAAGACGAGACAATTCGTCTGCGCGGCGTGAAACTTCTTGAAATGCACTTTGATTTCAGTGCGCTTTTGGTCGAGCGCTTTGCCCGTCGTGAGCACCAATGGCACATCTTGCCATTTGTCGGCGCGTGATTCGAGCTGCACCGATACAAATGTCTCGACATTACTACGCGCATTGCCCACTTCTTCCCGATAACCTTCGTACTGCGCACGTACAGCGTCCTCTATACGTGCCGGCCGTAGCTGCCCGAGCGCATCAAGCCGGTGCTGCGATACTTGGCTCCACGGCATATCGCCAGGAATATCCATGATGACAAGAGAAAGCAGCTGCATCAAATGGCCTTGGACAAGGTCGCGCAGCGCACCTGTCTGCTCATAAAACTGCGCCCTGCCCTCTATATCCAGCTGCTCAAACGCATTGACCTCGATTTTTTCGATAGCAGAATTATCCCACACATGGGCAAACAATGCGTTGTGTCCTCGAAACGCCACGATGTTTTGCACCATTTCTTTGGCCAGATAATGGTCGATACGATAGACTTGAGCGTCATCATAAAACTCCTCTATCTGCTCGGCCATATGCCGTGCGCTTTCGAGATCGGTACCAAACGGCTTTTCGAGCATGAGTTTTACATGCGTGTCATTGATACCTGCGCGGCCAAGCAACTGCACAATTTGACCCGATGCCGTAGGCGGCACAGAAAGATAGATAAGCAACTGATCATCCTCGCCAAGATTAATAGTACGCCGTAGGTGCTCGTAGGCCGTCGCATCCGCTAGATCCATCGTGACAATCTGTGTACGCGCAGCAAGCCTAGGGTCGCGGATGAGCATCGACGCATCGACCTCTCTGCGCGACACGCCGATAATTTCCAAATCGTCATACTCGCCTGTTTCCGCGATACGTTCAAGCGCAGGGATGAGCTTGCGGCGGCTCAGGTCGCCAGTGATGCCAAAGATGAGGAGTTTTGTGGTCATTGTATTAGTATACCACTAGAAGTTAAGCGAGGTAGCTGCTCGACAAGTATTTCAGATGCGCCGAGGCGTTACACACAGCGAAGACTTTGCGACATACCTATTTTAATTTATACCGTATTATGGTATAAATATGATTGTGCACCTCAACACGGAGGCGCAAGAAGTTAGGAACAGCATGACCATTTTGAAAGGTCTCATCGAGACAAAGCCGAGCGATCCGCGCGTGGAGCTGCGTCAGCTCACGACAACCATCCTTCACCGCGAGGCGATGGGCTGGCCGCTCAGCTGGACGACGCCTCGACTGCGCGCTAAGCTGCCGCCGGCCATCTCGGAAGTCACGAGGTGGTACCCCGAGCTTGGCCACCTCGCCTCCGAAGACCAGATCACGCTGCAGCAGGCACGTGCGATGGCCAACGGCATGTAGCCTAGCTCCTGAGTCGCGCAATCGACCGCCGGCTCACCCCCTCGCGTCGCTGAATATGCGGCGCGGGGGATTTTACTTATAGCCTGGTCTGATGCTTAATTACACACTAATAATGTCTTTTCCATGCACCTGCGTCAGGGAGCGACTCATCTGTTGAATTTGAGGCTGGAGGGAACCAGGGTTTTTTGGCG
>JAPUEH010000001.1:30552-88165 GCA_027492635.1 Candidatus Saccharimonadota bacterium
GCTATATGAACATTGCTTCTCTATCTCCGACCACTCAACCATGTCATTTGTTTGTTCGGTGGCGTATTTCATATCTTCGTAGAGAGTGGTGAATCTTTTGCGATCTGGGTCTGGGATGGGAGGAGAAAGCCAGAGGAAGAGTGCAAGGGCTGTCATGATTAGTGCCCAGATGATGAGGGTTATTTTTTGTTTTTTGGTGAGTGGTTTTTTGATGCTAGTTTTTTTGGGGTTGGATTTAGGGGGTTTTGGGGTTTTCATTTCTAACTCTCGTTCTGCTGGTCTATCTCCTTTTGTCGTTGTCGACCCTCTTCTGTCAATATGTCCGGTAAATAGCCCGCATTTTCAGCCTCTTCTTGCGAACAGTAGTATGACTGTCCCGCACCTACACTATAACTATAACTGCCCGGAACACTGTAACGAGGCCTAGATCCACCAAACCCAATTTTTCCTCCAGCATGCGCTACCACTGGCATACCACCGCATTTTACAACATAGAACATATAGCGTGTATACTGTGTGAAAAATACCTCTACAAGAATCAACACAGCAACCATCCCCATCAACAATAGACGTACATTTTTTGTTTTTTTCTGACTTGTAGCTTTCTGTATTTTATTCATAAACAATACTCCTAAAACCAAACTTTAATCACCTTCTGTATGCCTATAATAGCAGATACTAGTGCACTAGCGAGACGCATGATCAAATTATGTAAATACGAGACAGGTGATGGAGCCGAAGGTGTCGTTGGATGAGTGAGTGGAAAGCGCAAATCCTATTCAAACCACCATAGAGTAAAGTATCCTAAAAGAGCAACGCACCCGCATACAGTCGCGCAACCGATGAGACTCATTGTCGCACTTACCTGTTGCCGGTGGAAAGTACTTACGATATTGACAATAAAACCCCCCAGTCCTATGATTATCGCCGCCGCCCCAAGTAGACTTGCGTAACTAGAGTCTCGTACGGGAATGTAAACAAGCAACATACCAAGTAGCAACGATAAACCCGTAACTAATAGATTAATCTTTTTAATCTTCGCCTCTTCTTTTCTACTCACACTCAAACCCTCCTGGCACTTGCCATTTTCGTGAATGTATTCTGCTAATTAAACTTAATTATACTTGTAGTCTGTGTCGAAAAGGTTTAACTTTTTTAGCCGTGAGCCTCTTATAGGAAATAATTGCCAACCAATATATAGAATCCGTAAAATAGTCCAGCAATAAAACCTAGTGTAGTCAGGGCCTTTTGACTACCGTGCAGCCTCTTGTAGGAAATAATTGCCAAGGTAGAACATGCGACACATAGCAACGCCGCACATAGTAACGCTATGTGGCCTGTGGATGTAGCAGAAAACAACGCTGGACCAATCAGATAATAATACACTGGCACACTTAGCAAACTTCCTATCTGAGTTAATATCCATATATTTTTCTTTTTCTTACTCACAACTCTCTCCTCCCGGCACACTTGCCATCTTTACCAATATATTCTGCTGATTAAACTTTATCATACTCGTACTTTGCGGTTTGTAGGCGACACACTGTCCATTCTGCTTCTTTGTGAGGATAACTGGGAGCGGACTGTCCGTAGGGTTGTCTGGGTGGCTGTGGTCTAGGGTGATGAGTTTGTTAAACTGCGGTATATATTCGTTAGCTTTGCTGGTGGCGAGGAGGTTCCAGTCTTGGATAGGCTCATTGGCCTTGCCGAAGAGTGGGTCGTTGGGCGGGGTGGTGATGGTTGGAATGAGCGGGAGGGCGGCGATGGTGTTGGCTGCTGTGCCTGTTGGAGTGTAATCGCTAATGCCTAGTTGGGATTCGGCTGCATGAAAATTGTGGTAGAGATAGGTTGTTTTGGGTGCCGTCACCCATAATCCAGATATAAAGCTTTCTATGGTTTTTTGCGACGGGTTTTGCGTGTTTAAGGATCATATGGTTGAATTCCAGCCCGAATTGCTTCTTGCTCAGAGCAGTAGAAGCCTGAAATAAAAAGCTTTGTTTCTCGGTAACTTGGACTAGAAGGAGTGACGTAACCATATGTCTGAGACGCATAGTTTATTACTTTCACTGGTTGCGAGCCACACTTCACATAGTAGTAGGAATATTGGGGAATCTGCAGTGCAAAGAGTAGAAAAATACTAAAAAGAATAACTGGAATAGTAATGACTGCACCTATACTCCAGATATAAAGCTTTTTATGGTTTTTTGCGACGGGTTTTGGCATATACAAATCCTGTTAGTGTTACTATACATACTATCACGAATATAATTATGCTTACATTTATGAGTGGAAAACTATTTTTTGGCTGAGGCGTCTCCCTCTCTAATACTCTAGCAGACACACCTCCATACGGGGGCTGCTCCGAAACACTATTCTGACGCAAAGACATAGTCTCACCATCCTTATCGCGGTAGCCCGGTATATTATCAGTCGTATGATGTGGCCTAGACTGTAGAAGTTTTTTGACCGCCACACTCGTAAAACTACTCGACACAGGTGCGTCGCCATCATCTTGCTGAATAGGTGGTGACACCTCCATTGGCACCTCGGAACCAATCTTGGGGTCGCAGCGATCGTCAATACCATCATTATCGCTATCTTGCACATCCCCAACTACAAATGGGCACGGCTGCAGCGTGTCATTCACGCCATTACCGTCTAGGTCACCGTCCAGACCAAGTATCGTGATATGTTGCCATAGTGTAATTTGCTCTCCAGCCGGCGAAAGGGCGTCTATATAGAGCGTGTGTATGCCCGGCTCAACATCCCTAGGCACAGTAAGGTCTGCATCCAATACGCCGTCTTCGCTAATCTCCACTACCCCAAGAGTGCGCGGCGTGCTCTCCATACGAACTGTCGCACTTCCCTTTCCTAGTCCGACTGCCGAGACACGAAGCGTTGAGTTTACGAGTGGCTGAAGTAAGGTCTGAGCAAAACTCTCACCAATCCATTGAAGCGGCGCTGTATTGATTATTTTGAAAAAATCCGTAAGTGGTGGCACCGGCGAATTTTTCGGGCAGACAGTAGCAGAACCGTGGCAGTAGGAATACTCTACCGGCGACTTACCACCAAGTGCCGCTTGAATCGCCCTCGCCATGACATAATGCCCCATGGAGTCAGGATGGAAGCTCTCGTTGCTAAAAAAGTCCCTGTTACCTAGTTGACCCCAAGTGCTATTAAAAGTTATTCCGTTGACATACTCTGTTTTAGCCTCACCGCACAACACCGCGTCGCCAAGCGACGACTCGATATCTACATACTTCACACCTGCCGCATTTGCAGCCGCTTCTATGACATCGTTCATCATGATAGTCCCTTCACGCACAAGCCTTCGTTCAGTCGTATCAAGACCAACATTTGCCGCACACGTGACATCCCTACCCGACACGAACTGCGGATAACCGACCGCGTATATTTTTGTCTTGGGTGATTTGTTGTGAATCGTCTTATATAGTTGTGTCAGGGTGTCGTACTGAGCACGTATCGTTCCTCCAAGTTTGGATATTTTAAGCGGACTTGTTGCATCCGTGCAGGTATCAGCTGGGTCTGCACATTTTGTTATAATTTTTGCAAACCCCACATCATTGCCGCCACCCGTGATTGTCACCGCTTTTGGCTGATACTTCTTTACAAAAGATATCTGCTTGTTTCGCCCAGGTATGAACGAGATGTCCAATGCATCTCTCTTTACCTGACTTACCATTACATCAGAGAGTCTTGCCAATCGAGACCCCTGACCTTTATATCCCCTCTCACTGCCGGTATAATCATGCGCTACCACAGCACCAGAACATGCAATTGAACGCATCGTAGCATCAGCCATGAGCCATTTATGCAACAAAAACGGATACGAACGGTCGCTCACATGACACGTTTCACTAGGAGTCATAACATCACCAAGAATATCCGTACCCTTCAAATAGTGATTTCCCATGCCAGTCTCCACCCCCTCTCCACTTGAATATGAATCTCCCATAGCCAGATAACCCAGCTGTCTATCTCTAAAAAGGTCTGGTATTGAAAAGGTCGTTCTGTAATAGTTGTAGCTATTCGACACTGGCAAAACCTCATAGCTCATCATCGTCACGTTTGTCGCCGTGTCATTAAACTCTAGGCCAGACGGAATGGCTATATGTGGCACATTCTCTGTCACAAGCCTTGTCTCACACGCCATACTCGCCTCCACATCACAGTTCTTGTTTCGCCACACTTGAACAGTTCGAAAGAAATTATTGCTACCCTCCGACCTTGCATATGTGTTAATCGTAACGTATTCACCATCGTCAGATATAGCGATATCTCGGTAGCTTTCTTGCGAGTACGCTTCCGTATCCAATATGTAGCCCACTGTAGTAGTGGTGTTGGTTGCTAGATTAACCATTTTAACCGCAAGTTTAGTCTCACCACTACCGGTACCGACATATGCAGCAAAATGACCATCGCTTGATATACGCGGGAAAGTCAAAAGATGTGGTGATTGCGAATACTGAAAGGTTGGCTGCGAAGCTTGCAGGACATAGAGCCCATCAGAGTAGACAAGTCTACTGGAGGCGTTTTCGTAAACCGCAAAAGTACCGGCGTATGAACTAACATTTCTATACATCACTACCCTATCGGTGTTTGGAGACAAAGTGACGTATCTATCACCGGGGATGTCAAGCGGATAAAAAGTTTGATCATATCCTTTTGCGATGAACGTGCCGTTGGCAGTATGCGCAAACTTCAGTCTCGTACCCTGCGATACACATGCGGCTGTTGGACCAATTCCTTTTATTGGGACATCGTCACGAAGCTTACAATCTAAGCCTCGTATCGAGAGGCTATATGCCGAATCATCCTGTTGACCTACGGTGATATCCGACGAAAACCATCCAACAGTGTTCGCTCGTACATTCACAGAAAGAATGAACGATATACACATGCAGCCAATGAGGGCGATTAACCAAGTGCGCACTTTGAGTCTTTGCAGTAATCTCATTCTATTTTAAACAATAGCACAGGTGATACCCTATACAAAGCATCTATTATCAAAACTCGAAGTCGATAGTTACGACTTTGGCAGCTGTATCATCACATTATACGCCGCGCCCTCAAGAATCCTCTGGCGTGTCAGTCTACCGTCCGTAAAATATGGATACGGATCCTTCTCGGCGGCGCCGTACTCAGCCTGCACAAGTGCGCCAAGATCTGGATATACAGAAGGTACTTTGTCGAGCATTTCCCGCGGAAACTCAATGTCGAGATCGATACCAATTTTTGGCTCCTGCCCGGCTTTTTCCATAATGATGACGTTGCAGCCAAACAGACTGTGATCTGCATGCGCAGGATGCTGGCCGCTTTCAATGGTCGCATAATAGTCCGCCGCGACACCAAGCGACTTTAAATTTTTGTGTCGGTTCATCGCCCCTTCGTATGATTCTTCGATCGTCATCGGCTGCTCATTGACGCCCGTGTCAACTTTTTGCCCCATCACCCGCACGGGTATACCAGCTCGCCGCATCGCTCGCGCGATCGCTGTATGCTTGATTGTACTCCCTGTACTCATATATACAAGTGGCAACGATGCATAATACTCGTCGATTGCTGCCAAATCTCCGTCAAGTACAATCGGGTAGATGCCATAGATCTCATCAGCATAACTCACTTCTGGTATAGGATTGAGCAAAAACACCTCTAGCCCGTGTGCGTACGCATAGGTAATTTCCATCAACGTATTGCCGCCCACGTAGTTCGCGACACCCTTCTTGTCATGATTGACGACAAGAATAGCATCGGATGTGTCGATTTTAGCAAAATGCTCGTCGATAAATGTTCGTTTGAGTATCGCGTTTTTCTCGGAGTCTTGGCTATAGTCCTGTCCTTCCGTGATATTTGGCAGTGCCACCTCATAACCGCGATCTTCAAGTTGCCTGCGTATGTTCGTCATCTCAGGGGCAAACTGCATTGATCCGCATAGTGTGAGTTTCATGGTAGTTACTATACCGTCACATGCCCTGCAGCGATTGGATCCACCGCTTGCTCAATGTTCACCACTGCCCCGATACTCAGCTGATGGAACTTCATCGCCGCTCTGGTATTCTTAAGTCCATATTCTGGATTGATCGGCCGAGCAGCCGCCTTTGTGTCAAACGGCACCTCGGGATGACGATACACAAAGTCTTTCAAGTTGCCACGTACAACAAATTCAGCATGTTCGAGTCCTTCTGGGTACGGCGAGCCTTCTTTGGGTGCGGGCAGCTCAATATAAGGTATAATCCAGCCGTTTGAATCGATGAAATCATGTAATTGAAACACGGATATTGGTCGACCTTGCACCTTCGTCTCGCCTTGCAAAACAGCGATGCTCGCGAGGATATCTTGCATTTCCTTGTAGCGCTCGGGGGTCTCTACGCGAAAACACAAATGATCAAGCTCGCTCAACTCGTTGCGCCGTATCCCATACTCAGCCAGTTCGTTGGTGATTTTCGCTACATGCTCATCGAGGCTATGCCCTAGTACTTGCTCGTGTGTTGTCATATCTTCTCCAAATAAAACAGGCGTGTACCGCAGATTTCTCGTACACACCTGTTGTTAACGATCTTATTACTTACTTATCTTTCGTCGCGTTGACTTCGTAGCTCGTGTTAGTACTTTCGAAAAAGTTCACTAGTTCGAGCGTATCATTGGCGGCGGCCATCCACTTGGCAGGGTTGCTCACTTTGTAGTGCGCGCCGAACCCAAGCTCTTCGAGACGGCGGTCTGTCAGATACTTCACGTACTGATTCACGTAGTCGGCGTTGAGGCCAAGGATGCCTTTTGGCAGCAAGTCGTTGTTGTACTGCTCTTCCATCTCCACCGCGTCGAGAATCATCTGTTTGATTTCCTCTGCAAACTCAGGTGTTTGCAAATCTTCGTTTTCTTCGAGCGTCGTGAGGATAAGGTTGATACCAAACTTGAGGTGGAGCGATTCATCACGAATAATCCAGTCCATGAGCGAGCCAAAGTTACGCATCAGATTGCGCTGGCGGAAACTGAGCGCCACCATGAAACCGCTGTAAAACCAGATGCCTTCGAGGATGATATTGTAGGCGATCAGGTTTTTGACGAAGTCTTTTTTGCCTTCAGTCGTGGTAATATCGAGCGTATCTTCGGTCATGCGTTTGATGTATTTGGTCTCAAACTCTTCCTTGGCCTTCATGCTCGGCACTTCGACGTGGGCGTTGTATGCCGTCTCGCGGTCGATCGGAAATGTTTCGAGGACGTATTCGAAGCTCATGCAGTGATTGGCCTCTTCCCACATCTGTTTGGCGAGGTAGAGGTGACATTCCGCCGCGTTAACGTACGGGTAGACACCAAACGCCAGCGCTTTGTTGACCAGCAGCTCGTTTGGATTGAAATAACTCATGAGGTATGTCAGCGCATGCTTCTCCTCGTCGGTCATTTTTTTCCAGTCGCTCAGATCTTGGCCAAGCTGGATTTCGTTTGGAAACCACGTGTTGGCGACTGCCTGGTCGTAGAGATCCATCGCCCATTGATAATGAACCGGTTTGAGTAGTAGTCCATCTTGGATACCTGTTCCTAATATTCCTGCCATTACTTCCTCCTTTACTGGCAACCTTCGCACATCGTGAGATCTGCTGGGTCGAGTGGCACATTTGTCACTGTACCATCATCATTTGTCACTTGCTTTGTTTGCCCCATCATTGCCGCCATCGCCTGATCGATAGCTGCAAGCTTTTCCTCTAGTGTCATGTCGTCGCTGATGATTTGTGATGCATTCATTGTTATTGTCCCCCTAATTCTTTTGATTATACTTTTGCAAACCCGAATCCGACTTTTCGCCCGCCGCCAGATTTTGCAATTTCTTCTGTCTTATTTACTTTTGTCGTACTCTGCTCTGCCTGATGTCGCGGTTTGACGTGCAGATAGTAGGTCGTCTTGAGACCACGCCGCCAACATTCGCTATAAATTTTTACATATTCATCAATGTCGCGTGTTTCGAGATACATATTGCGGCTAATTGCCTGATCTACCCATTTTTGGGCGCGCGCTGCAACCTCGATAAACGCATACGGGCTCAGTTGGAAGCTCGTCTTGTAGACATCTTTGATACGCTGCGGTACCTCATCAATCGTCTGAATATCACCCTGATTGGCCAGTACCTGATCTTTGATCTGATCCCAAAGATTGAGTTCTTTGAGGTCGCGTACAAGATTTGTATTCACTTCAAGGAACTTGCCATTGAGCGTTGAACGGCTAAAGATTTGTGCAAATTGCGGATCGAGGCCGGGTGTTGTGCCCGCAATATGTGCAATATTGGCTGTTGGAGCAATAGCCATAAGTGTTGCGTTTCGCATGCCTTTTTTGACCTTTTTGCGCAGGGGCTCCCAGTCAAGCTTGTGTTTGCGGTTGACTTTTACCGCTACTTTGCGGTCGGTCGCGAGCTCATCAATCGTATCGACTGGCAATATACCCTTACTCCAACCACTACCCTTAAATGTTGGGTAAATACCGCGGGTCTGCGCAAGATCCGCAGATTCATCAATCGCATGATAGCTTACAAACTCAGTCAACTGGTCGATTAAGTCATATGCTTCTTCGCTTTCATAACTATATCCCAGCTTTTCAATCACATCGGTAAAGCCCATCACACCCAGGCCAAGCGCACGGTTTTGCAAATTGCTGTTCATCGCCTCTGGAATAGGCGTATTGGTAATATCACACAGATTATCGAGCTGACGCACTGCACTACGTGTACTCGCGCTGAGGCGATCCCAATCCCACGATTTGTCATCGCCCAGATGCGCCGAGAGGTTGATACTCACAAGATTACACACCGCCGTATTATCTTTGTCCTGCGGCAAGGTAATTTCCGTACAGAGGTTACTGAGGTGAATAGTGCTCGTATTGTTATTGAGAGCACGTACGTTGATAGTGTCTTTCCATGTCAGCCATGGGTGGCTGGTTGCTTGCAGCGTCGTCAAGATTTGCTTGAACTGTTGGCGAGCCGGAATCTTGGCAAAGTCGCGCATCTCGCCCTTTTCGGCTTTTTTGATGTATTCTTTGTAGCGTTCGCTAAATTCTTTGCCGTAGAGTTCGGGCAAATCTTCTACTTCAGCCGGGTCAAACAAATACCAGTCTTGGTCTTTTTCGACGCGCTTCATGAATTCGTCGCTGATAAACACGGCCGTATTTGCCAGACGTGTCCGTAGGTACGGGTCGCCGCTGTTTTGTTTGAGGTCCAAAAACTGCGGAAAATTCAGGTGCCAGTTTTCCATATACAGTGCTGCTGCACCAGCTTTTTTGCCCTTACGACTCACCGCAAATAGCGCCGTATCAATCATCTTCATAAACGGAATTGGGCCGGTACTTTCAGTGTTGGTGGTATGGACAGGACTCCCCGCCGCGCGCAGCTTGTTCAGACTGATGCCGATGCCGCCGGTACCTTTGGCAATCCACATTGTGTCGCGCACACCCTTGGCAATCGACTCCATATCGTCTTGTACTTCGAGCAAGAAACAGTTCGATAGTTGCGGGAACGAGCCGCCGGCGTTGACACGCGTACTACCGCCAGGCACATATTCGAGTCGCGACATGTGCTCGTAAAAATCGATTGCCGCCGCCGTTGGGTCTTTTTCGTTAAAGCTCAGTCCCATCGCGATACGCATATGCGTAAACTGCGGCACCTCAATAGGCGCGCCGGATTGTTTGCGCAGTGCATAGCGGTTTTTGTTGGTAATCACACCGAGATACTTACTCAAATCATCACGCTCATGGTTGAGTGCTTTGGCGAGCTTCTTGAGGTCAAATAGTTTTGTGTCAGCCATGCGCGTATCAAGCAAGCCATCTTTGACGCCCTGTTTGATATATTCTGGAAACTTCTGCTCATGAAGCTTCTTCAGCTCTTCATCAGTCGTATAATTCCCAAGAATGCTTTTGTAGATTGTTTTGAGCAACAGGCGGGCGGCGATTTTATCAAAATCAGGATCGTCTTTGACGTTTTGCAGTGCTGTATGAATCACCGCTTGATCCAACTGCTCGCTTGTAATCCCATCAAATAATGTCAACTGCAGTTCGCTTGCTACTTGCACAACCTTGCTAATCTGATCTGGCAAACCCTCACTTGCCGCGACCAGAGCAAGATTGATCTTGTTGGCGTCAAATGGTTCGCGGGTGCCATCGCGTTTCACCACATGAATTCCGTTCATCTTATACCCCTTGGCTACGTTATTTATATTTTCATCTATCCACCTTCCACCGCGAGCGCTCTCACCTTCTCGCGATAGACACAAGCAAAATAACGACGTAGCCGCCTATCGTTACCCTCCTTGCAATATGTGTGTTTTATTGACTTACTACATATGTAGTGTCTATGTACAATGATAGACCCTATATATGTGGGTTTCAAGCCCTTTTGGTAATTTCGTGAGGGTAATTTTCACCACACAGCTATCCGCCCCTGTTAATCGTAATATAGTGTCTGTTTTGTTTTTACAACGCTATATGTAGCGTTTATGTTTGAAATTTGAGAAAAGAGATATCGCGTGTCAGCTCACTTTCCATTGTTTGTCCGCCATAGAAAATAGCTTGATCAAAGACCAAGCTATTTTCTATGGCGGAGAGAGAGGGATTCGAACCCTCGGTACGTTGCCGTACACTTGTTTTCGAGACAAGCCAGTTCAACCACTCCTGCACCTCTCCACGACTCCATTTATTCTATCATGGATTTATGACCTCACCACCATGTCAAGGTTCAGCCTTGGCATGGGAAGCTCTCGGTAAGATATCTCTACGCTCCTCCATTCCTCACAAAAATATGTAAACACATTTTTGTTTCGTTCATTTCGCCGGCAGAATGCAGTGAAATCGTGTACGAGTTTACTCGTAGGACGATAAGTAAGTGGAGGAGCGTAGCGATACTTCTTTTGCTCCGTAAAAGCTAAGTTTGAAGCATGACAATAGACCATAGAAAAAAGACTAGCCGTGGCTAGTCTTTTTTCTATGGTACACCCGACAAGATTCGAACTTATGACCTCTGGCTCCGCAAGCCAGCGCTCTATCCAGCTGAGCTACGGGTGCTCATATAGCTGTTGCATCAATTTGACACTAGAGGTAATTATATCAAAACTATTCTTGCAATACAAGATTAGAGACGAAGGAATTTTACAATTTGATCAACAAAATCAAGCCGTAATTCTTCCATTGGCAACCGTGAACCAAGCGAATCCACGATCATCTCGCCAGATTCTACCGGGAAGTACACCTGCAGACTAGGGCGAAACCGTTTGATAGGAATAAGATGAATAGAGTTCTCTTTGCCGTCATGCAGTACGCCGAACGCCCTGTAATCACTAAGTGGATAAAGTTGCTCATCAACACGCAGCCCTTCAGCATCAAGCGTATAGTTAATCATGCGGGCGGGCCGTACATGCATCACAATCACCACCACGGCAATCACAATTGCAAGAAGCGACACTGTAAAGAACGTCTTGAGTACAAAAATATCAAGCGCAATAATACCCACGACCACAAGTCCTAGCGCCACATACCAAATAGGACTTTTGTCTGGAGAGATGTACTCCTTGGCTTGCCATTGTACGACATCCGTATCTTGTGAACTGCCCTGCGGAGCTGATTGAACTGCGTCTGTAGAAGCGATAGTATCGGCAAGTGCCATATCACCCATAGACAGCGTTACAGCTGGCGTCTGGCGGTCGACCGACTCTATAACATCTTGTGGAGGGGTTTGGGCTGCCGGCTGAGATACAGGCGCCGGTGCAGGCGTAGCTGGTTGTGGCTGCTGTGTAGTGTCTGGTTGCATACTGGTAGTATAGCATGAGCGTTGTGGGAAATACCAGAAAAAATAGCTGTCGGTGCAAAAGACATACGGGCACACATCAGCGCTATGCTACCTAGTGAAATAACTCCATATGCTCTGCCTCGTTGTCTGTTTTTGAAATCCCGTATTTGGCGCAAGTGGCAGTACTGATCTAGTGCCCGGAGCACGCAGCGGCGCACTCTCATCATGAGAATCAATCAGAGCTCCTTGTTGCTCGGGAGCTGGTTTATCGACAGGTTCAATTGGCTCAGGAGGTTCAACGGCTTTTTCTACATTGAGTGTAAATGACTCACCAAACCACGTGCGCATCTCCAGTGGAATTGCATCAGTAGCAACCTCCATCATGCCATCAGGTGCGTCAGCGGGAACAGTAATCGTAAATGATACGATGTCATTGTCGCTTGGTGACAAATGGGCAGCCGAACCGTCACTTAGCATCGCAAGATGGACAGGTATCGTATATGTTGCGCCCGGCCGCACAGGACTCGGTAGCTCAGCTGTACGCACTACCCATGTCGGGATAACCACAAGTCCCGGACTTTCTGTCACCACTGCACATGCCGGTGCAGAACTGTGTGGATCCTGGCTGCAGCCCCACCAATTTGCAGGTGCAGAGATTGGCGCAGTACTAGTATTCTCAACGCCAACATCATTGGCCGCCAAACGATTTTGCGTCATGATAACATTTGTCGGCGAACCACTGGCATTGCTCGCGCTACGCACGGCAGTAGTCAGGCCAACGAGTTCATTGTTCATAATCGACACCGTATCCATCGCCCCGGTCATGCGGATACCCGTTGTACTGTGTGATACATCTACTGGCGAAAACCCATCGCCTTCGATAAAATTACCCTCTATATGCAAGCGCCCGATACTTTGCCCAACCCCCGCAAGTGCTGGTGCCTGGACTGAAATCGCATTTTTCGTTCCATTGATGGTACTGATGTGGTTATTGGTGATTTCAATGTCGCTAAACCCACCGTTGAGCCTGCCTGGTGCAGTCTGCGCTATCGCAATACCGCGCCCCTCAAATATGTTACTGTCGATTGTGACTTTACCAAGATTTGGGCCGTCTAGCGGTATACCATGTCCGATAAAGAGTGACGTTGCACCAAATGGTCCCTCGTGGAGCGTTGAATTTTGTATAGTGATGGTATTGCGCCAATCTTCAAACAACACGCCGTTGCCCCGTGTACCAGAAACCTCTACGTGATTGATCGATGCAGCGGGCTCTGGCAATGATGCGACACCTGCAAAATAGATGCCATAGTCTGTCGCGCTATCGGACACACCTGTTCCTTGTATCTCAATATTTGAAAGATTTACAGGCTGGGTTGTCGGAAAAGAAGCTGTTGCGCCAGAGCGTACAAATATACCATAGCGATTACCGGTAGTGTTTTTGCGGCTAAAATTCCGCAACGTAAAGCCCGAAAGATTAACCGCACCATCGCGGTTTGTATGGATGCGAATTGTACCATCCTGTGAATAACCCCCGCTTGTAAGTCCAGCGTCAATGATTGTCTGTCCTTCGCCAGCACCAATAATTGTGAGTGGCTTACTGACAAGGATCTGCGTAACTGTGTAGATACCCGCTTCAATGGAGATCGTATCGTGAGGCGCAGCCGCAGTGACTGCTGCCTGAATATTGTTATAGGCGCAGCCGCTCGGGCACACGTTGAGTGTCGCTGCGTGCGCCGGCGAAATTGCTTGTAAAAAAATACTCGTCGCAACAAACCCCGCCAGTATCACCGCAACGATACCAAACAACGAAATACTACCTAGTGGAGTAGTGAGACGGTGCCGCTGCGAAATGTGAAGGTGGTTCATTTTTGTGTTTATTTTATACGATTACTTACTTATAATTATTAACACAGATTTGTTCAAAAGTCAAGTACGTTGTTTTAAGGAGAGGGTTATCAGCCAAGACTCTAGGGTTCGAAGCACTGAATCGACAGCACAAAAAGAGATGACCAAATGGTCATCTCTTTTTGTGGCGGAGAGACAGGGATTCGAACCCTGGGTGAGTTTGACCCCACACACGCGTTCCAGGCGTGCCAATTCAACCACTCTTGCACCTCTCCAGAAACTACTCCACAGAACAGTCTCTATTTTAGCAGAATCTCCTACCAAACAGCGAAAAGTCCATCCTACAACATTTCTATACCGCTCAAGGTTGCGTCCTATCTGTTGTTCACCCTATAATAGGAGGAATGAAAAAATCGACCTCAGCACCAGTCATATCTTTGCGTGGCCTTACAAAACGCTACGGTATCGGCGACGCCGAACAGACAGTGCTTGACGGAATTGATCTCGAAATCAAAAAAGGTGAATTTATCGCCATTATGGGTCCGAGTGGCTGCGGCAAAACTACCTTGCTGAACGTGCTTGGTCTGCTCGACAAGCCGGATAGCGGAGAATACCAACTAGACGGCAAAAATGTCGAACGGCTCACCAGTGCCAAGCGTGCCGAAATCCGCTCTGGGCGCATTGGATTTGTGTTCCAAAGCTTCAACCTTGTCCCTCGCCTGAGTGTTATCGAAAATGTTGCGTTGCCGCTCGCCTATACTGGCACCTCGCATGTCAAAAGCCTCAAAAAAGCCAGCGCTATGCTCGGTACATTTCATCTCAACGAACGTGAATACTACATGCCATGGCAGCTTAGCGGCGGCCAAACGCAGCGTGTCGCCATTGCCCGTGCGCTTGTCAATGATCCAAGCATCATCCTCGCCGACGAGCCTACCGGTAATCTCGACAGTAAATCAAGCCATGTTATCCTCGAAGAACTCTCTGATATTCATCGCCGCGGCAACACCATTATTATGGTGACGCACAATCCCGACATGACCACCTATGCCGACCGTGTCATTACCATGCTCGACGGCCGTATCGACACCGACACCAAGACGACAATTGTCCAAAATACCCGCAGCGTTACCTCCAAAAAAGTTTCACTTGGATCTCGCACAAAACCTACAGCAAAAAAATCCAAAAAGGAGAAAAAATAAATGCGACTCCTCTTGCTCAATCACATCACCGTCGCACGCGAATCACTTCGCCGCAATCGCTTGCGCACAACACTCACCACGCTCGGTATCACGCTCGGTGTCGCCTGTATCACCGTTATTTTGGCGCTAAGCTTTGGAGCTATCAAACTTATCAACGACCAGATTGATGCGCTCGGCGGCAATATCATGGTTCTCAGGCCAGACAACAAGCCAACACACGATTTGCGCGATGCTATCATCCCGCTTGGTGGCGACTCGTTTACGGTCAGCTCGCTTACCGAGCGTGACTACAAGGCAATCTCCGACCTCGACGGTGTTGCCGAGGCTGCGCCGCTCATGTCGGTAGCTGGCTCCGTCTCAACCACAAAGGGTACACGCACCAATGCGCCTATTGTTGCAACCACACCTTCGCTCGCTAGCATCTCCGACCTCAAAATCCAAGACGGACAGTTTATCGACCAAGTGACCAATCAGACGACTGCCGTCATCGGCCACCAACTTTCTGTCGACATGTTTGGCACCGACCAATCTATTGGTCAGATTTTCAAAATTCGCGGACAGCAGTTTACTGTTATTGGCGTGCTCAAACCTGTTAATGATTCTATCAACTACAACAATCTTAATATCAATAATGCCGCCATCATCAGCCTCGACAGCGGCAAATCATTCAACCAAGGCATCGCACAAATCCGCCAAGTCAATATCAAAGCCAAAGACCCAGCCCAAATTCCAGCACTTTCGGGCCAAATCACCAAACTCATCACAGACAATCACGGTGGCGAGCACGACTTTAGCCTCCTTGTTGGCCAAGATATCTCTCGACCAACATCAACACTCTTCAGTATCGTTGGCATGGTAGCCGCCATTATATCAACCGTATCGCTCATCATTGGTGGGATAGGTATTATGAATATCATGCTGGCAAATGTCGCTGAGCGCACCCGTGAAATTGGTATTCGCAAAGCCGTCGGCGCAAGCGACTATCACATCACCTTCCAGTTCCTCATAGAAGCGCTCGTCATGAGTGTATCGGGCGGCCTCATCGGATTCCTGCTCGGCTATGCGATCGCCCTACTACTTGGCACGTTTTTACCTTTCAATCCTGGATTCTCGTGGCAAGTACCTGTTGCCTCTATCGGCACCTCGGTTGTCGTTGGTGTACTCTTTGGTCTCTACCCAGCCCTGCGCGCCGCGCGCAAAAATCCCATTGAAGCCCTGCGCCAATATCATTAGGTCATTCGCTTCAGTAGACCTGAGTCTCGCAACCTCCTCGAAACACACTAAAAGCGAAGTGCAGCCCTATTATTCCTGCTATTGCAAAGAATAAATAGGCGCGTAACGGTGTGTTGAGCGGGAGGTTGCGAGACTCAGGTCAGTAACTATTAACTTTTTATAAAAATTGTGATATAATAGTAAATAATGTCGCTCGGAAAGTCCGAGTGCATTTGGAGATAAGAGGTCACAATGACTACTTTGCGTGAACGCACCACGAGTGCGCTCCCCTACGAGGTCGTGCAGGATCTGGCGCGGTTTTGCCAGCGTGTAGAGCCGATGACACCCGTCCGCGACACGCATCTCGTGCTGATCGACCGGATGCAGATGGAGCAGCCCATCCTGCCGATCGTGATGATCAAGCAGCCGCTGGATCACGACTGGCGTCAAGGCCGTCCCGTGACATTCGACAGCCTTCGCAACTGGGTACGCTGCGGCTACCAGCTGCGGTTCGCTTACGCGTGCGACGAGCTGAAGCTCAGCTACACAGTCAAGGTGTCGCGGATCCCTCCGAAAGGCGGCATCATGATCGAAGACATCCGTGACATCACGGTTCAATCTGGTGTCGAAGTCGACTGGCGCCAGAACTTCTCGGAGCCATTCACGACGACCATTGACAATCTCACCATCCCCGGGCAGATGATCCTCTACTTGAGCGATCGTGCCCAGCACTAGCCCGTCGCTAGCGGTTGAAGCCCCAAACGGCTCCCGCTGTGGCGGGCTTCAATCATATCTAACCCAATTCTTTTTTGAACTTCTCAATCAAATCTACAGGTGTCGGATCGACGCCATTGAGCACCGCTACATAGATACTCACAAAGTCCGCCAGTATACATCCCCAAAGCATCTGCGCCAGCGGCGTCTCGCCCTGCAAGTGCACGATATGGGATTTAGGACGACGACCACTCAGCAGTTTGTCGCTCACTTCAAATCGTCGCTGTATTCGTTCGTGTTCAAAATTGCTCACGATATCAAACACCGCAAACGGCTTCTCTATCGGATGGCTCGCCCAGCCCATAAACTCGTTGTGATTAAACTCGGGCAGTTCGTTCCAAAACGCTACGTTTTTGGCATTTTCGTTCCAGCTAATTTTCCACTTGTAGGCCACGGGCGCCATGAGATGTCCTGCATAAAACACAGGGGTTTTGCCGACAGCAAAAAGCGCCAGCTGCTTGGCAATATTTTTATCGGTCGTCACCTCGCTCAGCCACGCAGCCGATTCTTGCTGCAGCCAGTCGCCATAGCGCGCCACCTCGTCGTAATATTTTTTGTCGAGTTGCCCAAAATGCACAAGCAGCTTGAGAAGCGCGCGCAGATTATACAACATCGCCATACGCGGCTGCACACCAGCAGGTAGCACAACAGAAGTGATACCTCGCTCGTCTGCCTGTGTGACGAGCGCGCCGCCCGCAGCGATAACCGCAAGCTGCGCTCCTCTTGCGGCAGCGCCTTCGAGCGTAGATAGCGTCTCCTCTGTGTTGCCAGAATAACTACTGCAAATCACCAGTGTTGATTCGTCGACATACCCCGGCAGTTCGTAGGTCCGCACTACCTCGATTGCGAGCCGTGTTTCTGTTTCAAGCCAGTTTTTGGCAAGCAGCGCCGCAAGTGCCGAGCCGCCCATGCCCGCAACAACCACACGCTCAATATGCCTGTTATCGTGCTCCGGGTGACGAATCTCGGCGTCATATGTCGTTTGCTCCCACTCGTGCGCCGCCACGCCAAGCGCATCGGACGGGTCTTTTTGCTTATACAGCTGTACGTCGTCTAACATACTTCTCCTTATCTAGAAATCACATATTGCTTATGTCTATGTATCCATGATACAGTATTTAGTAAAGAATGGTAATTAGAAAATTTTAGAGGTGGGCATGAATATTCAACCGGATAACACAACGACCAATATCAGTGATGATCAGGAGCTAGCCAAAGTACTGGCTGGCGTAAACGCGACGGACGACGCTGCAGATGTCGACTATGAAGAAACTGGAGAAGCGGTAGCACCTGCCCCAGAACCAGTAGCGCCAGAGCCGATTGCTATTGAACCTTTGCCGATTGCTCCAAACCCAGTACCCGCTCGGGGCGACCTCGAAGGCGTCAAGATGGAAGCTATCAACGAGCTTCGTCCACTCATCGACAAGCTTGACCTCCCGCCAGAAGAAAAGTTCGACACCTACCTTCTTCTTATTCGCTGCACAGATGACAAAGAGCTCGTACCACCAGCCCACGAAGTTGCCAAGCTCATTGCTGACGACTCTCGTCGTGCCATGGCTCTACTCGACATCATCAAAGAAATCGACTACCTTTCTAGCAAAGCCGAAGAGCCTGTATCTGTAGCAGATTCTCCCCTGCCAACACCAGATCTCGCAGCCTAACATACAAGGTCAGTAAAAACATAGCCCCGCACATTCAGCGGGGTTATGTTATGAATTAAGTTTGGAGTTCTGGCTTGATAGCATGATGACGCCAACCATCACTTACGGCCATTGGTAACGACGGAACGATATACGTGTCTGGGTGCACTCTACCGCTATGCATATCAATACCCGCAAAGTTCTCAAATTTGCGTACTACATCAAGCGACACCAACTCTTTGCCTTCCATATAGTTCAGAACTGTTCGCCGACTCAAATGATTCATATCAGCATATACCTTCTTAAGCGCAGCGTCAGATTGAAAATCATTCCAAAAATGATGTGCGTTTTTCTGGTGCTTTGATCGTATATAGAGATGTGACAATACCTGATCATACACGCTATATATAGCGTAGCCAGCCGCAAAAAGCCGAAGAGAATGGATTACTTCTTCTCCAATAAAACAAATCCTCGCTTCGTATGGCACATGACGGCATACCCCGCCCGAACCAAACTGCAAGCCGCCCGCTACAAACGCACCACGCAACGATACGCCCGAAGGAATCTCTTTGCCAAAAAACACTGGCGTAAGATCTTCATGGATATCATGAACAACCAGCCTGTTTGGGTTTGACGGCACAAAAACCTCTTTTTCATTACCGTCATACTGATATGCTGGCGGATACGACGACAAAATTGCCCGCGAATCATCCAACCTTCGCCATTCTTGCTCCAGCCTTTCGTCCCAATCCTGCTCAGCACGCATATGAGAATCAATTTGCAAGAAAAAATCCTCTTTTTCGTACAGCTCATCGGTCATACGACGTGCCGCACCCACGCCACGCGCAGCATGCCAAGGTGTTTCGACTATACGAAATCGCTTGTCACTTTTATACCTATCGAGTATATGCGCCGTCTCGGGTCCGTATTGGTGTACAATTGCAAACCGCAACCGTTTTGGATACTTCGCCCGCTCGAGCAAACTCGCGATTGTCTTGGGCAGCTCGTCGTCGCGGTAGCTGGCGATTTGTATGAGGATGGTATTCATCTGTTTCTATCATACCAAAGAACAAGCCCGCCGGTTTCCCGACGGGCGATAGCATAGTTTATACCTACGCCGTGTTCTTGTTACTCCCCGAGGACGTGGTCGATCCTCTGCTTGATCTTGAGCATCTCCGCCTTCGTCGCTGCAAGGTGCTCATTGCGCTCACGCAAATCACCGACAGACTGCTCAAGCCGATCGTTCGCCTCGGTCAACTGTGCGTTTTCTGCTAGCAGTCCGGCATTCTCCTCGGTCAGACGAGCCATCTCCGCACGTGCGTCCGCCAGCTCAGCGCTCGCGTTCTCACCCCCGATCTGCAGATCTACGCACGACACCTCCATGCCGACCCCCACGAGCGAACGCGCGTTGCCGCGCAAGTCGAGCGTCGACATTGCCATGAAGACATCATACACACGACCGTAGTCGACGTCATACGTCTGCGCCAGTTCGTCGTACAGCGCCCTGATGTACTCAGGCGCACTCTTGCCGTTGTTGATCGACCCCTCCTCCCCAGCATCACGCTTGAGAAGTGCATGCAGCTGAATCAGCAGCTCTACAGCACTGATAGCCAGCTTGGGAATCTTGACAACAACGGCCGCCTTCGAGCAGTCGTACTTGTCGGCACGAATCGGCAAACCAGAAAAAGGATGACGCACGAGGTACACCTCGTGGCGCTTCTCCAAGTTGTCGAGCGCAGTGAACAAATGCTCGCGCTCCTGACAGCTGGGTGCCCTGCCAGGGCAGAGCCGATTAGCGACAGGACGATACTCGTCGCCGACGGGACCATGCGAAACCGCCTTCCTAATCATCCTCTCGGCGTGCTGAACGGATGAAATAGTCACAGTGACTCCTTCAGTAGACAACAAGAACTCTCACACCTCACGATATGAGCACATTTACCATACTATTTTTTAAAATAAAATACAAGAGACTCAGTATGTGAGCCTCTTGTGAATACTAGTCGCTAGGATACTACATCATCCCCATACCAGGCATACCACCACCTGCCGCAGGAGCTTCCGGCTCCGGAATGTCGACGACCAATGCGCCCATCGTTGCAGCGGTCGAGGCGATAGACACAGCGTTTTGGACTGCTTCTTTCGTGACACGTGCCGGGTCGATCACACCAGCTTTCTTCACATCCACAAGGCCTTTTTCTGGCGCATTTACGTCCACGCCAAAGCCTGCTTTGCCTGCTTCTACTTGCGCCAGCAACGCTTCGCTATTCAGCCCAGCGTTTGCCATGATCTGAAGGAATGGCTGTTTGAGCGCGTTTTTGAGAATCAGCTTGCCTGCCGAGTGCGAATCCGCACCATCCGCCTTGATAGCATCCGACAGATTTACAAGCGTCACGCCGCCACCCGCCACGATACCTTCAGCCAAAGCTGCCTTGGTCGCTGCTACTGCGTCATCGACACGGAACTTCTTTTCGTCAATCTCGGTCTCACTGGCGCCGCCAACTTTGATAACCGCCACTTTGCCGCTCAAAGCCGCTGCACGTTTTTCATACTGCTCACGATCGTAATTGCTTGGGGCACTTTCGGCCTGTGTACCTATTGTAGAGATGCGCGCCTTTACGTCAGCAGCCTTACCGGCGCCTTCGATAATCGTCGTCTCGTCTTTGCCGACAATCACCTTGCGCGCGCTACCGACCACTTCAAGTCCAGTATTTTCGAAAGTAGCACCACGCTCTTCGCTCACCACTGTCGCACCAGTCAGTACTGCGATATCTTCGAGCACTTCTTTGCGGCGATCACCAAAACTTGGAGCTTTAACCACCACGCTATTAAATACGCCCTTGAGTTTGTTGAGCACCAAAATACTCAGCGCCTCACCCTCTACTTCATCGGCAATAAGTACTAAGCTCTTTTGCCCGGCTTGCGCCAGTTTTTCCAAGATTGGAGCGATATCTTGCACACTACTGAGCTTCTTGTCCGTCAACACAATAGCTGGCTTCTCAAACACTGCTTCTTGGCGATTAACATCTGTGACAAACAGCGCAGACGCGAAACCTTTGTCGAGATTGAAGCCTTCGACTACTTCACTCTCGAGCTCAAGACCTTGGCCGGCTTCTACTGTTACCACACCGTCTTTGCCAACTTTTTCGATCACACTGGCGATTAGCTCGCCAATTTCACGGCTCCCCGCAGAGATAGTCGCGACTTCTGCTACGCGGTCGCTTTTGCCCTCGATCGATTCGGCCTGCTTTTCGAGTGATTTAATCACATCGACAGCCGCCGCTTCAATGCCTTTGCGTAGTTCCTGGGGATTGTGGCCAGCTGCTATCAGGCGATTTGCTTCTTTGAGGATGCTGTAGGTCAGCACCGTCACAGTGGTCGTGCCGTCGCCTGCTACCTTGTTGAGCTTGGTTGCCGCTTGTTTGATCAGCTCTGCGCCAACTTTGTAGCCCAATGTCTCGTCATCATTCTCGGGCAGTTCTACACTTTCGGCTACCGTGACACCGTCGTGTGTCACGGTCGGACCACCATAGCCTTTGGCGATCACCACGTTGCCGCCTTTTGGCCCGTAAGTTACTTTTACTGCGTCGTACAGCGCCTTTGCGCCACCAAGCACGCGCTCGCGTGCGTCTTCATCATAAAAAATCTTCTTTGCCATAATCTTAAACCTCCTAAAGTTATCGTGTTATGCTGCGAGAGGATTGTTTTGCGCTTTGCGACAACAGGGGCTCTCGTTTCCGAGAGTTTTTGCATCGTGATCCGTGCAAAAACGTGTCCCTGTGTTGTAAATGTGCAAAATAATCCGAATAGTCAATCTACACCGTCGCCAATATATCTTCTTCTTTCACGATCAGGTATTCAACGTCATTGATCTTCAGCTCAGTCGTCGAATATTCCTTGTAGACAATCTTATCGCCCTCTTTCACCGCCTTGGCCTCTGGTCCCACAGCCACGACCTCTGCGACAACAGGCTTTTCCTTAGAACTATCTGGAAGATACAGTCCGCTTGCAGTCTTTTCTTGCGCTTTTTCACGCACCGCCACAACACGATCTGCCAATGGTTTGATAGGTGAACTCATGTATTTTCCTCCGTGTTTATTAGCTTTATGTATCTAATTATAGCCAAAAAATTGGCACTTGCAAGTATAGAGTGCCAAAATATGCTCGCTTAATTGACATACCAAAGTTTTTATGCTAGTATGATACTAAAGTTATCTAAAAACAAAAAAGCATCATGCCAAAAACAAATACCCCCCCCGAAACGATCAACAATACACACGCAGCCGACAATCCAACACGCTTCAGTAGCCTGGAGGATGCACGCAATATCGCTACCCAGATTACTGAAAGCGACGTGTTTTATACTCTTGCGGCACAAGGAGGCGTTGATATCCGCACTACCTCTAGTGACGAATATCTTGAACTTATGTCGGTTACTACAAGAGATTATGTAGAAAACAATCAAAACAACAACCTACTCTCCTACGAACAAGCAGCAGCCATCTTAGTCTTCGGACAAGCCCCCTACGCCTTGCGCCAACAAGAACTTTTAGAGGCAAACTCTCAGCAACGCTTCCTCGGCTCAAAAGAATTCCATGATGCCAAAGACTATCTCGTCAACTACAATGCTGATGTGTCGGCGCTTTTACGTGCCTATCCAGACGAGCCGCTAGAAAATATCGAAGCCAATATTGTCCGTACCGCCACAGAAAAAATGGAAAGCTCACCAGAAAGTTTGCAGCGTTACGTCAACGACACACTGCGCGGTATGCGTGCCGAAAACACGTTCTATGACATGGTCGAACCACTCGGCATACCAATCCGGCATGGTACGCCCCAAGAAGAGCGCAAAGGTGTAGATTTCGTCGTCGGATCGGGCGCACAAAGTATCCGAGTAGATATCAAAGACTCGCTTGATCAAGTTGCTGGCAAAAACGGAGGCTACGCTGACAAGATGCCATATGCCAAAACCAGGGATGGTAATATCGTATACTTCCCCTATACAAAAGATATAATCTATAAAAATGGGTCCTCGACCGTAAAAAACGAGATGGTCGAGCCCGTCAGAATGCAAATTCTTGGCGATCTCGGACGTATGCTACACGCATAATAGTTGACTATTTGTAGTGTATGTGTTATCATAGGTAATGTCTCTGTACACGTAGTGAAAGGAGCGGGACAATGCGGCGGTTCACCTGTCGCTGGGTTGATGCAAAATCAGCCCTCTACGATGCTTCCGAGCATCACAAGTCTGTTGACGTACCTACGGGCAACGCCGACGAGAAAGTCGAATGCGAAGTGAGCAAGATTGTCCATAAGGCATTTGGGCACATGTTTGAGCTCGCTACCACACGCGGCGCACTCCCAATCACCATCCAGACCACACACGGTTCGGATGATGTCGAAATCACCATCTACGAACGGAGGTAAAGGGCTCTCTACTACAGGGAGCCCTCTTCAAATTACCGCAGTATTAAAATCTCGACTGAAAAGCATGAAATCGACACGACCGAAGTAGTCCTATTTACATAATGGTGTTTTTGTGATATAATCAAATTATGAGATTGGTATCCGCCATCTCAGAACCTAGACAGTACAGACGATAGAAAGGTGACGTTATGTCATCCGCCGACCTGTTCGTCCACGTGCTCTCCGATGAGCACACCACCAAGGAGTTCGTCGCAGAAGTGGCGAGCAAGATCGGTGTTGACACCGATCCGTACAAGGACTACTGCCCCAACCATCTCACCTCCATCGGCTGGGGGCTCAACTACGAGAGCCTCAGAATGGCCTACGACGAGGGACGATGGGAAGAGGGGTGCGTCGTGTATGCGCTTAGCTGCTTCTTTGACGAAGACTGGCGAGAGCGCGAGAGTGTCGAAGAGTTCGGTGACCGCGCTGCGGCGGAAGAGTTCGCCGACTGGCTGATCGGTCCCAACGACCAGTGTCCGCTCATCGTCGTCGACGAGGAGACCACCGAGGAGGTGCACTTCCCGGCGCTGGTGACCGCCATTCGCAAGCATCAGCTTGAGGAAGGCCAGTCGCGTCTCCGCGTCTTCACCCACACGGGTAGCGACCCGCGCACCCTGCGAGAGGTCGTCGACCTGCCCGTCACCATCCGAAAAATCGAGGCTTAGCCCATGAGCTGATCCAGAAAGGATCGAAGGTAAGTGACGGCAAGTTGTTCTGTACTGTCACTTCACCAGAGTTACAAAATTCGTTTTGTATTTCTGGTGAAGACTAGACTGTCAATTCTTTGACAACCGCCGCATCGTTCCACGGAATCCGTTTGCCATTGACGATGCGATATTGCTCGTGCCCCATACCCGTGACAAGGATTGTATCTCCTTTGGTCGCGATAGACAGGGCTTTTTCAATTGCTTCTTTGCGATCGGCTATTTCGGTCATTTTGGCGCTCGCCTTGGCTTTTTCGACTCCCTCTATAATTGCGCTACGGATAGCATTTGGATCTTCGTTGTAGCTTTCTTCGTCGGTCACGATGATGCGGTTCGCTAGCTGCCCTGCTATCTCGCCCATGATAGGCCGCTTGAGCTTATCACGGTCGCCGCACGCACCAAATACCAAGATAACGCGGTTTTTAGTGATAGCTTTTGTGGTTTCGAGCAGTTTTTGGAGCGCATCGGGTGTATGCGCATAATCCACAATCACTTCATAGGGCTTATCGCCGATATCCACACGCTCAAACCGCCCCGGAATCTCCTCCAGATCGGCCACGCCTTCCACAATTTTATCCACACTCACACCCAACAAATACGCAATTGTCGCTGCGGCTGTCATATTGCTAATATTGAATTTGCCCGGCAAATGCGTCGCCAGCTCCAGCTTGGTCTGGTGATCAAACACCACGTCGGCCTCGCTACCTTTTTTGTACAGTTTAGTGTGTTCGATATGCGCTTCGGCCTCTTTGTGTTCGCCATACGTCATCTTTTGCTCGCCCGCATCAAACTTGTCGTAGTAATCAAACCATTCGTCGTCGCGATTGAGCACCATATAGCGCGGCTCGCTCGCAAACAGCAGCGCCTTGGCGGCAGCGTAGTCTTCCATCGTCTTGTGATAATCTAGATGATCCTGGGTGAGATTGGTCATGATAGCCGCCTCGATCGGTACGCCGTCGAGCTTGTGCTGATGCAGCGCGTGGCTGGTGATTTCGAGTACCACGTAGTCGACCTTGGCTTTTTTTGCATCGCGAAAAAACTCTTGCATACGAGCGGTCGTACCCACGGTTGCATTGAGGTCGTTAAGCTGCGTTTCACCCGCTACTTCTATAAGCGCGGTACTAAACATCGCCGTCTTGTAGCCCGCAGCTTTGAGGATAGAGTTGATATAATTAATCGTCGTTGTCTTGCCGTTGGTACCTGTCACGGCGATCACTTTAAGCCCCCTAGCAGGATAGCCATAGCGAGCACTCACCGCTTTGACGCGCGTCTTGCGGTAGCTCTCCTCCAGCTTACGGACAGATTTTTGTGGCAGCGCCCTCCGCACCCCTCGCACAAGTTTTTCTTTCATATTGTTATATTATACGCCTCGTCAAAGCCCACCTCAAGACTAATCAAGTGTAGAATGGAGTCATGAGAACAATTTATCTTGTGCGCCATGGCCTCTCCGAGGCGAATAACCGCAACAGCCCCGCGTTTGGCGCAAGCGATGCCGAGCTGATGCAAGCAGGTGTCGAACATGCACAAGCCGCCGGGCGACTACTGATTGGCAGATACGCGCTTCTTCAGGTTGGCCAGGTTGCCGCCTCGACCATGCGCCGCGCCCAGCAAACAGCCCAGGAAGCGGGATTTGGTGATTTTACCGCGTATTCTTGTCTCGACGAAATAGCTATCGAAGGTACTGTCGCCGAGCAGCGCGAGGGGTGGTACAAAGGTAAATTTGATGGGTATGTCACCGAACACGCTCTGACAACGCTCGCCCGCGCTCCACACGAACAGATTTGGTTTACTCATGGGCTGCGGATCGGGGTCATCTGGAAAGGTCTTGGACATCACCAAGAGATGCGGCCGATTCCGAGGTTTGGGGAGGTGCGCGAGATAACCATCGACACCTAGCCGACTTTTTACAAATATAGTGATATAATTTCACTAGTAGTATGTTGATTTTGGGAATCGAAAGCAGTTGTGACGAAACTGCCGCTGCCGTGGTACAAGACGGTCAGCGGTTGCTGAGCAATGTCGTCAATTCGCAGATCGACATCCATGCCGAATACGGCGGCGTCGTGCCAGAGGTGGCAGCACGAAGTCACCTAGAGGTCGTCAATCCCGTCATCAATAAAGCGCTTGAGGATGCAGGCGTGACGTGGGATGACATCGACGCGATCGCCGTCACGTACGCGCCCGGGCTGTCTGGCTCGCTGCTTATCGGCACGATTGCCGCCAAAACACTGGCATATTTGCACGACAAGCCACTCTACCCCATTCATCATGTGGAAGCGCATGTGTATGCGAATTTTATTACCATAAGCAACACAGCAGAGCGAAAGCTGCCGACTGATTTAGAAGACTCGGACTTTCCGTCCGCAGCGAACCAAGAGCGTCAGCTAGATCAGTTAGCGGCGAGCGGGTCTGAGAAATCAGTCGACAGTTTGAGCGATCTATTGCTACCAAAAAACCAACCCTCGTTTCCTATGCTCGCCCTCATCGTCTCTGGTGGACACTCGCAGCTCGTCCTCTTTCGCGACCATGGTGATTACACGCTGCTTGGGCAAACCCAAGACGATGCCATCGGCGAGGCGTTTGACAAAGTTGCCAAAATCATCGGCCTCCCCTACCCTGGCGGCCCGTCTGTCGCAAAAGCAGCCGAGACAGGTGATGCCATGCGATTCACGTTTCCAAAAGCCAGGCTGGCAGGCAAATATGATTTTAGCTTCTCTGGCCTCAAAACAGCTGTCCTACGCACCGTACAGCGCGAAGTGGGCGTGGACTTCACTTTTCCCTCGCACGAGCTTTCAGCGCGCGTAGGCGACGAATTACGCCATGATATCGCGGCTAGCTTCCAGCGAATCGCCATTGAGACGCTCGTCGACAAGGCAAAACTCGCCTACGAGGAATATTCTCCCACTTCTGTCGTCATCGCGGGTGGCGTGGCAGCCAATCAGGAACTACGCCGCCAACTCTCCGCTCGGCTGCCACTCGACATAGAGTACGCACCCATCCAGCTCTGCACCGACAATGCCGCCATGATCGCCACACTCGGCTACTACAGAAGCCAGATAGACCATCCTGTCAGTCCGTTTGCACTCGAAATCCGCCCCAGTTTATCTATGACCATACAGGAGAGTGTTGTATGACACACAACGATATAACAGTTCATTTTTTACAATCAGAAGCCTGGCAAAAATTTCAAGAATCGCTTGAGCGCACAGTGTTTCACCGCACTGGCGATGGTTGGGAATACCGTGCTATTTTGGAGCCGGCGCGATTTGGTATGAGTCGCCTCTACTGCCCCTATGGCCCCACCGCCTCTACTCCACACGCCCTCAAAACTGCACTCGACTCGCTCGTGGCATTGGCGCGCAGTCAAAAAGCCGCCTATGTGCGCGTCCAGCCCATCGGCGCGGAGTTTGGTGAGCTAAAAAATCTTGGCCTGCGCCCCATCTCCTACTCCCAGCCAGCCCATACCCGGTATATCGACGTGTCGCGCACAGAAGATGAGATTATCGCCGACATGAAACAAAACAACCGCAATCTCTACCGTACTTATGAAAAAAAGGGTATGACGTATGAAAAAAGTCATAATCCCGAGGACATATCGCGACTAACTACCCTCCTCCATAGCGTCGCTACACAAAATCAGATTACCGTACACCCAGACAGTTATTTCGAGGCCCAAGCCGACGTATTACTACCTATTGGGGCGGCATCGCTTCACTTCATGACCTACGAGGGTGAAACCATCGCCGCCGCGTTTGCCTACGAAGACGATCACGCCACCTATTACGCCCATGCCGCCGCCACGCACGAACACCGCAAACTCGGCGCCAGCACTGCCTTGCTCACCCAGATTATCATCGACGCGCACCAGCAAGGCAAGCAAATTTGCGACCTCTACGGTATCACCGACAGCGACGATCCCGCGCATCGCTGGGCAGGATTTACACGGTTCAAGAAGTCGTTTGGCGGGTACGAAAAGACCCTTTCTAGTACCTACGAATACCCTGTCGATAGGTTGCGCTACAAGGCGTATCAGACGGCGAAATCTGTGAAGAAGCTTTTGTCCTAGCTGTATATTACGATTGGATTCCGTATTGAGCAACACAAGTAAAAAAATAACGAAAAGACCCCAGAAAACAACAAAGGCTGACACCTCTCCCCCACTATGCTATACTAGTAGTACAAACAAACATGTGGCAAAACCTGGGTAGGTAGCCTCGCGTATTTTCACGTGAAAGGTTTAGTTTTGCTCAAGTTTTTTCACGTGAAAAATTACTTTTTGATCAGGAACAGACATGCAACTAGCAAAAACATACGAGCCGAATCAATACGAACCGAATATCTACGCCATGTGGGAAACCTCTGGCGCTTTTTCTCCAAAAGGGGAGGGTGAACCCTATAGTATCGTCATGCCGCCGCCAAATGCCAACGGCAACCTGCATGTCGGCCACGCGCTCATGGTGGAGGTAGAGGATATCTTGATTCGTTACCATCGTATGAACGGCTACGACACAGTCTACCTGCCAGGCGCAGACCATGCTGGGTTTGAAACATGGGTTGTCTACGAACGGATTTTGCGCGAAAAAGGACAGAGCCGCTTTGATTTCAGTAGGGAACAGCTCTACAGCCAGGTCTGGAACTTCGTCGATGAACAGCGCGGCAACATGGAACTACAGCTCCGCGCGCTGGGCGCTAGCGCCGACTGGAGCAACCTGACGTTTACACTCGACAAAAAGGTGATTGATACCGTCTATACGACGTTTAAAAAAATGTGGGACGACGGCCTTATTTACAGAGGTGAACGCATCGTCAACTATAGCACCAAATACCAGACAAGCTATGCCGATATCGAAGTCGATCACAAGACAGAAAAAGGCACACTCTGGAAAATTGCCTACCCACTGGTCGACAAAGTAGGGGAGTTGGTCGTGGCGACAACGCGCCCAGAAACGCTGCTGGGCGATACGGCCGTGGCTGTCCATCCAGATGACGAGCGCTACAAACATCTCATCGGCAGCAGTGTCCAGCTCCCTCTCACACACCGTGAGATCCCCGTCATCGCCGATGACTATGTAGACCCTGAATACGGCACGGGTGTCGTAAAAATCACGCCCGCCCACGACCCCAACGACTTCGAAATGGGCAATCGCCATGATTTGCCGCGTATCCAAGTTATCGGGTTTGACGGCAAGATGACCGAAGAAGCCGGTAATTACTACGGGCTTGAAGTAGAGGATGCACGCAAAAAAGTCCTCGCCGCGCTCGAAGCACTGGAGCTCCGCAGAGGAGAGGAAACTATCGAGCATTCTGTTGGCTACGACTACAAGAGTGGGCTACCAATTCAGCCGCTCATCAAAGAGCAATGGTTTGTAAGTGTCAAACCTCTCGTCGAAAAAGCCAAAGCAGCTATCGAAGCAGGTGAGATTACATTTTATCCAGAAAGCAAGAAAGCTGCGCTGTTGCAGTATTTTGACAACCTCAAAGACTGGAATATTAGCCGCCAAATCCCATGGGGTATCCCAATCCCAGCGTTCGTCAACAAACACGACCCAGAAGATTGGATTTTTGATACACATGTCGATGAAAAAGAGATTGTTGTAGAAGGTACAACATATATACGTGAAGAAGACACCTTTGATACATGGTTTAGCAGTGGACAGTGGCCGTACATCACGACCAACTACCTTGATGGCAGCGAACTCGCCAAATATTACCCCACAAGCGTCCTTGAAACAGGCCACGACATCCTCTATCCATGGGTTTCCCGTATGATTATGCTCGGCCTCTACGCCACTGGCAAAGTTCCGTTCAAAGACGTCTACCTTCATGGGCTCGTACTCGACGAACACGGCCAAAAAATGAGCAAAAGCAAGGGCAACGTCGTCAACCCAATGGAAACGCTCGGCAAATACGGCTCCGACGCGCTGCGGTTCGGTCTAATCTCGAGTCGTAGCGCTGGGCAAAATCAAGCCTTTTCACTCAGCAAAGTGGTGGCTGGCCGCAATTTTTGCAACAAGCTCTGGAATATCTCGCGTTTCATCCTCGATAAACTAGGGGAGGGGTATACACCCAGCGCGCCAAAGACTGTCTCGCTGGCCGACGACTGGATTGTCGCTCAACTCAATAACGCCTCGCGAAATATCGGCGAACAAATCAAGAATTATCGCTTTGCCGAAGCTAGCGAAGCCATGTACCACGCCATCTGGGACGATGTGGCCGACTGGTATATCGAAGCCAGCAAAGCCGAGCCGAATCCAGACTTGCTCGCATGGGTACTCGAAACCTGCCTGCGGCTTGCGCATCCTTTTGCGCCGTTTGTAACAGAGACAATCTGGCAGACTGTCGGCTGGACAGACAGCGTACTCATCCTTGAACACTGGCCCAAAGAGCTGCACTATGATGAAATCGCCGCAGGACAGTTTACCCGCGTTCAAGCGCTCGTGAGTGAAGCGCGCTATGTGATGAGCGAACTGCCCGGCAACAAGCGCTATCCGATGCTGTTTCAGCAGGATTCGCTCGTAGGAGATAATGCTCAGCTGATCAAGCAGCTTTCCCGCGTCAGCGATGTCGCGCAAGTCGATCAAGCGAGAGGACTTCGTCTCGCCGCCTCTGGGCGTGAAGCTTGGCTCGATATCGACGAGGACACACTCTATGAACACCAAACCAACCTAGAGGTACGCCTCGCCGAGACACGACAGAAAAAAGCGTCGCTCGAAGCTCGACTTGCCAACGAAAATTACATCGCCAAAGCTCCCGAGCACCTCGTAGAAGAAACCAAACAGAATCTTGAGGCCACAGAGAAGCTTATTGCTCAACTCGCCAGCGAGCTAGAAGTACTCAACTAGGTTTACGCCAGTACAATCGTGTGATCAGTCATATCGGCCTGACCAGGAAGGCGGAAATAATCACGCTGGCTTTGATTTTGATGACGAGTTTTGTCATCGCGCGGGTCGCGGGCGAGAGACGCCTGCGACTTACCCCCAAGCGGATTGCGTTCGCTATGCGTGTGAGCATGCGATGAGATACTTGTGCTCGCTCCGTCTATTTGATTGTGATGAGCCACTAAGTGGACGGTCACCTTGTCGAGATTTGTATCATGCAAACATATCCCACAGAGGGTACTGAGTGCCAAAAAGCCGATGATAGGTTGGATTACTTGTTGCATATTTTTGTTTTGATTGTTTACAATGCTCATATTATCATAAGATATTGTAAATGTCAAGTATCTATGGTATAGTGTAGTTGTGTTCAATTGGAAGAATGCACTCGCGGCGACCTGCGTAGTGGGCGCCGCACTCACCTCTACGGCGTGCGCAGCAGACCCGCCGCCACCCGTCACATGGAAGGAGCATTTCAACGAGCAGGGGAGTGACCTCGGGTTTGAGGATCCGCACGTCACCGATGAGAAATATCAAATCAAGATGTTTCGAAACGGGTGCATCCTCTACCAGACTCTCGTCGGACTCAAGGAAGTCGCAACTCTCGTGAGTCGCGACACCACACAACACCAGCGGTTTTCGTCGATACCCAGTGTTGACGAAATTCGTCCCTACCTGGAAAGGTTTGGCTGCAACAAGTGAACACACCGCCGTCTTGCGGACAAGACGGCCACAGGGCGAGTCTTCGCGACTCGCCCTTTCACTTTATCTATATATGGTGATATTTACCTCCGGCCGCAATCTCCTGTGCTCGATATACTTGCTCTATCAGCAGAAGCCGAACCAGCTGATGGGGAAACACAAGGCCAGAAAGCGACCACACAAACGCTGCCCGGGCACGCAATTCATCTGTCACGCCGTATGCGCCACCGATAATGATTGTGATCGACCGACTGTGGATAAACTGCGCGGAAATGAGGTCGGCAAGCTGCAGTGATGAGATGTTTTTTCCTACTTCGTCTAGCAGCACTACATATGAATTACCATTAATCCGAGCAAGTATACGCTCAGACTCTTCCTGACGGGCACTGGCACCTGTCAGGCTGGAATGGGGAAGAAGCTGCCATTCTATGTCATAGGGCTTTTGTAGGCGTTTTTGATACCGTTTTATGCCATCAGCAACCCAAGACTCGTGCTTTTTTCCTATTGCCACTACTTTGATTGCCATACAGCTATACCAATGTAAGTTTTTCTGCCATTGTCGCCAACGCTGCATGATCTGGCTCGCTATTCATATCAGGAACATGGCGATATTCACTCACTTCGCGAAACGGTATCAGGTGAACATGAGCATGCGGCACGTCGACACCGATAATCTGCTCGCCCACGTAGGGCACATCAAGTGTCCTACGCATGTGTCGGGCGATATTTTGTACGCTCCGCTGCAGCGCCTGATAGTCGTCTTCGTCGAGATCCCAGACAAATTCCACCTGCTTTTTGGGGATGACAAGAGTGTGACCAGGAGTGATAGGATGGATATCAAGAAACGCGTAGGTACGGTCGTCTTCGTAGATTTTATGGCTGGGGATTTCGCCTTTGATAATTTTGGTAAAAATCGAGTCTTGCATATAGCTAGTATACTGGATTTTCGGATTAGTCCAGAGAATGGCGCACGCGCAACTGTTATACTGGTAGTATGGATTCCACGTTGCTCGCCATCCGCGCTATCACCGCCCACTACGGACGCCAGTTGCTGTGGCCAGTGCTATGGATAGGACTCGGCATATATGCGCTTGTTTTTGGGCTGACATGGTGGCTCGCCTACAACCTTAGTTCGTGGTGGTGGCTCATTGAATTGTTTGCAACACCTTTACTTATGATTGGTCTATTACTATGGTCGGCTTGTTTTGTAATTATTCGACGTATTCACCCCAAGCTCAACAAAGATCAACGCAAGCTAGTACGCGAGATTGTTGGACATGCAACACATATCGCCTCAGAAATGGGCACTCCAAAATTCATCATCCTGGGTCGGATTGTACGCGACGTTGTATTCGGTACAAGTGTTCGTGGCTCCTATATAGGTGAACTTACGGCCGAACCAGGAGAAGCAAAGCGAAAATTTGACGAGCTGCGAAGGTCGCTGTAGAGAATAGCCGCCACATTATCGTCTTCATTATGCTATAGCTTGACTTTTTTATATTTTTATGTATAATATAATTCATTATGGCAGAATATCACCATGATAGGCCTAAACGTACCGATTACTCAAATCCTGTACAAGTAATTAACCTTGCCGAGCTACACGAACACTTTGACAAACACGATGTTACTAATCAACTAGGCTATGCAGCTGCTCATGCCGAAAACACGACACCTCTACCTTCGGCTGACATTCCCGTAATAACCAAGCCTATGGATCGTCACGAAAGAGAGCGTGTCGTCTATCCTGCCGCGCAGCACTCCGAGGCTTCACCCACGCATCCACATCACAATGACGACAGGATATTTGCATCTTCAAAAGGCTATCTTGGCGTGGCAGATGGCGTGGGCGGACAAAGAGGATCGGAGCAAGCAGCACACATAGCAAGTAATATCATGAGTAACTACGCAGAGTTTACTCATCTATGCACCTCTCCCTCCGATGCCGCAGTCTATTTGACGGAGGTCTTACGTGGCGCACATCGTGCAGTTGACGCCCACAACAAAACGCGAGTAGCGCAAAACCTATCACCTCTTGCAACCACTGGAACGATTGCAGCAGTCACAAAGCACAATGGCCATAATTACGTCTCTTGGGCGACGGCAGGGGACAGTCGTCTGCTGGTATTCCGGCCCGAAAACAACGTCCTTCATAGCCTTACTCTAGATGACACGGCAATTTCTGCACACAAGCCACACAATAATCGCATACTTGAACAGCAAGCGCTTGATAGCGTCCGCACCATTGATGACTATAATTCACTCGAAACACACCGCCAAGTTAGTTATAACCAAAGAAACAAAATTGCGTATGCGCTAGGCAACATAATGCCAGAAAAGGTACAGGCTGGGTATCAACAGGTTGCATCGGGAGATATTGTATTTGCAGTGTCTGACGCATATACCGATAATTTTACGCAGGATGAAATTGCACAAATGATAAAAGAGGCTATAAAGACTCATAGTGACACCGTTGATGTGCATCAAATTACCAAGTATATGAACGATAAAATCCAATGGTTTATGCGACATCATCATGAAACAAACAGTATTCGCGGTAAGGCAGATGACGCAAGTATTGCGATGATAGAGGTGACGTAGAGAGATATCGCTTCGCAACTTCAGCGAGAGTTTATATCTCGCCGGTCATAATAAAAAAACGACCACAAGGGTCATTTCTTTATTCTGGCGGAGGATGGGAGATTCGAACTCCCGCTACAGGTCTCCCCGTACTAACGATTTAGCAAACCGTCCCCTTCAGCCACTTGGGTAATCCTCCAAATATCTATCGGCTGACTTGGATTATTGTAGCATATCTACCCCTGATAGACAAACGCTGTGTTTTTATAGTAAAATAAAGGCAGAAACTAGTAGGAATATATCATATGAAACGAACTCTTCAATATCTCACAGTCGTCGCAGCAACCAGTTTACTGCTTGGATTTGGTACTCTTGTATCCGCCGAACAGATGCAGGGGGGTGTACCTGGTGGTGCGGCGGCAGCGCGCGGCGATGGGCAACCAGCTGTGTTGTTTGGCGATGGTGGTGTCTTTGCCAAGATTACCAACGTCATGCTATTTATCGTCGGTGCCATTAGCGTTATCATGATTATCATCGGCGGTCTACGTTATGTACTCTCTGGCGGCGACTCAGCCAATGTAAGCGCAGCCAAAAATACCATCCTCTACGCCATCGTAGGTATTATCGTATCACTGCTAGCGTATGCAGCAGTTAACTTTATCACTGGCACATTCGTTGATAATGGCGGATCACTTGGCGGTGGAGGCGGAGGAGCGACGAGCTTCTAGAGCGAGAGTATAGCAAAAGGCAGCCTTTTTGGGCTGTTTTTTTGTTTTTAGAGAGTGGGGTATCGCTTCGCTCTTCCGTTCGCTCATAAAAAATGTCAACACATTTTCATTTCACTCACTACACCGAACCCACGGTACGCACGGCTTTTGCCGTGCCCGTGGGTTCAAAGCGCACTCTCAGAGAAATAGAAAAGCCGCAACCAGATGGTTGCGGCTTTTCTATGGCGGAGAGAGTGGGATTCGAACCCACGGTACGTTTTACCGCACGCCGGTTTTCAAGACCGGTACCTTCAACCACTCGGTCATCTCTCCAGAACTATGCCCACTATACCATAGACACCCCTGTATGACTAGACCTGCCGCATCAATACGAGAAACGCAACATGCTTAGCGCCCATATCCTGTAGGCAACGTACGGCAGCGACAATAGAAGCGCCCGTCGTCACAATGTCGTCGCACATGACATACAGCGCCTCACTGTCTAGCAACCCGCCTTTGGTCCTAAACGCATTACTAGCTTGTGTTTTGCGCTCAGCAGCCGTCGCACCCACCTGAGCCTTGTTGTGGCGGCGCACTAGCAGGGGGGTGTACTCGTAGCCACGCAGCTTAGCAAACAGCTTGGAAAAATCCCGCGTATGATCAAACCCGCGTCTACGAATATGCACGCTAGATGTCGGTAATGGTACAACATGGGTCGCGCCGGGGAAGAGCGGTGCTGCTGCGTCAAAGCATCGCGCAACCTGTCGATACGCCGCTCGTTTGTAGGCGAACTTATACTCGTTTAGCAATCGCTCCAATACATCACGTCGTTCCGCAAGTACAATTTGCGTCACATCCGCTAAATCCTCGCACACCCCGCACTGCAATCCAACCAACAAACCTCCGCACAACACGCATTGTTCGCGCGGAACAAGTTCGATGTCAAAAAAACAATTATCGCAAATTTGTGCGCCAATTTCACCACAGGACAAACAGTAGTGAGGCGCAAGCCACGAAATAAGTGAATCTAGCATTGTACTTTTTACGTTTTTTATACCCTCGCTATTGATTATAGACCCTTGTTTGCTATACTAAAAGGGACTATTTGTCGACAAGAGCCTAGAGAAAAGTGGAGGATATCATGGCCCGTAAACAAAACGACGATTTATTGATCGAAGACGAACTGGCGGCAGCATTTCTGAATGACGATGACTTGACGCAGGTTCCGCAAGAAGATGATACAGTAATGCAGCAGCAAATCGCTCAGGAAGACCCAGAAGACGATTTTCCTGGTCAACTTGCTGTTGATGTGTATGAGACAGAAGAAGAGCTTGTAGTAAAAGCACGCACCGCAGGCGTCAACAAAGACGACCTCGATGTAAGCATTAGTGAAGGCATCCTGACAATCAGCGGTACACTTAGTAGCGGTGACGAGTCGGAAGCCAACAACTGGCACATCCAGGAATGCTACTGGGGCGAATTTAGCCGCACGCTCGCGCTTCCTGTACCCGTCAAAGAAGATGAAGCGCGTGCAGCGCTCAAAGATGGTGTGCTCACTATCAGCTTCTCAAAGGTACAGCAGGAGCAAGCCAAGAAAATCCAGATTATGTAGTATTTGGGTCTATCAAAAAACACTCTCCAAACAGGGGAGTGTTTTTTGATTCGAGACATGAGGCGGTCTCTTGTGCCGTTCGCCACCGCCAAGGTAGCTTAGCAGTGCCCCATTAAGGTCGCAGAGCCTCGCGCACAAAGCTTCTATAACATTACATAGACAATAAAATACACCCGCAAAGTTGCGGATGTATTTTATTGAATAAATCAGTAAAACTATTCTTGTACAAACGAGCTTGTGACAAACTGTACAATCGCGTAAGCAAGAATTGCTACTACAAGACCGATGATAGCGTACATGATAGTGTTTTTAGCTGACTGCACCGCACCTTGGTCGCCGTTGGAGATAGTATAGCGGATACCACCAATGATGAGCATAATCACACTCACAGCACCAATGAGAAAGAGCATCACGTTTGTGACGACCTGGAACATACCGCCGTCACCAAAAAGTGAGCTTGGCTGGTCCTTACCCTGGGCACAGTTTACACCGTCATTAATAGACAGGTCCGAACCGCTACCGTTGACATTACAGTCAGCAGCATAGGTAGGCGTGGCCACTACGCCACCAAATGCAAATGCTGCGACAAATGCAAATGCTGCAGTTGTTACAATGCTATTAATTTTTTGTTGAAGTTTCTTCATTTTATTTTCCTTCCTTAATATTGTTTATATCATACACAAGCACAAAAGGGAACAGTTTAGAATAGGTTAACAACCCAACGGACGATACCGTAAGCCATGATAGCAACTATGAGACCTATGACCGCATAGAGAATAGTATCTTTTGCAGACTTAATACTGCTTGCGTCACCGTTTGATGTCGTATATTTGATACCACCAATGATGATGGCTATGACAGCAATTGTACCAATAAGAAATAGTAGTATGTTGGTTACAATCTCAATGCCACCCTCTAGGCTCTGTCCAGAAGCACCAGTAGCGCCACTTCCTTGATTGATTATATCTTTTGCTGCCGCAAAAGTCTCTGCTGATAGGCCGAGCGCTACTGCCACAGCAGACAAAAAAGCAGCAGGGATTTTTGTGTATATGTTTTTTAAACTTATCATGGCTGTATTATACCCTAGAATCTATCGAGAACAAAGCCAACAATCGCCCAAGAGAGAAGTGCAGCGATAAGACCAACTACCGCATACATAATCATATCTTTTGCAGACTTAATACTGCTTGCGTCACCGTTTGATGTCGTATATTTGATACCACCAATGATGATGGCTATGACAGCAATTGTACCGAGTACAAATAAGAGGATATTTGTGATACCTCGTATTATATTAGAATTGCCATTTTTGATATTTTCATTTTGAGCTTGACGGAAATACTTATCAGCGCCACCTTGGTTTTCTTGTATAACATTCACCGCATGCGCCTCGGTCGCCATAAGCGAAGTTGACATCATAGGCACAGCAAGCGCCGCAAGAAGAAATACACCAAAAACCGATCGATACAGTGTGCTGCTTTTTTTAATATGTCGCATACTTTTCCTTTCAATTAATACATTTGTTCCTGAGCTATGGGCTAGGAGCAGGAGTAGTGTTCTGAGGTGTTGATGACGGCGTCCCAGTGTCGGCTGAGTTGACGACAAAATTTACTATTGCGCCCGCCATAAGAGCCACGATGAGACCAACGACAGAATACATGATAGTATTTTTTGCAGAAGCGATTTGCTGCGCTTCACCGTTGGCAGCTGCATATCTTATACCACCAATAATAATCCCGATTACCGCCGCAGTACCAACTAGAAAGAGGAGGATGTTTGTAAGCTGAGCTACAAATCCACCATTGCGATCCTTAAGATCTTGTCCCGTACCCCTACAGACCGGGCTTGAGTTAACAGCACCATTGCTACAACCCTCTATTGTGATGGCGGATGTAGAAGGCACTACCAATATCGACATGCTAACCATTGCGCACAATGTAATAAGAAGTTTTTTCATCATCATACAAACGATCCTGATACAAATCCAGTAATACCAAAAGCCGCTAGAACAATCACAAGGCCTATAGATGCATATATAATTGCGTTCTTGCCCTTCTGTACCTGTGAAGGGTTGTCGCCACCTGTAATATACCAGAATGCACCAACTATAATAGCGATCACTGCTGCAGCGCCAGCAAAAAAGTATACCGTATTAAGGATGCTATCAAGTAAAGACGCACCTGAATCGTTTACCTGAAACTGCGATGGGTAATTACTCGGAAGGTCAACTTTAGCATTTGATAGTAGTGATAGTATTGTATATATCATAAGTGTCCTTAGTTTTTATTTTACACCAATATTAGATTTACTATACCTATAGAGGCGATTGATATCACTAACCCAATCACCGCATTAAGAATAGTCTTACGGCCTTTTTCATTGGCGTCTGGTGATCCGGCACTTGTTATATACTTGAAGCCCCCAATGATAATAAAAGCTACGGCGACATATGCCACGATATGAAGGAGAATTTCCACAATATTAACCGCGAGGGTAGAGAAAAACTGCGAAAGATTAGAAGAAGGGTCTTTAATCTCGCAGGTGCCACCGCTACCTGGCTCCACTAGCCCTCGATACCAAGCAGGGAGCGTCAATAGACGTTCATCACCACATGCAGCATAGGATGCCGGAGTATACATAAAAGATCCAAGCAGCGACGCTAGTGCACCAAATAGTAGTAAGTAGATTGTTTGTTGTGTTCGTTTTATCATCTAAAGGCTCCTCCAGGTATTATATATTGCATTATAGCCCACATGGCCGCAAAAAGCACAAGTCCGATTATAACATTTCTCATAAACTCAATAGCCTGCTTGCGTTCGCCTGCATCGTCTGACGATGAAGCGTAACGTACTGCTCCCCATACAATACCAGCGGTCGCGACAACACCTACAAGTGCAAAGAGAATATTCATAATGATTAGCATGAGATTCCAGATACCCGACCTGTCGAGTGTATTACCACCACGACAAGTAAAGTAGGCTGTGAGGACTCCACCGCAATCGTTTGCCTCACCGCGTGCAGTCTGTATCATTTGACTCACATCATTGACATTATTAGCAGGGTTATTAGGGTCGATAACACGCCCCAGAGGTGGGCCGGGGTTATATATACGTGATTTTTCAGTACGGAGGCCATCCTGGCAGCCTTTGTCACCTCCGCAAAATGCATAATCTACAATATACTGCACATGACCTTCGATACATGCTTCTCGGGCACGCGACGAAAGCTCCTGGCGATATTGCTCGGCAAACTCATCAGTATTTATCTCTATAGAAAATGGATCATACGCACCGCCTAAATTAACCGGGGTTGGATCGTAACCATTCGTCGGAACGGCACGGGGGAAGTTTCCGGTGCGTCCTGCTATCGTGCCAATATTTCCGTAGGGCTGCATTTCTCGTAGGTATTTATTAAACTCTTCTGCAAACTTACCAGGAAAATTTGCATATGCCCTTGGAGGCTTTGTACCCAGATAGCGAGCAGAGCATATCATACCCTTGCCAAATCCAATCTCATACCCTATATAGCAAGAGTGTAATATATACCTCCAGTCATAACGATCTTCCTCTAGAGTGTCATAATACTCACAAAAAGTCTTCGCCGAGGCAGAGGGTCCGTAGGCGACTTGATTGACATTATATCTTGCGTTTGGAGCTGCCGCCTTGATTGATTTAATCCAACGCTCTGCTTCTTTTTTATTCTCCTCCACACATTTCGGGTCGGGTCGTCTGTTTTGAGGATTTCGAAGATCACTACCATCTTCAATAAATCCGCAAAGGCCTGAATCTCCCTCTGAAACACTAAAAACCTCAACACAGTCAGGCTCCACGGTCTGTCCTCCTACTGCACTACCAACCTGCTTCATCTGACATTGATAACACTTATTATCATTTAGGCCATCTGCTGGAATAGTATTGTAGCCTATAGAGGCACTCGTTCCTCCTACGTTTTGATTATTGACCGCGTAGGGAACTCCATTGACAAATGTAATACCATTGCCACCCCTAGTCGTTCTAGGAGGACAAGTGTAGTTGTCTTTTTTTACATCACCAGTAGGATCGCCATCGTTGCCAACCCTACATATCGCATCATCTGCTAGCGATTGATTATTAATATCACATTCAAACTGATAGCATTTATTCGGATCATAACTCTGTCTTCCATCTTCACTGTATATACCCTTTCGCTTTTCGGCTTGAAAATAGTCGTTCAATGCACTACCGGAAAGATTGTAGACAGACCTTCTGTCCCCATTATCGTTATGACTATCCACTACACCGTCACATCCACCCCCCTGAATAGTAGGTCGTTCAGTGTATGCCTGAGGGGTATAACTAGATGGCTGGCTTGAGGTAGGTTGATATGAGCTACCATTCCATTTATAGCACTGGGAACTATTCCAGTTTGTTTTATTAGTAACACGTTGCAAAGTCGCAGAGTCAACCTCTCCGTTTGGACATTTCCCATAAGCCAGCACTGTTGCATTGCTGTACGCAAACGCAGAGAAAACAGCGCACACTATAGAAAGTGTCAAAAATGCCAAATTACCACCAATCCGTATACCCATAATGCTTATACTTTATAGTAATCCGTTCGCAAAGAAAGTACAACTCGTAAAACTATACCTAGCCACGTGTCTCTATGGAGTAGGAGGTCCTGCTGCAGCATTAAAGATACCGCCAGGGATAAGATACTGAAGTATCACAAACATCCCAGCGTACAGCACGATACCTATAATGACATTGCGGATAATTCCGACAGCCTCCTGTACTTGAGATGAGTTGTCCTGTGCTGATGTATACATGATTGCGCCATAGACAATCCCCCCAACAGCCAATATTCCAACAAGACCTGTCATGATATTAAGCGCCATGATCAGCAATGACCATAGACCTGAGTTTTGAAGTGCACCGCCGCCTTGACCGCCACCGCCGCCACCTTGACCACCACAATCCAATACAGCCGTCTCAACACCACAAGTGTCAATAGCCGCAGCCTGACTTGTTAATACCCATTGAAAACTAAGGGTGATACACATTGTAACCATGACAGTAAGGAAAAACTTCATATTGCTTTTGATAGTAGCATACATCATGGACTATTATCAAAATACCCCGCCAGGAATGGCATATTCTAGAATGACATACATACCCGCAAACGCTACAAACCCAATAATCACATCACGGATAATCACCTTTGCCTTGGCTGCTTGCGACTCGTTATCTCCTGCGCTTGCATACATAATAGCGCCCCAAACAACGCCGCCAACTCCCACAACACCCGCAAGCGATATCGCTATACCAAGAAGATAACTCAACAACCACCAAAAACCTGTATTTTCAAGCCTAGATGCTTCGGCAGGGGCGTTACATTTGATGTAAGAGGTGTCTACGCCCGCACAGCGCTCGCTAGCAAGTGCCTGGCTGGGTACAAGGACAGGAAAGCTGATTGCTGCAACGAGACCAATAAGAGCCATTAGTTTCACACAGTCGCGAAGCATTGCAGTAGTATTTAACCATAAGCGTGTTGCGGATTGCATAATAGTATCATACCATTATTACATAACTATGTATCTCTATAATTTCACCCGACGAAGCTACATATTTATCTTTGCGGCAAGCTGCACACTCTTGGCCATGATTATTGGCTTGCTGTTTTTTAGCCAGCCGGTTTATGCAGATGACAACAAGGCTCAGTGGCGAGGAAATGACCTGTATCTACACGGCAATAAATTCGTGCGTACCGATTATGGCAGTATCAATGAAGAGGTCTATAACGATAATGCCCGTCATAGGATGAAGGAGCTAAAACGAGACTTTCCTCCGCCACAGTATAATACAGATGCCGACTTCGAGACTTGGACTTTTTTTGAGTGGAAAGAGAATAGTGACTGTCAAGACGTCATTGCAATCCCTCCTAATGACAACATAAAGCAAGTGACACATGTTGCTTTTTGGCGAGTCGATGGCAAGAAATTTGGTGGCAACAACTACCATGGCGGCCCATATAGCGTCTTCTACAGCGTAAGCGCAGGCTGTTGGGTCACTCAGTCAAAGTACGTCCCCGTAGAGCAGGTTCGTCTTGATGCCAATGGCAGGCCCATTCCCCCAGATGAAACTCCAAACGAGGAAGGGAAGCAGGCATGTGAAGCTCAATGGCTTGGGTGGATTATATGTCAAGTATCGCGTGTGATTGCATTAACTGTTCAAGGCGCCTTCAAGGTATTGAAAATGCTTATGGTACTACCCCCTCTAGATAGAAACCAGCCTGGAGGAAGGGAACTATTTGATATATGGGGATCTTTTCGTAATCTTGCCAATCTATTCTTTATATTTATATTTCTCACAATAGTCATATCCCAAGTTACAAATATGGGTATTAGTAATTATGGCGTAAAAAAGATGCTACCTCGCATGATTGTTGTTGCTGTGCTTATCAACGTGTCTTTTATCCTGTGCGCAATCTTAGTTGACGTATTCAATGTGCTGGGTAATTCTATATTTGATATCCTCATGAGTGTTCAAAGCCGAGTTGATCCAGAATTTGGTGCTTTTGGTAATATTGCTGGTTCTGCATTTGTTTTGGCTGGAGCGGGCGCACTAGGGGCTTTGATCTATATAAATGCACTTGCTCTCGTGCCACTACTAGTAAGTGGTATCTTTGCGCTTTTTGTTACGATTATCACTCTAGTGGTGCGCCAGGCTGTACTCATTATATTCGTCGCGCTTTCCCCCTTGGCATTTGCACTTAATATCTTACCCTCAACTCAGCCGTGGTTTAATAAATATTGGTCAAACTTCATGACGCTTCTGATGCTATATCCAGCAATTGCCGCCGTGTTTGGAGGGTCCCAGGTACTCGCTGGAGTAGTGAGTGCGGCCGCACCAGCCACAAGCTCAGGAATAACCAGTGATGTCACTAAATTAATTTTTGCCGTCCTTGCAATAGCAGTGCAATTAATACCATTCTTTTTTACTCCCCTTATCGTCAAGCTAAGCGGTCAATTGGTCAATAAACTCTCGGCGGCAGTTAACAATCCTTCCAAGAAGCTATTTGACAAAGGTCAGGAGAGGGCAGGGCAGTGGGCCGAAGACAAGGAGAAGCAACGCGAAACAGCTGCCCTAAACAAAAACGGCGGTGGGCTTTACACCAGAGTGAAGAAACGTTCCAATGCACGCAAACAAATTGCCGATCATCATGCATCGCAGCTCTCCGACCCAACAAAGGGTGCATATGGAAGCTTTATGTCACAGTCGGGCAATCAGGCAAAAGTCGCAAAAGCTTTGGGTAAAAATGCTGCTCTTGCCCCTCCGCCCGGAGGAGCTGGAGCTAATCAAGGAAGTCCTGGAGGAGGAGCTTCACAGCCTGGTGGCACCCCACCAACTCAACCAACACCACCTAGCAGTGCTCAACACAGGCAAGATGCGCTAGAGAATCAACTACAGGGACTTAGTCTAAATCTTGAGATTTCCGAGATAGAAGCGGCCACTGCCATATTTACAGAAGACGACTACAACAGAGATGAGCTTCGTAATGCGGCGTACGATGGAGTCAAAAAAGACGGAGCGAATCTTACGGAGGATGAAGTAGCTGCGGCACGTCAACTCTTGGCAAAATCTGGCACATTAGATGATATACATAAGTTGATTGAACAGGTGCGAGATGAGCAGGGCTCCGCAAGCGCGCGTGAGGCCTTGATAAAAGGCATATCAAACAATCCTGTGGCCAAAGGCGCATCCCACTTAAACGCAGAAGGAATTAGGGCTGGACAGGGTGTCGGCGAGCTCTACGATAGCGCAGCAAGCAGAGGGGCATACACGCCTGGTGGATTAGCCTCGCAAAACTCCGCTGCCATAGCAGGCTTAGCCCAACACTCAGGTCACCTATCAGAATCCTCCAAGGCTAACATACGCAATAGTCGGGAGATAGTCCACTCCAAAGAAAAGTATCGCAACCATCTTTCGCCCAAGGATGTTGCTCACATCAACAGTATCTAGCTACCCTTTATCTTTCACTACTTTTACTGCATAATGATATCAAGCTTATGTTAAAGAGATGGCTATTGTATTATTTGGGTGGGGCACTGCTGCTTAGTGCCTCTCTGAGTCTGTTTCAAACCCCGAATGTTTCAGCCGCTGGCGAGTCTTACACTTGGGTGAATTACTCAAAGATAGGGGCACGAGGTGGAAGTTATGCGTCGCTAAATATTCGTGCTCTTGGTAACGAGACTCCGCAAGATTTTAGCCAACCGTATGATGTTGAGTTTACCCAAGATGAGAATGACCCGCATCTGTTTACTGCAAAACCAGGCACACCAGACTGCCCAGGGGAATTAAAACTTACACTTACTAGTACACCGGGCAGTCGAGAGGGGAATCTGCAGGTATCAAACTGCGCGCCACTCACTCAAGCAACAAACCCAGTCACGATAAGGGACGACGGGGCAATATTCGCTAAAACCTCTAATGATCAGGCGATTATGCGGTCGGCCTTTATGGAAAAGAACTGCCCTAGTAAGGATAGTGATGGATCCCCTCAGGCACAGGCAAGACAACAAGACTGTGAGGATCAAGCCCAGACCGCCTACACGACAGCAGTTAACGAGTGTAAGCAACAATTTAATTACGAAAACTCCCCACAGCTAGCAAACAAGTATCTTACTTGCTTGGCAGAGAAGCTATGCGTAGACCGGCCATCAGAAACCACAGAAGCAAAAGAGCCTAAAGACACACCTCCAAAATGTGCCCTTGGTGATATCGGATGGATTGTATGTCAAATATTCCAGCTTGAATCATGGCTTGCAGATAAGTCGTTTGAGCTACTCTCACGATTCATGACAGTTGATCCACTCAAAAAGGAGGTTCAGCTACCAACGCCGCCCCAAGGGCAACCCCAAAACCCTCAGGCACCATCCCAACAAGGACAAACAGCAGACCGTAATCGCAACACACAACTTCCAACAACAGCAGGAAACGAAACGACCGTATACTCTGCATGGAAATTATTCCTTGGAGTCACAAACCTGATTTTTATCGCAGCGTTTCTTTTGGTTATATTTTCATATATTACGGGGTGGGGTCTATCGGCATACAATATCAAGCGCACCCTCCCGCGCATGATTGTCGCCGTGATATTGTCATCTGGGTCATTTTTGATTTGCGCACTCGCCGTTGACCTGTCAAATGTTGTGGGTAAGTTTACCCAACAAACACTTATCGATATATCTCCTCCCGGGTCATATGGCAGCTGGACGGAAATTACCAGTAAGGTCGTATCAACAACAGGATCCGACGAAGAAACAAGCTCAACTCCAGACACGGAGTTTACTGAACCATCTTCGCAACCCCAAACCACCCCTCCTTCAAACCCGTCACAGGGAACATGTACAGCAAATATTCAGCCTCAACCTGACGTACAGCAGAACAGTGAAGAAGATCAAGGAATCGATGAGCCCCGATCGTTTGACGCAACAACCCAACAAAAACTCATGGTTGGAGGTGCGTATGTATTTGGCCCTATGATCATCTTCGCACTCTTGATTGTGCTCCTTCCATTTATGACCGCAGCACTACTCGCCATCGTGGCAACTCTGATAATACTCATGCTGCGGCAAGTAATTATTATCGTACTCGTAGTAATATCGCCCGTGGCATTTGCTTTCTTTGTACTACCCAATACAAAGAAATGGTTTGAAAAGTGGAAAACCACCTTTACCACGGTGTTGATGTTATACCCTATAGTATCCCTAATATACGGTGCTGCATACTTTGCATCTCAGACGATTTACTCGCGAAGTGAAGAATACGACAGCTTGCTACTCTCAATGTTTGCCCTGGGTATATTAACCATACCTCTTTTTATGACTCCTGCTCTCATGAAAATGGGAGGGGGTCTGATGGAAAAATTTGCAGGTGTTGTTCAGCAAAAAAATCCACTCAACAGACTACAAGGCATGGCAGATGCGCACAGTGAAAGTAGGAAAAATGTCAAACGTCGCCAAGCAGCAAATGCAAGCGGACTACGTCTTCTAAATCCAGCCGTACAGATGCGTCGTTTTGGAATGCGAAGCCAGGCAAAGAGTCAGCAAACCAACCGCACACTGCAGCACGTGCAGGCACGCTATAACGCTTCTCAAGGCATGAATACAGCGTCAAGCGCCGGTACTTCGAGCCAGTCTATCGATCAGATTCTGGCCGATGAGCTAAGTAAATTAGACTCAATCCATATGAAAGAAATCAAAGCGATATCGGGCCAGTTCGAGCAGACAAAAGATCATGACGAAATTAAAGAGATGGCTCAGTCAGGTATGGATGGTTCACGTGTCCTTAGTGACGTAGAGCGAGCAGCAGCGGTGCAGGCAGCTCTCAATCATGCAAGCTCTGAAGAAGTTCATGATATTATTGCAGAATCAGGCAAGATGGGTGATCTAGCCAGGCGAACACTTGTTGATTCAATGAGAAAAACTGGCTTCACAAAACAAAATTCACATTTCGGCGGTGGTGCTATGAATCAAATATTAGAAGGTAAGGTGAACGGGCAAGGTGATATAGACAACATAATGGCTCGGGCGGCTTCAGCCAACGCCTATGGATCAAACGTTCTTGCAAATCAAAGTGACTACACGATCGGCCGCCTGTCTGAGCTAAAGAGACAAGGTAAAATTGACGCGACAGGAGTGGGTAATCTCCAGCGAAGCGCTGCGACAATCGGCGGTAGCGCAAAGCTTCGAGGACAAGTAGCCCCAGACACTCTTGCCGCCATCGAAAGGCTGGGCCGATAATGCCTCTCCCTACCATATACATGCGCCCACTTGGTATAATACCAACCAAAGGTGGGAAGCAATGAAACTTAGAACACGAACATATATTTTAGGCTCTACACTAAGCGTTCTATCTATCTTTGGTGCTCTATTGTTTATTTTTCCTTCACAAAACGCCAGTGCCGCCATCGGAGATGTTTGCCATCCGCCACTAAGCAGCGAAATGATAGAGGCTTGCACAGATGGCTATAACAATGGAGTAGGCGACGGAAGTGTCTGTAGTCAGTATGATGGAGATCAAGCCCTTGTTGATATATGCGAAGATGGCTTTGATCAATATGTAACAGACCTCAACAGATGTACAGGTACTCGATCAGTGTACACACCTGTCAGACAACGAGCCACTTTTGCTTCTCACTCCTCATCTTATACACGTGACGCAAAGCTTGCTGTACCGTTTAATGGAGACCCTGGTATCTATACTAATCCGAATAACGGACAACCAAAAAGCGAAGAAGAATGCAAACAAGAACTGAGAGGGGGTCAAAATAACCCAAGCAATCCAAACAACACAACTTCACAGCCGCAATCGCCGCCACCAGAAAAAGACGTAGGACAAATACCAGACGATGGCTCGATAGTCCCCATGGCTCACAAGCAGGAGAATGGTCAGCCAGTCGAATCAAACGCGCAAAAGTGTGGTATAGACGGCTTCTTCGGCACGACTGTTTGCGGTCTTACTTTAATGACTGCCAAGGTAACCGATGGTGCTTTTTATGTTCTCAAAGTATTTCTTGAAACTGAACCTGTTTTTCAAACAGGTCGAGGGGGCGGCGACTCAACCATCTATTTAGCGTGGTCGATTCTTCGTGGATTTGCGAATGTATTTATGGTAATTGCATTTTTGGTCATTATATATTCCTACATAACAAATGCAGGCATAGATAATTATGGACTAAAACGGATGATCCCACGCCTTATAGCGGGAGCAATTCTTATTAACCTATCGTTTTGGATTTGTGCAATCTTTGTCGATATATCCAACATACTCGGTAAGGTTTTGATCGACGTGATACCAAACGTCATCAACCTGAACGACGCAAACAACAACCCCCCGGAATATAGCGGATGGGCAGATGCAGTAGGAAGCGTTCTCTTTGTTGGTTCGGCAGCAATTGCTGGTGGTGCTGCAGTTATGTATGGTAGCTTTTCGGCGCTGGCGCCTATATTGGCATCTGCTGTTATTGCCATTGTCACTACCTTTGTGCTCCTGATGATTCGACAAGTACTTATTATCCTGTTCATTGTTGTTTCACCTCTGGCGTTTGCCGCCATCCTACTTCCAAACACACACTCATGGTTCGAAAAATGGAGAAAGGCTTTTGTACCCATTCTCATGCTATATCCTGTGGTCTCCTTTATATTTGGAATGAGCCAGCTTGCAGCAATAATGATACGAAATGTTGGTATAGCTCAAAGTACCGATCCAGACATGAATACAGTTATCGGCGTACTACTCATTATCTTTTCCCTTGGGATTCAGATTGCGCCACTCCTACTCATCCCCCGTGTCATGAAGCTTGGCGGAAATCTCATGAATAAGTGGGTCGGTAGCGGAGAAGGGAAGTTGGCAAAGGGCTTAAAAGGAAAGGCTCAGGACTATGCCGATCGAAAACAAAAAGAAAGGGATATAGGTGCATTATGGCACGGCGCGCAGGGCACGAAATCCCAGAATCCTCTTAAGCAGGTACGCAATAGAGCAATCCAGCGACGCTATAGCCGCCAAGCGAAAAGCCAGCAAATCAGCAACCAGCTTGCTACAGCACAGCTGTCATCATTCGCAAATCAGCTTCAAAACAGTCCTCGCATGCAAAAACAGCTAAGCCAATCATCAAATGCAGGGCTAATGAAAAGTGCCCTAAATCATGTACTTCATGCTAGAGTAAAAGCAAAGGCAGATGCTGTAAAAGTGCAGCAGGAAGCTAATGTCGCAAAGGGTCAAACGCGCGAACAGCGCATTGAGGAGGCAATTAATAGCGCAGGACATGTTAGTGAAATTGCTCAAGAGGCAGCAATTTTATCAGTAGCACAATCAGGCGATATCGGTGCGCTTTTAAATGTTATGAAAAACTCTACTAATATGACCGTCAAGCAGCGAAGAAAACTCATAGAAACAGCAGCTCAGTCGGGCGCCGTAAATGGCATGCCTATGCTAGCAGACTCCGATGTTCGCGAATCATTTGCTCAAGACGGCTATTCAAATTTCATAGGCCAAAGCATTGCCGAAGGTGACCATAGCCCAGAAAATGTCGCAGCTCTCGATCAAGATGTCGCAAAAGAAATTGCAGACTACATAGACCAGGCAGCACAAAATGGAACAGATATTCCTCCTGAAAAAATCAAGGAAATCACCAAAGCTGCTGCAGCAGCAACCGACGCAACCAACAACCCAGAGACTGCCGCCAAGGTTGCCAAAAACCGTGACCAGCTCATCAGGATCGCATCTTACGACACTCATAACTGGGGAGAATCGTAATGCGTAGAGTTCTTTTATATATCGCCACACTCTCGGTGATAATCCAGGCTTTTTCAATACAGCCCGTTTTTGCTGATAATACTACTCGCCAAGGACAACGCAACGATAATAACGAATACTACTATCTCGACTACAGTGAGTCAGATGATAAACTAACGCTCATTGGCACCGCAGGCGAATACGCAGAAGATGTAAAGTTCAAAGAAGTAAAAGATGACTCAGATGAAGCTGTACGTTCAGAAGCTCAGCCTTGGCGCGACCGTGGCTATCGCGTATTTACTCCAGAAGGTAAGTCAATTAAGCTTGCAGACACCAGTCAAAGTCAGACTATTGAAGGGGATGGTGTATCCGAGAAAGAAGCCAGCCAACAATACCAAGAGTGCACGTCGCTACCAACAAAGCGATGGATAAAACGAGAACATCTGCGAGAAGATCCCCCTGAAGATAAAGATAGAAAACCATCATTGCTAGCTATAGTCGACCCTCGCAAAGGAACTTTGCAAATGAGCATCACAGGAGATGCAATAGACCCGCATGATCTTAGTCGTATCATAGAAGACGGAGACCAGCAGCCGTGGAATGTAGCAGAAGATATCACAAATCTACATATTGATTTTGACGGAGATGGATCCCTGATAAAAAACTCGGGGCTCTTCCTATGGGGCAAATTGAACCAGACCAAGTTTAGAATCGATGATCAGTCCGAGCCTGTGGGTGATAAACCCCCAGAAACAACAGGTGGACACACTGTCTCTCAGGCAGATAGAGAGGCCTATAATTTTAGAGTCAAGGTGTACGCCAATGGACCAGATAGAATTATAATCCCACCCCAGTTATATGCGACCGGCCCTTATGCACTAGGGGCTGATCTCGGAGATATTGAAATAAATACTCCGGATAGGTATAGGATGCCCGACAAGCTTGTCCGAGCAACCCTCGGGGAAGAAGATTCTACGACCTGTAAATATAAGTTCTACGATCACTTTTGGCGATGGGTTTCCCCTTATAGCGCCCTCAATCCACAACCCGGACTACCAAATGGCAAGCTACTAGGCAATCCAAAGATGAAGTTTGACGACTGGGCGAATAATGGTGACAATAGGTTGGCTTTTTTTGCATATCACAACACCTCCCAAACAAAATACCTCAAACAATGTGCAAACCAACAGGATATGGAGAAATGCACAACCTCTCTCGACGACACATTCTACAAGTGCTACGGTCGTGGAATCGATAAAGATCTCGATGCGCTCAAGTCAAAAGTAAATGACCAAACGTCATCAGACGCCATACCACGGGACTACGGGTCTACGCGTATCACTGGCGGACCACAAGGCTCGAAAGATGCCAATGTTCACGATAATGTTGACTTCCTCAATACCAACGAGAACGATGTTATATCTGCTCGGAATGAAATATGGAAAAACAAAGTCGACGAAGACAAAGCCGTTGAATGCTACACACAAGAAGCTAGTATCAAAGACTACTTTGCCGACGACGAAGAAATCACCGACTTTGCAGAGTCTATATTCAGTGAAACCACTCTCCCGCCATCACTCAAACCAGACAAAGCCGATGCAGTCACCACTAGCTTCGCAAAAGCCCCCGACGACACACGCTGCTCGCTCGGTATGCTCGGCTGGATACTATGTCCAACCATATCTTTCATTGCCGCAATTAACGACAAAGTCTATGACATGTTAAAAAACTGGCTTGTTATAGCACCATTCCAATTAAACGGTAGCTACAACACACCTGCATATGAAACATGGAAAAACATGCGAACAGTTAGTAATGCTATATTTGTCGTTGCATTTATGTATATTCTCTACGCGCAAATCACGGGCAACGGATCAAGCGCCTATGGACTACGTGTACGCGCGCCTCGCATCATAATTGCAGCATTATTAACCAACTTATCGTATATACTTTGCGGAATCATCATAGACATCACAAATGTCCTTGGAGATTCGTTGTTTAGAGTATTGATGAATGTAACAATAGGTTCCTCAACTGTTGGTCAGTACGGCAGCTTCGAGGCTGTCGCTGCAAGTGTCACCTTAGCTGGTGGTGCAGCAGCAGGAACATGGGTGATTATAGCGAATTTGGCGGCTCTTATACCAATGCTAGTGGCGGCTCTTATTGCCCTCGCAGGTGCATTCGTTATGCTTCTCTTCAGACAAGCCATCATTATCCTGCTGATAGCCATCTCGCCTTTGGCATTTGCAATGATCGCTGTACCAGGGCTCGAAAAATGGTTTGATAAATGGAAATCAATATTCCTTCAGCTGGCAATGGTCTACCCAATCTTTGCACTATTGTTTGGGGGTGGCAATATGATTGCCGAAATTATACGTGGAGACGCAGCCGAAGAGGGGGATATCATAATGACAATCTTGTCGCTCGGCATTCAGGTATTACCTCTATTCTTGATACCTTTTATTCTCAAGATGGGCAGTAGTTATCTTCAGCAAGTTGCAGGTGTATTTGACCGCGGAACTAAGAGTGGTACAGATGGAATACGCAAAAAAGCACAAGATTTCAGGGATGATCGAAAGATGCAGCAACAAACCAGGGCACTCAATGGGCGAAGGGGCGTCCCCGGATACGGTGCACTCATCCGTTTTGGCCAACGTAGTCAAGCAGTTCAAAGTGCCCGTCAAAAAGGCGCCAAACGCGATGCCGCCAAGTACGCCGCAAAGAATCGAGACTCGCTTGCTAGAGGTATTTTAGGTAAAAATGCTGACGCAGAACTCTACCAGCTTGTTCAAATGGGCTTCTTGACAGCGCAAGACGCGGAGGCAATGGAAGAACACGAAGCGGCTTTAGCCAATATACATCAAGGAGACCCACGTATAGACAAGGCGTATAATGAGATACTAAGCAAAAGCCTTGGCGAGCGTAAAGCAACAGGTGAGCATTCGGCAGCTATCGAGCGTATAGTTCAAAGTAGGGATATGGATAAAATCCACGATCTCATCGACAATCTCGATAAACTCAATGCCTTCGAGCGCAAGGTGCTTGTCGAGACAATACATGCAATGGGTCTCTCAAAAGAAGCAGCCCACCTCGATAGCGCCAATCTCACAGGCGTCTATGATGGCACATATCACGGTGGTGTTGATGGACTATACGCCAGTGCAGCGGCAAATAATCTCTACACACCAGAGACAGTAGCACAGCAAAGTGCGCATTCTCTATCTGGACTTGAAACGGCTCATAACAACGGAGCGGTCACCGACAGCCAGTATAAAGCAGTGGGCGACTCCTTTCATACCGCAACCAGTACACCGCAGATACGCAGTAAGATGAGCTCCAGTACTTACAGCAAGGGGCATAGTATGTTTCCTAGAGGAGGGGCGAGCTCATGAGTAGGCGTTTTATCTATACACTTACAGGACTACTCAGTGTCTTTGCCTGCGCCATAGGCGTGAGTATACCCGCATCAGCTGCTCCCATCCAATATATCTGGAATGGTAATGAGCAAATTATTGGTATCGGTGGTCCACTAGAGCAAATGAAATACTCTAAGCAAAAAAAAGATAACGATGCGACCGGTGTTACTTTTAAGCTCGACCGCGAGGGTGAAGGCGGTGTATATTATAAAGCCGGCAACCTGAGAATTGGCAACAAGGATGCAACCGATCCTCTTGACGTGCGCAAAGGTGATGCCAGTGTCGATTCCGACAGCCTATTCGAAGACATCTTTAGTACGGTATACGGCACAACACCAAAGCAAGTACAGTGCTTTATTACCTCTATGTCTCTTGTTTACAGTCCTAGCGAGAATAAAATAGTTGACGTAATAGTACATGAAGCCGCCATGGAAGCCGATGGCGGCAACTGGATTGCAAAAGCCGCCACAGCAGCAAACAATATGCTGAACACTTGCAAAAAAACATTCAACGGGGCATTTCTAACGGGCAAACTCAAGGCGGCCGATAGAACGGATAACATGTTCACGGCCACCGTCGAATCCCGTCAGGGGCACAATCCTATCTATTACCGTTTCAACAAACAGCTTGGCATCATGTTTAATCGAGAGATTAACCGTTACCAACATAGGGTTTGCGGTATACCAAAAGCAAAACCAGAATGCATTGAACCTACACGAAATATATACAGAAAGATATGGCTTGAATGCCGCTACAACTCTTATAATTCAGGTGAGTTGTCTGAAGCGAGCGAAGGTATTAACGATAGCGAAGAGGGCGGAAGAGCCCCTGCTAAAAAATTCGCTGCATGCATCAAAGAGAAGTCAGGTCTTGGAATAAATGAGAATCTGCTTGAACACAATACCGCCGTTGATATTGTTAGCTACGGCGATCGTTCCGGCTGTACAATCCCAAGTATTGGATACATTATTTGTCCACTTTCGCGCTTCCTCGCTAAAGTTGTAGACAATACTTTCCAAGCCTTCTCTGTTTACTTTAAGGTAACGCCTCTCGACAGAGGAACTCCTGCAGGAGACGCTTTGCATAAAGTATGGGCGCTTATGCGTAATATCGCCAACGCAATCTTCATTTTAATTTTTCTACTTGTTATTGCAGCGCAGGTATCAAACTTTGGCATCAGCAATTATGGAGTAAAGCGCATGCTGCCAAAACTCATTGTAACTGCGCTTATCATCAATGCATCATATATCCTGTGTACATTTGCGGTAGATGTGGCAAATATCCTTGGAAATACACTGCGAAATGTCATGGAACTCATGGTCCCTAACGCACCCCTGAAGCTGGATTTTGCAGCCCAAAGTGATGCGGCGAATAATTGGTCAAACACAACAAATTCAATCGTAGCACACACGGCTCTAGTTGGTAGCGTTGGACTGGTTGCGCTTACCGCATCGATAGTAGGACTAATTCCGCTACTTGTAGGGGCAGCTATCGCCGTCATTACAGCAATGATCCTTATACTGATACGTTATGTAGCGATCCTTGGTCTTGTTGCTATTGCACCATTAGCGATAGCCTGCTCACTTCTTCCCGGCACTAAGTCGTGGTATAAGCGATGGCTGAGTATGTTTACGTCTATGCTGATGCTCTATCCACTAATTTCACTTATCGTGGGCGCGTCAACTCTCGCAAGCGTAATAGTCATGAATTCAAGCCTCACCCGTGAAACAGGTGGCGTGACTCTTGTACTCTTCGGTCTAGCTATTCAGTTTCTACCCCTTGCGCTCACACCTCTTATGCTGAAGTTCGGGGGGACGGAGTTCGGAAAAATTGCTAATAAAGTCCAGAACAACAAGGGATTTGGAGCAGCTAAGAATAAGGCTGGAGAGGTCAGGCAACGCCGCAAAAATGCCCGAGATTTCAAAGCACTTCAGCACTCCGGCGCCAACCGTCGAGGAGGCGTTCGAGGCCTGCGAGATCGCATGATTCAGCGTAAATACCTTAAAAAAGGCGTTCGTACAATGCGCCAAGGTGAGCTCGACCGTAGTAGAAACCAATACTTAGCAGATTATGTTTCCGGCAAAGACGGATCAGGTGGAGATAAAGTTAGCTTACTCGAAAGAGCAAAGCAAGCTGGCTCAAAAGCCGTCCCTGGATATAACTATCAAGCAAAAAATAAAGGTACAAAACTAGCAAATAAAATGGCGGCCGGGGGAGGCTCTGCAGCCGATGTACTCAACTCATTCCAAAAAGCGAGTGTTAAATTTGATACCGATGTCGTAGAGGCGCACAAGGCCGGAATGAGATCACAAATGCGACAATCTGGTAGTCTAGATAACACCTTAAATCAGGCTACCGACCCTGCTGCCGATGTTGCCATACGTCAAGCAGCAATTGAGATTGTTAAGGAGAGTGGTACACAGCAAGACATCTCACAACTCGTCAAGTCATCCAATACAATGACACCTACCCAACGAGCCACGACAGCACAGGCAGCGGCGACATCATCGCCACTATATAGCGCCCCTGAGATGCAAAACGCCATCCTATCAGGAAATATGAGCCCAGCTACCCATGACCAACATATTGCAAGCGTCATCAATTCCGGCCAACTTAGCGCCGAAGACTATGGGGCGTTTGATTCGCATACTCTTTCTGAGATCGAACGATCCCTACCTTTGGCAGACGCAAGTGCCACACAGGCTGCGCGTAGTTCAGCACAAGCAGCACACACTTCACCTTCATCTAATGCGCGTATGGATGATGCGAGTCGCGCGGCTCTTGATAGGTTTGCACGCGGCCCAAATAACACCCCATAAGAATATAAAATAGCCAAATGCTCTGCTATACTATAAGCAGTATGGCAGTCTATAAAGTACCCCAAGACGTCGAAGCAGATGACAAGCTACTTGGCCCATTTAGCTTTAGGCAATTCATCTACCTACTTGTTGTGGCGATGGCTATCGGCATGGGGTACGTGTTATCGCAGATCTTCATTGGCCTAGTTGTCATTGTTATTCCTATCATTGTGTTTTTTGGTGCGTTAGCTCTCCCGCTCAAAAAAGACCAGCCTATGGAAACGTACCTCGGTGCGCTCATATCTTTTTATTTTCTCAAGCCGCGCAGGCGCTTGTGGCAGCCCGATGGACTCAACGCGCTTGTGGAAATTACTGCCCCAAAAACAGTAGAGCCCGAACTCAAAAAAGACATCTCCGAAGAAGAAGCCGTACAGCGTCTCGGCTATCTTTCGGAAATCGTTGAGTCGCGCGGATGGTCTGTGCGTGGAGTAGGGGTGTCGCCTCAGGGAATCGCCACCGCCGAACCCGAAACTGCCGCAATCACCTACGACAATGACATGCTAGACGACACAAACACAGAAGTGCAGCGCTTTGACCAAATGCTCAACGCCCGCGACCAGCAGGAAATGTCCACTTTGCGCAACAATTTTCAGCAGCAAATCGCCGCACCTCCGCCTGTAGCAATACCTCAATTACAATACAATCCGTACCCGCCGATACAGCAATCTGTCATACAACCCCTCTCGGTACAGCCCCAACCCGCTATACAGCAACCTCTGCCCCCCGAACCCCAAAGCACTAGCGCAACCACCCCCTCACCTGATATAATCAAACTTGCAAACGAAAGTGAGGATCTCTCGGTGGCCTCGATCGCAGAACAAGCGCATCGTATCGAAAAAGAACATGGCCTACCAGATGGGGAAGTGGAGATATCACTGCATTAAACAGACACCTTAGAGGAGGGGTAGGGAGTGCAACCGCAAAATCAGCAATATCCGCCGGCACCAGACCAGTCTGGCTATCC
>JAPUEH010000001.1:88265-132672 GCA_027492635.1 Candidatus Saccharimonadota bacterium
AAGGCTATGGGCAACCACAACAGCTGCCTACTGCACCAGACCAGTCTGGCTATCCCGCTATGCCTCAAGCGATGCCGGGAAGTCAGCCTGTCGATCCTAATCAGCAGGTGGCCTATGGCCAGCCACAGACCTTAGATCCTATGGCTGGGTATGGGGTAGCCCCACAGACACCTCAAGCAAACCCAACGGTCATTCCAGACGCCGCCGTACAAGCAACGGCTAAACAAGCCCCGCAGACGCCTGCTCCGCGCCCAAAAAATACCACCCAAAACAGCCTGCTATTCTCTGAAATCCGCGACAATATGCTCATTATGGCAGATGGGAGCTTTCGTGCGGTCATTGCATGCAAATCCATCAACTTCGACCTCATGAGCTCACGCGAACGCGAAGGTGTAGAATTTAGTTATCAAAATTTCATCAATTCACTCACGCATCCCGTACAAATACTTATTCGCTCGCAAAAAGTTGACATTGGTCCTTATCTGGAACGCCTTATTAAAATTCGCAAAACTCAAGACAATATGCTTCTTGGTGTACTTATGGACGATTATATTGACTTCATCGAAATCCTCAGCGATGAAGCCAATATCATGGACAAGAGCTTCTATGTTGTCATCCCGTATGCGCCGACTGGCGACCTCAGCAATATCAAAGATGCAGGTAAAGGATTCTTTGCCAAGCTCTTCGGGGGTGGTGGAGGTCCAGCAGTGACAAAAATCGACAAAATTACCTACCAAAAAGCCAAAGATGAAATGAAAAACCGTGTCGATTCAGTATCTAGCGGACTTTTCTCGATGGGAGTACACTGCAAACAACTCACCACCAAACAGCTTGGCGAGCTCTATTTTAGCTATTACAATCCCGATACGGCAATCCGCCAGCCACTTGCTAATTTTGAAGAAAACACCTTTACCTACGTGCGCAAAGGCGAAGGGCAAGCCGACAGACCAAACATCACAGGAGGACTAGAGTAGTGGCTAAAAAACGAGATGCAGTTGACATCGCCGCGCAGCAGCGCGCCCGCGAACAAGCCGAAGTAGAGGCAGCATTCCTCAAAGGCGTCAATACGCTACGCGACCTTATTGCGCCGAGCAGCTTAGAGTTTCAGACCGATCATTTCCGACTCGGCACCAAATACGGCCGCACACTGTATATCTATGGTTACCCTCGCCAAATCTACACAGGTTGGCTCAGTAGTATCATCAATATGGACGAAGTGCTTGACGTAAGCATGTTCCTGTATCCCGTCGATACACAAGTGATTATGCAAAACCTCAAGAAAAAGGTAACTCAGCTAGAAGCTAGCATGGCCATTGCGCAGGAAAAAGGTAAAACCCGCGACCCAGGACTCGAAGCCGCACTGCAAGACGCCGAGGAACTTCGCGACGAGCTCCAAGTAGGAAGCGAGAAGTTTTTCCGCTACGGTCTCTATATCACGCTCTATGCCGACAGTATGGATGATCTTGTGTTTGTGCAAAACAAAATCGAAACGCTTTTCGGTCAGCAGCTTGTATTTAGCAAGGTTGCCAGCAGTCAGCAGGAGCAGGGCCTCAATAGCACTGTGCCTCAGCTCATGGATCAGCTTCAAATCCGCCGCAATATGAACACGGGTGCAATCTCGACAAGTTTCCCATTCACGAGCGCCGACCTTACTCAGGAAAAAGGCATCCTTTACGGGATCAATATGCACAACAACGGTCTTGTGATTTTTGACCGTTTCACACTGGAAAATGCCAATATGGTCGTCTTCGCGAAGTCTGGTGCTGGTAAGTCGTTTACCGTCAAGCTTGAGGCTGTACGCTCCATGATGGTTGGCGCTGATGTGCTCATTATCGACCCAGAAAACGAATATCAACGTCTCTCCGATGCGGTGGGAGGTAGTTATATTCGCCTTAGTCTCAACTCCGATGTGCGTATCAATCCGTTCGACCTTCCTCGTGTTATCGACACCGAAGACGCCGACGATGCTCTGCGCGCCAATCTCGTCACACTCCACGGCCTATTGCGCCTCATGCTTGGTGGAGCGACCGCTACCAATACCAACGTAACCCTTAGTCCAGAAGAAGAAGCGGATCTCGACCAAGCACTCATCGACACCTACGCCCGCCTCGGCATCACAAGTGACCCGCTCACACACAACAGCGTTCCGCCAACCATGAGTGACCTCTATGACACGCTACTCCACATGGGCGGTACGGGTCCAAAGCTTGCCCAGCGCCTCCGCAAGTTTACAAGTGGTACATTTGCCGGTATATTCTCGCAGCAGAGCAATATCGAAATCAACAACTCCATGGTCGTCTTTAACATCCGTGACCTTGAAGATGAACTTCGCCCAATCGCCATGTATATCGTCCTGAGTCACATTTGGAATATTACTCGTTCGCAGCGCAAAAAACGCATGCTTATCGTAGACGAGGCATGGCAACTCATGAAATACGAAGACTCAGCCAACTTCCTCTTTAGCCTCGCCAAACGAGCTCGTAAATATTTCCTCGGCATCACCACTATCACGCAGGACGTCGAAGACTTTATGAGCAGCAAAATGGGCCGAGCCATCGTGGCAAACAGCTCCATGCAGCTCCTTCTCAAACAATCCGCCAGCGCAGTCGATGTACTTGGCGACGTCTTCAAGCTCACCGAAGAAGAGCGCAAACGCCTCGGCAACTTCCCGGTTGGACAAGGCCTATTCTTTGCTGGTCAAAACCACGTCCACATCCAAGTGATTGCCAGTCAGACAGAGACTCAGCTTGTAACGACAAACCCGATGGATCAGATGAAGCAGCAAGCAAGCCAGGATAAATAATCAATCCTTAGAAAATTATGGCATCTCTAGACGACGACCTCAATCCAGCAAAGAAAAGGACTACCTGGGACGACCAAAGGGGTAGGCTTGCAACAGGTCTATCAAACCGCGAGAACCAAGCAAGTGATGAACCTAGCGGTGCCAACTCTCAGTCGGAGTCTCTTCGTAACGACGAAGATTCTGGCGCAAGTTCAACATCTGAAGATACCGAGTCTAGCTCTCGCGGTAAACGCACCATGGCAGGTCATCTAGATGAAGACTTCTTGCCAAAAAGAAGTCGAATGACACTCAATGCTCTCAAAAAAAAGGGGCCCCTTTCCTTTATCATAGGACTTCTACTCGGCGGAGGAGGTATTTTTGCCTCGCTCCTGTCTCCTGGCGTTGCCCTTGTTCAGATTAAAGAAGCATTGATGGACGACATGAACGATGCACTTGCAGCCATGGATTACCGTATGCAGCATATCGTACGCGCAAAAATGAAAAACACCACTTCTGGTTTTTGCAGCCGCAAGGTGTCTATACGCTGCAACTATCGCAGTATGTCCAAAAAGCAAATAGAAAAGCTTCGCAAGGCAGGAATCCACGTCCAGACAAAAGGTCGCACCCTTAGTGGAAAGTATAAAATTGACTACCTGGCAGAGATGAAGCCCGATGGCAGTAGACCCGGACCAAACGACAGAATTACCGCCAATAAATTTGGCAAAGCTTATAATACCAACCCGTCATTTCGTGGCAAACTCCACCAAACATGGGCGCCGCGATGGATGTCCGTCAACGACAAGATGGGTAAAAGTTTTTCAAAAAAGTTTGGACTTAAGCGGCATCGACTTCTTAATGGAAAGTCCGAAAGCGAAATAAAGAAGCAGTACAACAAAGGCGTCAAGGAGGGTCTTGCGGAGGATAGTAGCAAGCGAGGACTTCGGCGTTCTCCTGACGGCGAAGGCAACAACGGTAGACTTGTAGACGGCAACAATCAAGAAGTGCGCACAAATGGTCAACCCGTCCAAGCAGATAACTTTGAGGCAGAACTAGAGAGAACAAGAGCTCGCTCTGGAGGCAAACTGAAAGGCGGCCTCATGAAAGGTCTTAGAGCAGCAAATGGTGTCACAGGAACCCAAGCGGAAGCATGCCAGCTTATACGCAAATTACGAATGTTAGGAATGATATCCCGCAATCTTAAGTTTGCTCAGGCATTGCGATCATTTTATATCGTAGCCAATACAGCCGACTCAATCAAAGACGGATCCGCTACACCCGAAGCCGTATCCGCCCTCATGGCTATGATTACAGAGGTCGACACGAGAAAGATGATAGAGCCAGATGATGATGCGCTAACTGGAGCATTTGAAACCATGTTCGGCTCAGCAAGTGGACCGCCAGCCGCAGATAAACTCGTCGAAAATCCCGATTTTGGTAAGGATGGTTTTTCGTCGCCTGGCATGAAAGCCTCTCTTTACGGTGCGGTTCCAAGCAGCCTATCCACACGAGACTCGGCGGCATCACTAAACGGCAATATGGGGACACGCCTTAGTAATCTATCGACAAAACTAGCAAACTTCACCGATACGGGTAATTGCGACCTCTACGAAAATCCAGTCGTAGCAGGAGCAGGGATTATAGCGAGCGTCGCCGCAGGAGTTGGCACAGCAGGTGGATCAGCTGTCGCACAAGGTGTAAAAGCCGCAGCTATGCTAGTCCTTAGTATGGTGGTCGAGCAGTTTATAGATTCAATGCTAGCGCGCCTATCCGACGGCGACCTGTTTGACTATGACAATGCCAGAGGTTATGACTCTGGTAATGTCTGGGCAGCTGGGGCTGGGGCGCTAGGAAGCGTCGCAAGCAGCAGCCACGGCATGTCACCCGTATCTACTCATGCAGAAATTGAAAGTTATCAAAAAGTGAGCGCAGAGGTCAAGCAGCAAAACATAGAGATTGATCGTATAGCTGCAGCCCAGACACCTTTTGACATATATAACCAGTATTCATTCCTTGGATCGATCGTATGGAGTATCAATCCCATCCTCCTCGACTCCACAAAAAATGTAGCCACAGCCCTTAGTGTCCCATCAGGTATTTTTGGCACAGCCTTGCAGTGGCTCAATCCTACCGTAGACGCAGCCACACCATCTCCTATCGAGCGCTACAAAAAAAACGACTCCAATGAAATCATGAAAGAAATGAATCTCAAAGGCTCCGACCTCTTTGGTAACTATCGATTTGCAATGGGCGACGACGAGCTTCATGCCGACCCAGATCAAATCGCCTCATGGATGGCAGATGCACGCCAGGTAGATGCCGAAACAGGAGAGCCCCTCACGACCTGCAGTGCCATCAACGACGCCGCCAGCCAGACGGGGAAACCTGCATCCGAGCTGCTAGGCATGAACCCTGCCGACACATCAGTAATCGCCAAGATGCGCTACACAGATGAAGTAGCTAAGCCAGATACAGCCATCAGTCTCGGTGAGGATAATGCACCTATCGAAGCAGAGACAGCTAGTGCAACAATACCGACAAGAGAGGATGTTGATATAAAGAGCGAGATAGCAACCTACCCTTGGCAAGGTTTAGACCCGCAATCAAACGACCCTAAGCATTGCGACGAAGCACTCACGCGTGACGTTCGCACTTATGCCCACTTCCTCCGCTATTGCCGCTTCGGCCCCTCTCGCGAAGAGGGTGAGCTTGGCCGCACAATCAACTTTGGTGATGGTGATGGCGGCGATTATCAGGGCACTGCACTGTCTGGCCTCACCACTACAGCCAAATGGCAATCTACAGGAAAAGAATGTCTTAAATCTAATACTTGTCAAGCCGGACAGGTTCCTAATGGTCGGCAAGGAGTTACTCATCCATTTGGAAATAGCGAGCAATACAATGACTTCTGTCGCCCCGCCTACTACGACATCTATGCTACCTACACAATGGATTACGCAATAGATCAAGGTCTTGAGCAAGACGATGAAGAGGGTGAAGGCGCAGCCGAAAAAGAGGCAGAATCATCAGGTAAATACGACTGGCCAATGAAGGGAGAGGGTACGGTAATTACCAGTTGCTTCGCAGCCCGCTGGGGGACATTCCATGCCGCCCTCGATATCGCAGCAGGTGGCGAACCGGAGATTGTAGCAGCAGATGGCGGAGAAGTTTCAGCAGTGAGCCACAATGAGGCACCTTTTTCCGGGTTTGGAGAGACAGTCGTCATAAAACATAGTGACGGCATGTATACTCGCTACTCACATATGAAAGAAGGGTCGATTGCCGTATCAAAGGGGGATAAAGTAAGCAAGGGAGATAAAATTGGCATACAAGGTAATACTGGTGCAAGCCAGGGTGCCCACCTCGACTTCGGTATGAGTAAAGACGCATCAGTTCCGAACACCCAGTCTGGTTCAGAAAACCCCATGAACTACCTTACTGTGCCATCTGGTGTAAATAATCAGGCAAACTGCACCAAAGACGGAGGGAGTACGGTATCGACATGACACACTCTAGATCACTTACAGCTAAGATTCATAGGACATTTACGGTTCTTATTCTCGCAATATTCACGTCCATGAATATTGTCGTTTACCTCCCTATGTCAGTGTTTGGCGCGACAGAAGGCGCACCACTTAGCCCGCAGGGTGCCGGTATTGGCAGTGGACCTTTTCAACGACTAAACCAGTCAGAGTTTTTCAATGCCTGCGGAGGAGGGGACGGGGGATCGACTACACCAACGGCTAGTGGCGATCTTGGTAATGTCTACATGCTAGGAGATTCTATTACACTTGGAGCTCAGCAGAGTGGTATTGAAGATAAATTTAAAGAAGCGGGCGCAAAAGAAGTTACAATTAGCGCATCTGGTGGTGGCAACCTAGGTAGTCCCGGCACGACCGGTACTCGAAAATCTGGCTATGATGCTATTGAAAGTGATAAATCCACTATCAAAGCAGCAAATACCATCATCGTTGCACATGGAACAAACCAGATGGAAAACAACGTTGGCAGTCCATCCGACAGTAACGCTTATGTATCAAATTCTCAAGAATCCATCAAAGAAGCAATCAAGAAGATTAAAGCTACCGGCACATCTGGAAAAATCTATTGGGTAGACGTTGCTATATCTGCAGCTGGTCCAGGAATATACCCTTCATTTGTACATCTTATCGACAAAGCAATTTATGCAAGCGCATCAGAGGAAGGCTATACTACAATCTCGTGGGCAAAAAAAGTTGATTCCAGCTACGACCCAGCCAATGCCACTGGTCCGGTAAATGACTCGCAAAATTACCTTGCAGATGGCATTCATCCAAGCTCTGCAGGATACCCAGTATATATGGATACCGTTGTAAATGGCGCAAAGTCTGGAGGAGGGAATGGAAGTGAAGACAACCAGACAACTGGAACCAGTAATGAAGATGACACTAACAGCAATAAGGGTTCAGGAGGCAGCCTCCAGCAAATTGCCGATGATGCCGTGCGAGAAGGTGAAGGCAAGAATATTAATGTCGCTATTAAGATTAGTGGAGATCAATCCGCCTCTGCTGGAGAGCAAGGACAGATGCCGTCGGCCTCGGTGATTAAACTACTAGTAGCCGCAGCCTTATCCAAAAAGAATGTACCTCTGGCTAGCGTAAGTAACGACTTAGAATTAATGATTCGTGACTCAAACAATGAAGCTGCAAATAGACTAATAGATAGAGCTGGTGGGGTTGGTGATATTAATAATGTAGCGAGCGAATTAGGCATAGGAAGTGATGCGCATATAGGACGCAAAATGCTTGAAAGTGTTGGTGGCGCCGATCCAAATACCATTTCCTCAAAAGGTTCCGATTCGCTATTAGGAGAATTTAAAAAATCATCAGAAGGAAGTGGACAGATTAGTCAAGACTACGCTAATGCGGTTATTGATGCCATGAAAGCTCAAACAGTAGCAACAAAGTGGGGTAGCTCTGGCATACCAAAAGAGAACATGGCACACAAGACAGGCGAGCTTAACGGTGCTCAGCATGACGTAGGGTTTTTTATAAAAGGAGATAAGTGGCTCACAGTAACTACAATGACAAATGAGCCTGGAGGCGACGGATCGCAAGGTGTTGAGCTTGTAAAAACTACCGCAAAAAAAATATATGATGCGTGGGGAGGGGATTCAGAAACGACAGCTGAAGACGACGGATGCTGTGCAAGCGGTGACAGTAGCGGTACTTCTGGCGGTGGCGCAGGAGATCCGCTACCGGAATCAGTTCCAGAGCCATGGCGAACCCTTATTAATGATGCTGCCGAAAAGCACCCCGACTCCGATCGTCGCATCGTAGCTGCTACGCTATGGGCAGAAAACCGAGGCTGGCCAGAATATAAAGAGGGAAGCTCGACAACCTCAGGGGTTGGCGCTGTTGGATTCTGGCAATTTATGCCTCAATCTTGGGCAGCAATGGGAGAGGATGGCGATGGCGATGGCGTTAAAGACCCTAAAAACCCTAAAGACGCAGTACATGGCGCCTTCAATCATAGCCCAGACTCGGCGGGTAAGCCTATTATTTATGAAGGAACTGGCGACCTAGAGGGTGATTACGAAACAAAAAAATTCTATAGAAATGATGAAGCAAAAAAAAGCTTACTCACCTACATGGCTAACTATAACGGAAATGACGGGAGTGCTATCGAGGGATCTACATTACCAAACTTCCAGAGAGCTCAGAATGGAGATTATGTACGCATGGGCTACTGGCTCATGGCTAGTAATTTCGAAAAAGGATGGATGCCGGAGGCGGACGAATTAGTAGATGCATCAGCTCAAGGACCAGGTGCAAAAGGTGGTAGTGCAAGTACACTAACAAGTAGCAATACAAGCGGCAAAAATTGTGCAAAAAAAAGTGACTCCGCCTTTGGCGAAGGAATCGTAGCCGCAGCAAAAGAGATGGCAACCTGGGGTGAAAAATATAATTCTTGTTATGTATATGGCTCAGGCCATGGATCCCGAGAGGACCTGGAAAAACGAATTGACAATCACTTTAGTGGATCGGAAAACGCAGTTGACTGCTCTGCTTTTGTAACAGCTGTAATACTCAAGGGTACAGGGGAATATGTACCAGGCAATACAAATAGCTTCTGTGATGGAGGGGAGTTTGAAAAGATACCCATAGCTCAGGCGCAACCTGGTGACCTTTCGATAGACTGTAATGCTCACGTAGAGGTAATAACAGAAGTGAAAGGACCTAGTGACTTCATCACCTCCGGTTCACATATGGACGGGTGTGGCCCTGATCACGGAGCAAGCCCTGGAACATACAAAGGAACTGAAAGTTTTGTACTAAGATTTAAAGGGGCTAAGAAATAATGATAGACATTAAATACTGGTTGCAAACACACCTCAAACTATCCTTTATACTAGTAGCCTGTCTTTTAGCAATTCCAGCTGTAGTAATTGTCATTAATAAGCAATCAGATAAGGCAAGCTCCAAATATGTCTTAAGCAAGAAGCTAAATCGTACCGACTTTAACGTAACAAATACCCTTGTAGATAGCCAGGGCTGGAAGCTTGTAAGAATTGTATCCACTCGTAGTGTAGACAAAGGTAATGCTGCATATGCTATATTTTATAGTGAAGCCAATCAGATGGTATTGAAGCTAGGACCGGGTACATATTTCTCTAAACAAAGCCTTGCGAAAACAGGCATGCCAGAAGATGTTCAAGAAGAGATGTTAAAAAAACTTGGTCAAAGGCAATAATCTATGAATCAAATACCTCAAGAGCTACAGAAACGAATTGTCAAATACAGTATACTAATCGCTATAGTTGCAATATTTTTAATATATTTCATATTCAACTACGCTTTTATTTATGTACATGTGACAAAGCCAGAAGGAGTGTCAAACGCAAAAGTATACCTCAGTTACGATCTAAATTACAATGAAATAGGTAAGCCTGGATTACATGTCGTAAAAAGGGGTGCGGATGGTATTATGGTCAAATCTGGGCAAAACATACGCACAGTCGCAAAATTTCAATCACCTTGGTATGGATTTACCTACAGAGAGATTCACCTGCAAAGGGATAAAAATGCAGATAAAATAGCCTTTAAGTCAGTGCTCAAACGAGCATGTGGTACATATAGCAAAAAACTTGATAGACTAGCGCACTACAGCTGCTCAAGCAACCCACAGGCACTTATGTACTACAATACCCCTACGAAGGGTCAGTGGCTCACGGAAACGATTTCCAGTCTCTATTACCCAAGTAATATCCCTGTCAGTTATATGGGGGGACTAATAGGGGTGTCGAGTGATGAAAAATCATACTTACCAAATAATGAGCTGATACGCGTCGTTTCCGATACAGGCGAGACTCGAGTATTTAAATGGCCGACAGAGGACTCTGCGATTGACGAAAAGGAGGATCAAAATCTACCCGCATTTGAGCGATTAAAACAAAAACGCGAAAGGGATAGGAGTAGGGTTCTCGCTAAAATATTTACAGACACAAAGAACCAAAATAATAATAGGTTCGTGCTAGTATCCTCCCGTGGCGATATCTATCTAGCAACACCACATTCAGATTCCATAAACTACAAAAAAGTCAATGCCCCAGACTGGTATGACACAAGTAATTCACAAACAATTTGTGATATAAATGGCGCAGCTGTTGTCTGCTACAGAGGTCTATCCGATAGTCCAAAAGGTGAGTTGAGCTCAAAGCCAACACAATCGGGAATTACAGAGTTGAGTTTTAATGACAATTCCCAAAAAGAAATAAAGTTGGAAAACAATCTTATCCTACAAGATTTCGGCGTAACATCGAGTGGGTATATATTCGGCAGAAACACAGGTAAACTATTTTATTTCAGTAAAGGCTCGGACAGTAAACTACATACAATAGAGATATCCAACAAAATAGACACTCTCAATATCGGTGATAAAGCCTACTTCATACAAGACAAGGGTGTCTTTGTAGTTGACCCAAAAACACTCTCATCTCATCAAATATTCTACTCAACTAATATCATACCGGAGAGGCTCACTGTAGCAGATAGTCATGTGTTCATTATTGGTAAGTCAGCTCAGAGACAAAAAGGCTACACTTACGCGTGGAGGATAAATCAACATGATCATATTGGAGACAAGTCAAGGCCAATAGACATGCTACCGTCCTTCCTTGAATCATCAACCTATGGAACGGTAGATTTAGTGGAGGATAGTTTATATGTACAGCCACCCGTCTATAGCATTAATAACCCTGAAGATCTTGCACGCCGCCAAAAGGTAACCTTGGAATATCTCCGCAAGTCAGGAATTGACACGACTAAGTTCAATATCGTTACGCCATAAGAAATCACCCTAAATAAGAGAGTACGGATATTAAAAAGCTTACCTTTGGCTACTAAAATTGAAATTGAAAAGTGTCATACTATAGCATGACACTTTTCAGTTTAGTGATTATCGTAACTAGCTAGAGTATCCATCCGACGAATAAGCACAGACATGTTGGTCGCTGTCTAGTGCACCATCGTTATCATTCCCATCCCAGCTCAAATCACCTCCATACTTTACAAGAGTAAAGTCGGCCATATCGAACTGCGAATGATACATATCTTGTTGCACTTCCCCGGGCATTGGGGCTCCGTCATCATCAGCTTTTCGCCTATCTAATATAGCTTGAACACTTGCAACAGTCTCATCTAATTTTACGCCTTCTAGATATAGCGGAGTTCGACCGTCTCCATCGGTAAGTTTCGCGCTAGCACCCGGTTGGGCAAGCGCCTCACGAAGTCTACCCTGGATATACTGCTCCCCAGAGACGCCCAGCCCACCGAAATTGTAAGGTGTCTCAAGGCTACGGCATGCCTCACCAAACACCACATTACCAGCTTGCGCATCACCCGCACCGGGTACGCTCTCGTGGTTACTTTTATTGACAGATACTACACCGGTAGAACACGCAGCAATCCCTGCCCCCAGTACACCTATCGCCGCCAGAGGAGCAACGATAAATTTCGCAAGCTTATGGCTCTTTTCCTTACGTGGCCCTTGGGGTACAGTATTATGATTATAATTTTGTGGGTATTGGGGGTTGACAGGGGGCTGCTGCCCGTAGTAATATGATTGCTGTGCCTGCGGAGGATACCCTGCAAAGTTACCTCCTATACCGCCTTGTGTAGTCATGGCATTCGGAGCCATATATTGTTGTACATTTGGTGCGCCAAACGCATCGTTTGGCTGAAAATCTCCATATCTCTTCATGGCTAATATATATCATATTTTACTACAAAAATCAATACTTTGTAGTATTTTTTACGTTGTCTTACATCTTATTTTTGCCCTATATCTATATATATTGCGTAATATGTAAACATAGAGTATACTAGACACCGTACTACTCGACTAATCTCACTGGGAGTGTGACGCGTATATAATGGCCACCGAGCTGCAAGATAGACCTACTGGTAAATCATCGCGCTATGACGATGATTATTTTCGGCATATAGAGCAATCTCCCTCGCGTGAATCTACCGACGAAGAAGCGGCCATAGAACGGGCGCGCAAGCTGGCACGACCAGCGCATAATCCCGTGTCTAGTTCATCAAAACCAAAGGCGCGCGCGCAGAAGATTATTGCAAACTTTCGAGGCAACCGCTCAAAATCACCAATCCTACTGATAATTATCCTACTTTTTGGAGGCGGTAGTATTTTCACGGCTATATTGGCACCGGGCGCAACATTACTAAGCCTCGCCGACACACTAGAGCGAGACCTCAATAGCCAACTTTCTGCTATGGACAAAACATCTATGCAGGTGTGGCGCACCAAGCTCAAACAAACCACTTCTGGCTCCTGCGGCGCAGTAAAGATCAAGTGTAAATTTGCCACAGTCAACAAAACCAAATTCGACAAAGCCGTCCAGCGCGCCAATGCCGCAGGCCCCGACAAATTCAAGATTAGCTATGATGACAGCAAAGGTTTTGGAGAAAACAGGGCACGCATCAAGGAAATCACGTGGACAAGCGAGGCAGGCGAGGTGCATCGTATCAAAGGTGGTGATGAATTTACCAAAATGATGAAAGAAAATCCCAGCTTCCGCGCCAAGATGTTTCTCGTACACAATCCACGCTTCTCACCGTTTAAAGGCAAGCCTGTCATGGAGTTTCTTGCCAAAAACAAAACAAGCTATGCAAAAAAACTAAAAGGCAAAAACGAAAAAGAAGTTCGCGCCAGCAAAACGCAAGCTATAAAAGGTGAGTCAACCATAGAAGTGAAAAAGCTCACACCTGTCACAGATGAAGATGGCAACCAAACAGGGGAGTATGAGGATGACAAAGGTAATAAGTACAGCGCAGACGAAGCCAAAGGGCTAATCGAGCAAGAAGAGCGTATCAAGAAAATACCTTCAACCCAAAAAATCCTTGGAGGTATGGCCAAAGGCGTGTTGATCACCGGCCTTGCAGACACAGCCTGCACTGTCTACAACACCTCGCGCGCAGTGAGTGTGGGTGCCAAGACGCTTCGCTCGGCAGAACTCATCCGTACAAGTATGGTATACACCAACGAAGCCCATGCTATCCGCGCAGAAATGGCTACTCCAGAAACGGTGCAGGTGGCTTCTAATGACATTATGTATATGGAACCGCGCTCAAAAGTTGCCGACGAGAATCAACTCGCCACAACCCCAGCGGGGCAAAAACTCCCAGAAATAGATAATCCCAATGGCGGCAAGACTGGTATGGATTCGCCAATTTACAAGATATCCAGCAGCCAAGATTATCCCAAAAACCTAAGTGCCAGCACACAGACACTTATGCCAGGTGGTGGACTCACTGGCACACTCGATAGTGTTAATCTATCTATAGCCAATGCGTTGGGTGCAAGCGACCCGGCGACAATCTCTCAGCGCTGCAAGGTAATCCAAAACCCTATCGTGCGCGGCGGCTCGCTCATTATCGGTATCGCAGCCGGGCTTGGTAGTTTCGGGACCAGTACGGCCTTTTCTATGGCCGGCAGTATGGCGCTTGCATTGGCATTGCCATACCTTACCGCGCAGCTAGCCGATATGATAGCAGGCAATGTCACAGACAATCTCAAGGGTATGGATCTCGTGAGCGCCGTATCGATTGGCTCTGCGCTGACCTACAACGGCATGGCACGCAGTCAAGGTATGATGACGATGAGTCCTGAAGATATGGCGGATTATCAAAATGGCAAACGTCAAGCACTCGTTGCTTACGATGAGATTGATCAAATTGCCGCGCGCAAAAATCCCTTTGATGTCACCAATCAATTCTCTTTTGCTGGCAGCCTCATACGCAGCAGCCTGCCTGTCGCCGCAACAATTCGTAGCAGCGGAGCAGGAGTACTACAGGCATTGCCGCAAATTGCATCGCTCGCCGCCAGTGCCATAGTACCATCAGCAAATGCCGCCGATACACGCCGCACACTTGTGAGGCCAGAACGATACACAATGTGCAACGACCAAGACTACAAGGCGCTGGGAGAAAATGTAGCGGTTGACGTGACATGTACGATGAACTTCGGCCTGCCGAAAGAAGCGATGAATTTAGAAGTAGACGACGCCGTGGATTATATGGTCGCAAACGACGAGATCGACGCAGCAGACGAATCTGGCGCGCCAAAAGAAAACGAGCGCAGCTGGAACTATGCAAAATACGTCGAGCAATGCGTAAAAAACCAGCCCGGTGCCACCGAAGACGCCGAAGCAGAGCCTACTAATGGCGCGGGATGCACCTCAAAGGCAAACTACGAAAAAAACTGGCACTATGCCAAATTTGAAGTGATCAAAAACAGCAGCGACTATATCGACCAAGAACTGCCTGGTATGGACGGCGGCTCACGCGAGGAATTTGATGATGGCTCAAAAAGCAGCATCGGCATGGACGGCTGGGCGTATCCGACCGACAAAAACAAGACAACAATATCAAGCGGCTTTGGCCCACGTGATGGCGCGCAGCACAACGGTACCGACCTCGCAGGACCGCTTGGCACGCCTATTTATGCCGCAAGAGATGGCGAAGTGATTGCCGCGGGACCAGCGGACGGCTTCGGCAACTGGATTGTCCTTCAACACGACGCCAATGGCAAGCGCGTCGACACCGTCTATGGCCATATGCAGCGCAGCGGCGTGCTCGTGCGCGTAGGGCAAAAAGTTAAAGCTGGCGAGATGATTGGACGGATTGGCAATGAGGGCCAGAGCACCGGACCGCACCTTCATTTTGAAGTCTGGGATGGCGGCCGCAGCGATATGCCCGGCGGCGACGCGGGCAAAGCAGTCGATCCCGCGCCTTTTCTCGAAAAAGCGTCGAGTGGCGATAGCAGTAGTAATGCGAGGAATATATAGACATGAAAAAGCTTCGTTTCATCTCACTAGCATTTGCCGCCATTTTACTTGTACAAGAGATGATCTTTCCTGTAGATGTCATGGCTATATCTGACCCAAATAGATTTATGCGTCAAGACGCCTGGGGAATTGACGATGAATGCGAAACACCAGACACTGGCGAAGTTGATGGTTTGCTCGACAAAGTTTATATACTTGGTGATTCCATCACGCTCGGCGCAAAAAGCATCTACGAATCAAAATTCAAAGAAGCAGGCGCAAGTGAGGTAAAAGTAGTTGCGTCTGGAGGTGGTAATCTTGGCTCGCCAGGAACAGCAGGGGATATCATCTCTGGCTACGACGCGCTCGCTAGAGACAAAGATTATATCAAGCAGGCGAGTACCATCATCATTGCGCACGGCACCAATCAAATGGAAAATAACAATGCCAATGGCGGCTATGACGACGGCTACGTGACAAGAGCAAGCGACTCAATCTCAAAAGCCGTAAAACTCGTCAAAGACAGCGGTACAAACGGAAAATTATATTGGGTAGACGTCGCAATTACCGATGCCGCTAGTAGCAATTATGCAATATTTTCACCCCTTATCGACAAAGCAATTTATGCAAGCGCCTCGCAAGGTTATGATGTGTTATCGTGGGCAAAAATAGTAGATCCTAGCTACACGCCAGATAGCGCACGCGCACCCCCAAAGCAAAATAGCGCGCTTATGCAGCCAGACGGCATTCATCCAAATACAGCGGGTGCAACCAAACTTGTCGATATGGTGACAAAAAACACATCAGGTGGTACTACAGAAGATAACACTTCCGCCGAAACAGTGAGTAGCGACTCAGCCTCAAACACGACCTGCTGCGCTGATCCAAACGCAGCCCGCGTCGCGCTCGCTGGCAACAACAATGTCGAAAAAATCCTCAACTTCTACATGAGAAAAGGCCTGAGCCTCGCTCAGGCGAGTGGTATCGTGGGTAATATGATGCAAGAGTCTGGCCTCAAGCCAAATATCGTACAAGGCGGCCGCCTGATTGCTCCAGGTGAAGACTATAAAATGCAGAATGGCGTCGGATTTGGGCTTGTGCAATGGACATTTACAGAACGCCAAAAACCGCTTCAGGACCACATCAACAAAATGGGCGTCAAAAACACAGACCTGAGCGGACAGCTTAGCTTTACATGGGTTGAGCTCACCGGCCCCTACCTCTCAACGCTCAACAACCTCAAGCGCGCCAAAGACCCCGTTGAAGCAGCCGTCGTGGTACACGATGGCTACGAAAAATCAAACGACAGTGCAGGCGAAGTACGGAGTGTTCGAGGTGGCAATGCCAAAAAAGTCTACGACAAATACAAAAATGCACCAGCGCTCGCTGGCAGCACGGCGGGTAGTGCGATGAATAATCCATCGGGCGAAGAGAAGGTCAATGAACATGGGCAAGCCGAGATAGATACTGTCGCGAGCGTCGATGAGGATGGCGAGGCGACTGGTTGTAGTAGCAGTGCCGCAGGTGGTGACTTCAATAGCACTCTCAAAGCTTACGCGTGGCCAGAGTTTAAAGGGCTCGATATCAAACCAACCAAGGCGTATGGCGACGCTGTTCGTAAATCCATGGGGCAGGGTCTTTATGTCGGCGGTATCTCTCACAAAGGTATAGACTGTGGAGGTTTTGTAACACTTCTTGTGCGTGATAGTGGTTATGAAAAAGGATACAACTACAATGGCAAAGGTGGCTACACTGGCATTCAGGAGAAATGGATGAAAGAAAACTGGCAATCACTCGGCTCTAGCTCAAGTATTAGCGCTGGCAAGCTGCAGCCAGGTGATGTAGCGATAAACTCTACTCATACCTTTATTTATGTAGGTGATGTACCTGGATTCAAAGCAAAAATAGCTTCCGCATCACTTGATGAACGAGCACCGATGGCCGACAATCAACAAAGTCCCACTCAACCAGGCTATAATTGGTATAGGAAAAAATAATGCAATATGAGCCAGCATACTATATCGGTAAGTATCGCAGACACATTTTGGTGTCACTTATAGTATGCGTCGCGGCTATTGCCACTCTAACGATATACACGCAATGGAAAAACGCCGCTCAGCGAGCTGGCAAGCTAGCCGTACCTGTCGAAGTGGTGCCTCGCGACGCAACTGTGAAAATTGGTGAGCAGGCTATTACAAGTCGTGGTACGGCATGGATCGCACCCGGCGAGCATACAGCTACCGTATCACGCGACGGTTTTGAATCTCAGACGCGAACACTACGCGTCTCTGCTGATGCCGAGCCGTATCTCTATATTGCACTCGTAGGCGAAACAAACGATGCGAAAAAGTGGCAAGATTCACACCAATCAGACTACCAGCGTATCGAGCTACTCACCGTCCAAAAAGCGCGCGACTACAACACACGATTCAAATCCAACAATCCAATCGTCAATATCCTACCAATCAAAGATCCCTACTATTCTATCGACTACCGCAATTACGACGACAAGACCATTGAGCTCATTATCGACGGCACATCACCGCGATATCGACAAGTGGCGATAGACCTACTGCGAAAAAAGGGGTACGAACCAACGGATTTTCGCGTAACCTACGACAACTTTACAAATCCGCTTGGAGAAAAAAATGAATAAATTATTTAGAAATACCTCCGTACAGATAGCATTGGTACTCAGTATCATGGCAGCACTTATCTATGGTGTCTGGGTATATATACTCTCTTTTCAGACAGTCACATTTAAATTTGACGACACGCTTGGGTATGTCGAAATACAGGGGAGCGACACAAAAAAACTGTATCCAAAAAACAATCAGGCTGTACGACTAAAAAAAGGTGAGTATACACTGCAAAATATCGGCCAAAATATCACCAAAAATACTCGCAAACTCACCCTGGATGAGAGCGTGAATAGTATCAATATATCGTTTAGCTACACCAGAGAGCATCTTGCCAACCTCTATGCATCCGAAGCCGATACAATCCGTGCAAGCCTTCTCGATGCCTACCCCAAGATTACAGAGCTCTATGAGATCAAGCACGATAAGCTTTATCGCAAGGGTGACATTTTTGGCGCATCGCTCGTTGCAAAAAATCAAAATGACGACAATGCCGACACACTCAAGGTACTCATGAAGAAACAAAAAGGCTCATGGATTGTAGCATCAAAGCCTCCTGCGCCACTCCTAAGCGCACCGCTATATCCCGATGTTGATATTGAAATTTTGCGTGCTATCAACAAACAATAATCACAACTAAAGCTCAATCACCGCTGCGCTATCTATACCTGTGTACGCGTTTGTACTTGTAATAAACATCTGATTGCCTCGGCATTTTTCCGCGAGACGCTGCTGGCGTGATTCGTCAAGCTCCGCAAACACGTCATCAAGCAGAACGATAGGCGAGAAGCCTGTCGCTTCTGTTGCCACATCCACCTCGATAAATTTGAGCGCCAGTATTACACTCCGAATCTCCCCGCGAGATGCTACAGAGATCGCTGGCGACCCGTTAAAATCAGATACAATATCGTGCCGATGCGGGCCGACACTCGTGAAACCAAGATGTGTATCACGCTCAAACTGCGCATAGAGATCGCTGGCGATCTTCTGCTCGATACCGTCTATCATAGTATTTGAATAGTGGAGCGCAATCGTGTCGTCAGTACCAGAGATGCTCCTGTATGTATCTGTCAATACAGCATTTATGCGCTCGATTACTTGGGTGCGCTCACGAATCATCTCAGCGCCATACTCTGCCAGTGCCATATCCCACACAAACACTCCATCACGCGACACACCCGGCTGTTTAAGTAGTGTATTGCGCTGCTTAAGCGCCCGCTCGTATTTGCGAACTCCGGCTGCGTACTGGGGGTTCAGTTGGCCGATAAATGTATCGATAAATTGACGCCTGCGAGCTGGTGAACCGGCCAAAAGACGCAGGTCGTCCGGCTCAAAAAGGATAACCGGATATTTCGCGCTTGGCGGCATGCGATAGTTTGTTTTGCCATGAATATCAAACTGTTTGCGCCCAGACTGCTTCGTCGCGTCAAACTTAATCGTGCGCGTATCATCATCACTCATCGCAATATCAATACGCCACCATGATTCGTCCCGCATCAAAAATTCCGCATCTGTACCACGAAATGAACTACCTCGAAGTGCAATATGGATCGCCTCAAGCAACGTCGTCTTACCCGATCCGTTAAGTCCTGTGATAACGCTTACTCGCGATGTTATACCAAACTGCGCATCATCATGTGAGCGCGTATGCTGTAATCGGAGTCCGCGTATCTCCACTTCAAACTAGCTCTTTAACGGCATGACGATATGCTTATAGTCAATATTCTTCACATCGGCCGTAAGCACAGTAGGAGCAAGTTTGCCAGAGAAACTAAACACCACCGTATCACCATCGACGACAGAAAGGGCTTCGCTCAAATAGCGCGAGTTGAGCGTCACCGTGCCGCCACCCGTCACCGACGCATCGGCTTCAGAAGTATTTTCTCCTAGCTCTGACGCGACAGAGTGAAGGGATATGGTATTCGCATCAGCATCAGCCGTAATCGTCACGCTACCGCCAGAATCTCGCGCAAATAAGCCAGATATCTTGGTAATACGCACAAAATCAGCTTTCGGCAATACGACGCGTGTTTCGGTCTTTTCCGGTATCAGCTGACGATAAGGTGGAAAATTACCACTAATCAGCTGGCTTGTCACTTCGGCCTCGTCAATCCGAAACCGTACCTGCGACTCATCAAAAAGTATCTCAATTTCCTTGATATCTTCGGAAATTGTACGCAGCACCTCTTGGAGAGTAGTTGTTGGGATAATTGCCGCCACTTCGCTTGTTGTATCGACAAGCTTTCGCTCCGCAAGTCGATACCCATCCGTACCTGCGAGATACAGTGCACCTTCATGGGAATGCCAGTAGACGCCAGTGAGGACTGGCCGTGTGGCATCGTTTGATGTAGTAATGATCGTTTGTGCGACAGCCTGCTTGAAATCACCCGTCGCGATACTATAGCGCACAGCAACATCCTCCTCAATCACAGGCAATTCTGGAAAGTCTTCCGCACCAAGCCCATTGATAACCGAATTATATTTACCCGAGGTGATATGAAGTTGAGTTCCTTTCACCTGAAGTTCAATAGCACCTTTCGGAAGACTTGTCACAAAATCTGTCACAAGCCGAGCCGGTACCGTAATGGAGCCTGGTGTGCTAATCTTTGCGCCGACAAACTGTGTCGAGGCAATTTCCATGTTCATAGCAGCTACCAGTAACCTGTTGCCATCTGTACGCAGTAGGATGTTATTGAGGATGGGAAGTTGCGTGCGACTACTCGCTACCCGACCAACTGCACTAAGTGCTCGCGCTAAGTTTTCTTGGAGTACAGAGAGTTCCATAATTATAGGTTATTTCCTTTCTTTTCTTTGGCTTTTGTAGTTATAGGTGGTGTGGATAACGTGGAAAAGTTGCTATATAACAGAGGTGGTGCGATAAGAGGGACTTGTTGAAAACCGTGGGTAAAAGATGTGAGTGAACCTGTTGAAAAAATGTGGTTTTTCCGCAAGTTTTTTATCGCTGATACGATATACCCACAACCTATAGCTACGAACACACAAGTTATCCAGCGGGTTGTACGCAGTGAATACACAAATTGTCCACAACTAGGCATACAATTGCTCCCGTATTTCTGCAATATGCTCCCGTACCGTCAGGTCAAGTTTGCTTGCTTTTTCGATTTTTTCTACGGAATGCATGGCAGTAGTATGGTCTTTGCGTCCAAGTTCGCTGGCAATAATCGGGAAGCTGAGGTGTAGCTCGCTTCGTAGTAGATACATGGCAATTTGGCGGGGGAGTACGATATGCTTGTCTCGCTTGGCGCTGCATACCTCGGCGACACTGAGTTGGAAATATCGGGCTGTTTTGTCTACGATTTGTTTGGCGGTGAGATGGCGTGGGCGAGTACGGCGAGCGCTACCTATGAGCCCTTCGGCAGTGACTACATCAGGATTGACGCCGCGCATTTCGGCGTAGGCAAGTAGTTGATTGAGTGCACCTTCGAGCTCGCGAATATTAGTCTTAATGTTTTCTGCTAGGTATTCTACCGTATCTCTTTCGAGCTCTACGCCAGACAGATTTGCCTTGGCCTCGATGATGGCGCAGCGCGTTTCAAAATCAGGCATCTGAATATCGATCGCCATGCCCCATTCAAAGCGGCTGCGGAGACGCTCGGTGAGTGTTGGTATGCTCTTGGGCGGTTTGTCGCTACTGATGATTATCTGCTTGTTGGATTGGTGTAGTTCGTTGAATGTATGGAAGAACTCCTCTTGGGTCTTTTCTTTGCCGGCGATGAATTGCATATCATCGACAATCAATACATCGGCTGTGCGGTATTTGTCTGACACTTTGCGCTTGAATCGTATAGCATCAGTAAACTCTTTGACAAAAGTGTCTGTGTTGATATAGACGATTCTCATCGAAGGGTTATTGGCTTTAATCTCGTTGCCCACGGCTTGCATTAGGTGGGTTTTACCAAGACCAACGCCGCCGTAGAGAAAAAGAGGGTTATACTTATTGCCCGGATTTGCAGCTACGGTTTGACACGCAGTGTAAGCAAGATCGTTGCTTGAGCCAACGATGAATGTATCGAATGTATAGCGCGGATTGAGTGATGCCGAGGTGCTCTCGCTTTTACTCGGGGTGATGATTTGGGCAACTTCTTCCCGCGCGCGCGGCGTGGTATTGCGAGTTGTTTCTCGATTGATCACCGTCTTCTTGCCTTTGGTGTTGACGACATAGTTGATCTGTTTTACGTCGATACCGTTTTTTTGCAGTATGCCTCGCAGCTGTGCATCGTATTTGATCTGAAATTGACGAATAGCAAAAACATTCGGCACGGCGATCGTGATATTGTCCTCGTGATCGTCGAGTAGCTCTGTGTTTTGAAACCATGTAGCAAATGTTGCGTGCGAAACAGACAGTTCTATTTCTCCCAATACACTTTGCCACAACGCATGAGCAGTTGCCATATTGCTTCAGTTCTCCCTCTCTCTTACTTACCAATTTGCCAGTAAATTGGTCAACTCTTGTATCTAAAACTATAGCGAATATGTAAGTTTTCCACAAGCAGTAGAGTGATGTAAAAATAGGAGAGAAAAACAAGCTAGTTTTCCACAGTAATATTTCTCCTCTAGTAATATTGTGGAAAAACGTTGCCAAAAAGGGGATAACCAGATAATGACAGTATGTTTATTGCGTAAATGCAAGTAGGGAGACTTGAAAAAACAACGATCATAGGGTATCATAGAACAGATATGCCAAAGCGAACACATCAACCACATACTCGCCACCGCGCACGCACACACGGTTTTCGTGCTCGTGTCTCGACCAAAGCTGGTCGCGCGGTTATCAAGCGCCGCCGCATCAAGGGTCGCGCTCGTCTTACTGTCTAAGTTACAGTCTAAAGATTAAATGTACATGCGAGCGACAACCGCTACTCCAGTTGGATAGCGGTTGTTTTAGTAAATGGTATACTTTTATATATGTGAGCGCAAACGAATCGTTTTCACGGCCATGCCAGCCCCAAATATGTATCCCGCCACGGACAGGTGTCTCGTTCGCGGCTCTTTGCGGTGCGCGCTGTAGAAAACACGCGCCGCAAAGAGCCGCGGTGCAGTGTTGTCGTAAGTAAAAAAGTATTAAAGAGCGCTGTCGGACGCAATCGCATCCGACGTCGTGTCTATCATGTACTTCATGCTGAGCTTGGCGAATTTGATCATGCGCAAGATATTGTAGTAGGGGTGTGTTCTTCCGAGGTGGCTTTTATGCCGTCTGATGAATTAAAAACACAACTCATAAATCAGTTGGTCGAAGCTCGGGCTATCGCTCCAAAGATGTAAAAATGGTATACTTGTAAAGAATATACCTAAAAAGAGAGTGTGAGTTTTACGTGAGTCCGTTTGATCTGCTAGTTGTTCAACCTATATTTAATGCCTTGATGGTGCTTTACGGCCTAATTCCAGGCGGCGATTTTGGTGTTGCCGTCATTATCTTTACTATTTTTATACGTCTTTTGATGTGGCCGCTGGTTAAAAAGCAGCTCCACCAAGTTAAGATTATGCGTAAACTCCAGCCAGAGCTGGTGAGGATTAAGAAAAAAGCCAAAGGCGACCGTCGTGTTGAGGGTATGCTTCAGCTCGAGCTTTACAAAAAACACAGCGTGAATCCGTTTCGGACTATCGGTATCCTGTTAGTTCAGCTACCTATTTTTATCGGTCTATATCACGTGATTCAGATTTTTACCCAGCACCGTGATGAGTTAGCGAAATTTGCCTACTCGTTTATCGAAGGATGGCAGCCTGTAGCACATTTAATTGCGAATCCAGATACATTCAATCAGCACTTACTCGGGCTCGTGGATCTTACGAAGCATGCTATTAATTTCAATACTGGCGAGTTTAGTCCGTTTCTTATATTTTTGGCGATAGCAGCAGGTTTGCTTCAATATGTATCAACAAAGCAGACAATGCCCCAACAGCAAACAGGTGAGAAAAAAGGTTTGCGCCAAGTGATGGCCGAAGCCGCCGAGGGCAAACAGGCTGATCAAGCAGCCATCAATGCCGCGGTGATGGAAAAGATGGTGAAGTTTATGCCGATCATGATGACGTTTATTATGTTATCGCTACCTGGTGCGATTGCACTGTACTATGCTGTTTCAACAGCCGTGGCTGTGTTGCAGCAACATATTCTTCTCAAGCGTGACGAAGAGGAGATGGAAGAGATAGCTGACATAGCTGATTCGGCTGTAAAAAACGCTGAGACGCAAGCCAAACGACGTGAAGCAAAAGCCAAAAAAGCTGAAGTAGTAACAGAAGCGACAAAACCTTCTAGGGCGACAGCTAAAACAAAATCAAGCAAAAAGAAGCAGTCCCAAAAAGCAACTGTACGTGTTGTGGCTAAATCGAGCAAGAAAGGGAAGAAGTCATGAATCAGCAAGCATCTATAGAACTCGCCACCAAAACTGTTCAGGATATCGTATCTTTTTTTGAGATAAATGTCGATGTTGACGCCTACGAGGAAGACGGCGTGATTAATATTGCCATTGGCTCAAGTGAACTCAATAGCTTGTTAATTGGCCGCAATGCCGAGACACTGAGAAGTATTCAGTCGCTTGTGGCGAGTGTCTTACGAAATCAGAATGCAGCGCTTCAGCGCATCAATGTGGACGTGGCTGATTACAAAAAACAGCGTGCTGAAAAACTAGCCGAAAAAGCCCGCGGTTGGATAGAAGAAGTTCGCCGCACGGGGGATTCGTATGTCGCGAATCTCGGTGCAGCCGATAGGCGTGTTGTGCACCACGTGGCTACAGAGTATAGCGATATCAAGACATTTTCTGAGGGCGAAGGTAGGGATCGTCGGCTTATTATCGCTCAGGCGAGCTCGTAGTATTGCTACTCGACTCCTTGGATTGACGAAGTTTAGCCCAGAGGCTTGCACCTAGAAGCGCAGCACTACCAATTGCAATTGTAAGCGGACCTCCGGGCGTATGTTCAAATACTTTTTGTGTTGTTTCATAAGCGTCTTGGGTGATACCAGGTTTGATAGTCTCGGCGCCAGCCCACGCAGCACCTCCTACGATAATCATGGCGCGAGCAGCGTTCCCAAAGTCGATAATCTTTTGGTTTAATCTAGCGCGCTTACTTTCTTTTGTCTCGATCCTGGTGGTCTCTTGAGAATTTGGGTCGATCATTCCGTATCCATCAGGGGACGGTTCGAGAGTGCTCTTTACGCCAAATGGCCGCGTGTTTGGTGTTCCGTCTGGATTCCAAATATCAGCTGTAGTTACGACAGGTGCCGCTTCCGGGATAGGCGACCATTCATTTGTAGTATTTGTTTTTGGTGAAAATTCCATACTTATATATTATCACACTTTTGATTAAAAGTCAATATCACCTAATGATTCAGAGCATTCTGGTATTGCTCTAGTGTCTCCTCTGCCATCCTGCGCCATGAGTACTTATTGCGTTGTATCCGTCCTTTTTCTATGAGTTCAGCTCGAAGCGCGTCATCGGTAAGTACTTCATCGATAGCTTGCACCATACTACCGGTGTCGGTTGGAGTGAAGTATTTCGCCCCGTCGCCGAGTACTTCTGGCATACACGAAGTATTACTGCTTATGACAGGCGCGTCATACTGCATCGCCTCGAGGGGAGGCAGGCCAAAACCTTCCATAAGAGAAGGGAATACATAGGCTACACAGTTTTCATAAAGCCAATCGCGCTGGTCATCGTCGACAAAACCGGTGAAATGAATGTTCTGATAGTTGTTTTTTTCAAAGTAATCTTTGGTGGCTTGGGCACTTTTATTGATTCTCCCGACGAGAATAAGACCAAGATTGGGATGTTTTTCCAGTAGTTTTTGATGCGCGTCGCCGAGACGTTTGATGTTTTTGTAGTCGCTTTGCTGGCCGACATACAGAAGAAATTGCTTATATGGCGTAGCATAGGGCGTCACCTTGCCCGCTTGAAGTTTGTCGGCGGCTTCGTAGGTGACGACGACTTTGTCTTCAATACCTTTATGAAATGCCTCTATTTCGCGCTTGACCGTCCATGTTGGCGTAAGAATACGCGCATTGTTCGATAGTGCACTATGAAACACAAACCGCCCAACGAGCTGTTTGGCGTGAAATACAAGCCAGTTTTTGTCGGAATTGTAAGTATTCAGTAGTGTTAAATCGTGAAAAGTGGTGATTTTTTTGCCGCGATAAAGAATCGGCTGCTGAGGCATGCAGAAGTGCACTAAGTCGGCATCTAGTTTGCGTAGAAATTTCAAAAAGCCAGTTTGCTCGGCAAATGAATAGTTTTTGAAATCAACTGTCTGAACGGAGAAATTAGGATTTACTGGTGTATAGAAGTCTTTATCCTTGCTGGGTACAAGGATGGTATAGGTGTTGTCATGGTCAATTTTTTCGAGGTAGTGAATCAGGCGTTCAACGTAGCGACCTGTTGAGCTGTTGATGATACGAGCGTCGATGGCGATATGACTCATTTTTTATCCTCCATTATTTTTTTGACAGCGGGAGTTATGTGGGTGACACTGTCGCACATTGTGACGCCGGCGCGTTGTAGCTTGGTTGTTTTGTAGCCCGCTGACTCTTGCTCGCTACCTAGGATGGCCCCGGCATGCCCAAGCTGCACCCCTGCTGGTGCGCTATGGCCGGCAATGTAACCGACGACTGGCTTGGTGGCATATTCCGATATATAGTCGGCGGCCTTGTTTTCACTTTGTCCGCCAATTTCGCCAATCATTACGATGGCATCAACGGTTTCATCTGATTGGAATTTTTTGAGACAATCAACAAAATCTAAGCCTTTGATAGGGTCGCCGCCAATACCGATGACGTAGCGTTCACCTAGACCCGATCGAGAAAGAGCCGCGACCACTTCGTAGGTGAGCGTGCCGCTGCGACTCACAACACCAATACGGCCAGGGGTGAGGATTTGATTTGGGATGATGCCAAGCTTTGACTGCCCTGGTGTAGCGATACCGGGTGAATTGGGGCCGATGAGTCGCGAGTTACTTTTGGTTAGTTTGGCGCGTACTGCGAGCATGTCGTGGACGGGAATCCCCTCTGTGACGCAGATAATAAGTGGTATCTCGGCGTCAATAGCTTCAAACAGTGCCGCGCGTGCGTGCGTGGCAGGTACGAAGATGACACTCGCATCAACAGTGTGGTCTCTCTGGATATCCCGAATTGTTTTGTAGACAGGTACGTTATCTATATATTGCCCCGCTTTGTTTGGCGACGTGCCAGCGACAATATTAGTACCATATGCGCGCATCGCTTGAGTGTGAAAGGCGCCGTGTGAACCGGTGATACCTTGAACGATGATATTTTCTGGTGTGAAGATGTTACTATGCATTGTTGCCTCCAATACTCCCGACAGCGTTTTCGAGTGAGGCGTGAAGTGTGAGTCCGCTCTTACTTAAAATACTTCGGGCTTCATCTATATTAGTACCTTCTAGGCGGACATGAAGCGGCGGTAGGCTGCTAATTTCGTCTCGTGCGGCAAGGATTGCCCGTGCGACTTCGTCGCAGCGAGTGATACCCGCAAAGATGTTGATTACAATAGCTTCTAGGCGAGGGTAGTTCATGAGTTTACGAAACGAGGCGAGGATTGATTCTTTGTTGGCGCCGCCGCCCACATCAAGGAAGTTGGCCGGTGTATAGCCAGCTGCTTGCACGGCATCGACGGTTGCCATCGCAAGTCCTGCGCCATTGGCAATTGTCGCAATAGTGCCATTGCGATGTAGCTCTACGAAATTAGCACTCATAGGTTTGTCATAAAAATCCCAATCGGCGTGGCGAAATGCGGCGGCGTTGTCGAGCTCCATTTTGCAGTCAGCGGCTACGAGTTTGCCGTCTGCTGTGACGACAAGTGGATTAATTTCGAGTAGTAGCGCGTCGTTGGTGTGCATGCAATTAAGTAGATTTTGCAGCAGCTCGCCGAGTGCAAATTCTTGATCCTCAAGCCCTAGGTATTCCGCTAGCGTAAGAGCGGTGGCCTCGATGGGTCGCACGCCAATTACTTCGCGAAAAAAAGCTTCGACAGGCTGCGACTCGATATCTACGCCACCGTCTTTGTGCGCCAGGAGGACGATCGCCTGTTCGTCACGATTAACGGTGAGGTTGAGGTATATTTCTTGGTCGATATCTACCAGCTCTTCGGCTAATACGCTGACTGCCTGGTAACCTTCTATGTCTGCACTAAAAACCTTAGGAAGTGTTTGCTCAAGCTCGGCTTGTGTTTTTACGATTTGTATACCGCCGTATTTGTTGCGCCGCCCGGTGAGTACTTGGGATTTGAGTATTGTCGGGAAGATAGATAAAAAATCATCCTCGGGACCGGTAATTAATTGTGACTTTGGGGTTGAAATGCCGCTAGCGGCGAGTAGTTTTTTTGCTTCATATTCAAGGAGTTTCATCTTCTATTAGTATATCATTGATACTCTAGGTGTATTCTTGGAGTGACACGAGCTGGAGGCTGAAACGGCTATTTTTTGGTCGATAGTCGAATTGAGAGCTCTTGATGCAGGTCGTTGAGACGTTTCTCTGTTTTGTCTAGGCGGCTCGATAGGCTGTTGGTGAGATAAAGCAGGAATACAATGGCAGTAATTTGCACAACGTCAAATAGACTAAGGGAGTCTGTATCTGTGTAATTGTTGGCGAAAAGCCAGTGATACACTGGCTCGGCGGCAACAAGGCCGCAGAGAAGTATGAGCCACGCAAGTAGCTGCATAGATGCACGCCGTCGTGTAATACGTTTCATTTTGTAGCGCGTAATAATACCCGTGACAGCAAGTAGTACAAAAGGAAGATTGAGTAGTAATAGCAAAAGGTAACGACTCATCGAAATACCTCCGAAAGTCGGCGAGCCAAAAGACTGCGTATGATATTGAGTGCATTCCAGTTGCTTTGGCCTTTACCTTTCGAATAGTCGGTATAGATGGCTTGTATAGGGTACTCATCAATAGTAAGTCCAAGTTGATGGGCGCGCCAAAGCATTTCCGAGCAGAATTCATAGCCATGCGATTTCCATTCGAGTTCTGCAAGAGCTCGCTGCGAAAAAATCCGTAGTCCAGATTGTGAATCGGTCGAGTTGATACCAAATAATAAATAGGTAACAGTGCTTAAGCCTTTGTTGCCTAGCACTTTTATACGTGACATACCTTCGCTGTCTATGAGACGACTGCCGATGAGTAAATCTGCGCCGTTTTCCTCGATTGTTTGGATGCCATGAATCACGTCTTCTGGTGCGTGCTGCCCGTCTGCGTCCATAGTGGCCGCATAATCAAATCCTTGTTGATTTGCGTAACTAAGACCTGTTGCTGTGGCGCCACCAGCACCAGAGTTAAGGATATGGTCGATAACCGTCACTCCGGCGCGCTTAGCTTCGCTTGAAGTGTTGTCGGGTGAGCCGTCATTTACGACAACCATTTCGTAGGTGTGAGCCCTATCTTTTTTGAAAGCTTTTTTACTTTTTTTGTAATACGTCGTATAGTACTGCCGCCTCTTTGTAGGCAGGAATCACAACACACACTTTTGTTGACTTGCTCATTTAAATATTATTTTATCACATAACTAACTTTTGCCAGTGAAGATTTTTCTAAAATTACGAAGACCTGTCTGCTCGGGAGGGATATCATGAAGAATAATACTGGATATATAGTCGCTACTCACTTGACGATCTTTTTGGATACGTCGTCTTCCGGCTATGCTATGCGGGAGTAATAGGATGGATTGCGCCAAGCCTTGCATCGCTGGCCAGCCCTGTCCGCGTACAACTGCATTTCCGAATATTAGCATATAGGCCAAAGTAAAACGAGGCAGGATAGTAAACATGAGGCGCGTTGGAACGTTTTTTATACATACAACAGGAAGATTTTTGAAGGTTTGTCGTACGGCAAGGCCAGGCACCTTGTTGGTACTGGCGCTTAGTTTGTGATAGGCGATTGCTTGCGGCGTATAGCGTACTTTGTAGCCTGCGAGTTGCGTACGGAAGCTAAAATCGACATCTTCAAAGTACATAAAAAGCTTCTCGTCCAATATACCTACCTCATGAAACACTTTGCTGCGCGCGATAAAACCACCGCCGGTTGCGCCAAATATATACTCAGCCTTATTCGGCGCGTTTACAAGTAGCCCATCGCGTCCGCGCGGCCCGGGAATACCCCATGTTGTATAAAAGTCACCAGTAGTGTCTAGTGTTTTTTTGTCGGTTCGTGCAAGTATCCCGGTGGCAATGCCAGTTATCTCGTCTTGATCGAGCTCGTTAATAAGAGATGCAACCCATCTCTTATCGGCTACAGCATCGGGATTGAGGGTTCCTATATACTTGTAGTTGTTTTTAAGCGCTGTTTTTACGCCGACATTTATACCTCCTGTGAAACCAGAGTTTACAGAGTTCTCGATTAGCTTGATCGAGTCATCTGGCTTACTCTTTATGTATTTTTTTATGATCTCTATGGAGTTGTCTGAGGATGCATTATCGACAATCAGGATATCTGGCACTCCATCTTCCTGGTCGAGTAAAGAGTCTGCGCACTTAAGTGTGTCTTCGGCGCAGTTCCAGTTGAGTATTACGATAGCGACTCTGTTCATAATCTACTATCTATCATATAATTATTGGAGTAACTATGAAACTATCTAATATTATGAGCCGACAAAATCGCATCCTTTTGCGTGAACTTGTAGTAACTGACTTCAAATTGCGCTATCAAGGCTCTGTACTTGGGTATGTGTGGTCGCTTCTGAAGCCACTTATGCTTTTTGCGATTATGTTTGTCGTATTTGTTCACTTTTTGCGATTTGGCGCAGGCGTGCCGCATTTTGCTGTGTCTCTTCTGCTCGGTATAATTCTCTGGTCATTTTTTACAGAGTCTACGACACAGGGCATGCAGGCAATAGTAGGTCGAGGTGACCTTATTCGAAAGATTAACTTCCCTAAATATATTATTGTTATATCAGGTACAATATCGGCACTTATCAACCTTGTCCTTAATCTGATAGTGGTATTTGTATTTATGCTGTTTGACGGAGTGCATTTCACCTGGAGTCTACTGCTATTTCCTGTCACATTGTTTGTTATTTACTCCTTTTCTCTTGGAATCGCCTTTTTTTTGGCTGCTGCATATGTCAAATATCGAGATATCTCACATCTTTGGGAGGTGTTTCTTCAGGGGCTTTTTTATGCAACTCCGATTATCTACCCCCTGCAAATGGTCGTCTCTATAGGTGGTCAGTTTGCAGCACAACTACTCATGTTGAGCCCGATAGCTGTGCTTTTTCAGTTAGCACGAGCACAAGTGGTGGGGCATGAGCATACAATTACTGCCGACCAACTTTTTAGCAATCCAATCTACCTCGCACTTCCCTATGTGATTGTTGCAGGCACTATAGTGCTCGCGACAGTGTATTTCAGAAAGAGCCAGAAATATTTTGCGGAGAGAGTATAAGATGTCAGACAAAAAAGAAGTTGCAATCTCGGTTAAGAATCTACACAAAACGTTCAAGTTGCCGCACGAACAACACTCTGGACTGAAGCAATTACTCGTCAGTGTTCTCAACCGAAATAGAAAGAAGGGCTACGAGCTTCAGCACGTACTCAAAGGCCTTGATTTTGACATAGAGGAAGGCGATTTCTTCGGTATAGTAGGCCGCAACGGCAGCGGTAAAAGTACACTACTTAAGACACTGGCAGGTATCTACAGTCCGGAAAAAGGTGCCGTACAGATAAATGGTACGCTTGTTCCGTTTATCGAGCTGGGTGTTGGTTTTAATCCCGAGTTAACTGGTCGCGAAAACGTGTTCCTCAATGGAGCATTGCTCGGATTTAGTCGAGACGAGATGAGTGCGATGTATGACGATATCGTAAAGTTTGCCGAACTCGAAAAGTTTATGGATCAGAAGCTTAAGAACTATTCGAGTGGCATGCAGGTACGTTTGGCGTTTTCTATCGCTATCCGAGCAGATGCCGACATACTCCTGCTAGACGAAGTACTGGCCGTGGGTGACGAAGCGTTCCAACGTAAATGCGTTAACTATTTCTCCGACCTAAAGAAAAACAAGAAAACAGTCATACTGGTTACTCACGATATGAGTTCTGTGAGAAAATTTTGCAACAAAGCAATCTTGATAGATAAGGGTGTGGTCATTGCGCAAGGTGACCCAAATGAGGTAGCAGATAGCTATTCAAAACAATTTATTGCCAATAACCAGACATCAATCAAAAAGAAACATCGTTTTGGTACGGGTGAAGTCATCTATGACAACATGCAGTATGATCTCTCGGACGATATCTTCAAATTGGAATTTGACATCATAAACAAAACCGACCAAGCATACAGCGATGTTACTATGGGGTTTGATTTTTGTGTCAATGACGAGATTGTGATAGGCAACGATACGCGTTTTATCGGCAAATACAAGAACGGATTGAAGCTCGACGCACATCAGAGAAAACATCTTGTTGTGAAGTTTAAGAACGACTTCGGTAAACATCAGTTTACCTTGAACGCAAATATTACCACTGGCCTCGGCATGAATGTCACTGATTATATGCGGTCTGCGCTGCAGTTTGATTCAAATAACGTGCGCTATGCCGACGCCTGGAAAGTGCTTTCTCATCCAGAGATAATCGAGGTAGAAGAAGGAAGGTGAAAAGATTTCACCCTCTTGTGTCCTGTGTTATACCGATCTATAACGCCGAGGACTATCTAGATCAGGGGATTAGTTCACTTCTTGCGCAAACATATGACAATCTAGAGATTGTTCTAGTGGACGATCATAGTACTGATGAATCGTGGAGTATTTGTCAAAAATATGTGGCGGATTATCCAAATGTGCATGCGTATAAGACCGAGCAAAATTCCGGAGGTCCTTTGCGTGGACGCGAAAAGGGAATCCGCGAAGCAAACGGTGAATGGATAACCTTCATGGACTGCGATGATTATGTGAAAGCTGGCTATATTGAGAATTTAGTCAAGACGACGGAAGACGGGAAGTACGATATCGCGGTAACCGGACATTCAAGGTTATATCCCGATGACAGGGTGGAAGACTTTGTCTGGGAAGATTACTCGCAGACGAGCCAACAGCGGCTTGCGGCGTTTTATGAGCATTATTTTCTTGACCAGAATTTTTGGACCGATCCAGCAGATACAGTAGGCCAAAATCTGGTAAGGGCAAGCGTTGCAAAAAGTACTGATTTATCTAAATATTCCAGTAAGGTATGGGCCGAAGATACTTTGATGGCGTTAGCTTTCCTGGAAAATAGTAAAAATGGCGTTAATTTTGTTGACCATCATGACTTTCTGTGGCGACAACGAGAAGGGTCTGGATCACACGGTGGGTTCTTGATGACAGCGAATCGGTCTGAGTTTTACGAGGCCTGCAACGATATTTTCAATAGAAAAAAACTGTTTCCGACAGTATCGATCATCGTGCCCATCTATAAGGTTGAGAAGTATCTTGTCGAGTGCATAGACTCACTGCTCACTCAGACATATTCGAACCTAGAGATTATCCTAGTTGACGATGAATCTCCCGATAAATCAGGAGAAATAGCCGATGAATACGCCAAAAAAGATTCGCGAATCACAGTAATCCACAAGCCAAAAAACGAAGGACTCAATATGGCGAGAGCGACGGGATTTGCGGGCTCGACGGGTGAGTATGTGATGTTTGTGGATAGTGATGATATGTTGGTGTATGACTGTGTAGAGAAGACTCTTCGATTGTTGCTTAAGTATAAAGCTGATTTTGTACGATTTGATAAGTCTCATTTTTCTGATAGCACCGAATCTCTTGGTGAAATACGCCAGCCGGAAGAGATAGAAGAGAGTGTGGACGGCAAAGGTAATATGCTGACGGTAAATCTCACAAGGGGAACTATAACAGTATGGGGTGCACTCTACAAGAGAAGCGTAGTAGAGGCAGTTGACTGGAAGCAAGTCAACTACCGCATTTATGAAGACAACTTCTGGTCGCTAAGTTTACTCGAAACAGCTTCTAGAGGGGTATATCTTTCATATATTGGTTACTTATATCGATCTGGCGAAGGTACGCTCAGCAGGCGTGTTACGGGCAATAGCTTCAATGGCAAGCCGGTCGGCTATCTAGAATTTATTGTACTGCTATCTAATAAATTGAGAGATTTCAATACCAGACATCAGTTGGATTGCGAAGATGCAATTCAAGGCGCAGAAAATTGGCTGTGGAGTCACCGGTTGGAGCAGATATGCAGAGTATCTGACTGGAAACCTGAGAAACATGATGAGGAGTATGTGATTTTTCTACTGAAGTGGATCTTACGTGACAAGACACTACTGGAGGAAGATGTGCGGCTGCAAGCATCACGAATCACAGAGCTAGAGGGTATACTTACACAGAGGGATATTCAGCTTGCGAGCTACCAAGGCTTCAAGAGGTCGGCGCGCTTGCTCGCAGGCAATATGAAACGTCGCATAAAAAAGGATATGGGTGGATGAATCAGAAAAGAGCAGTAGCGTTTGCTATAAATGACGGATATATTTCTCATCTAGAAGTAGCGCTATTTTCATTGCTCAAAAACAATCAAAATAGCGATTTCAATATATATGTTCTTTCGGATGATCTGAAGCAAGCAAACATAAGAAAGCTTGAAAGGATTTGTGACGATCAAAAAAATGCATATATCACAGTCATCAAGCCGCAAGACGGGGTATTTACAAGCCTGAAGGTAAACGAGCATTTTTCAAAAGATATGTATTCGCGGTACCTACTCCCCGAGCTACTACCCCATGAAAAAAAGGTGCTCTATCTGGATGCGGATATATTAGTAACAGATGATATATCGGAGCTATACGATACGCAGCTGTCAGATATGAGCCTTGCAGCAATTAAAGACATGGGTATTCAGCGGCCGCAGTTCACTGAATATATGGATTCGCTAGGTCTAGACGGGCAGAATTATTACAATTCAGGTGTCTTACTGATGAATCTAGATAAGATGCGAAAAAATAATACTGTCATAGCATTAATCGAAACAACCAAGAAATTTGATAATAGGCTGCGTCATCCGGATCAAGACGTGATCAACATTGTGTTTAAGGGTGATATTCAAGAAGTATCAAGCATATGGAATTTTCAAGACGAAGATAGAAGAATTGAATTGCATCCGCTAGATGACGTGAAGATCGTTCACTATACGACAAACAGTAAGCCTTGGAACACGCCAAATATTGCACGAGGATACAATAGATCGGCTCATCAGTTGTATGAGCAGTACGAGTACGAATATTATGTTGCGCTCGGCTATACCAGGAAGGTCTCGGTTATTATACCGATCTACAATACTAAGCAGGAATATATACACGAGTGTATAAGTAGCATCTTGGACCAGGTGTATCGTAATCTAGAAGCCGTAATCGTAGATGATGGATCGGACAGGAGAACTGCCGAATATCTCGATAACTTGGCAAAAAAAGATGATCGCATAAAAGTACTGCATAAGAAAAATGCCGGTACAAATCAGGCTCGAAAAACTGGGTTTATAGAGTCTACTGGAGAATATGTCCTGTTTATGGATGGCGATGATAAAGTGTCGCCAAATATGGTCCTCAAGCTATTCAGGTCATGTTTGAACAATAGCTCCGACATGGCTGTCTGCGAGTACTGGAGCGAGTATGACACTGAGTCTGTCAGCGCATTTTTGTATGAAGACAGCTTGGTTATTGGTAGAGATAATATCTCACGCTGTAGGTATATGGGGTTTCCTGGGGTGCGTCTGGCCGGCGTCGTATGGGCGAAACTATATAAACGAGCCGTAGTTGAGAAGATAGATTGGGAATTTTCGAACTATGCCTTAGTAGAAGATGAATTTATGAACCTACAGATATTTGCATATACAGAACGTGTCTCACTGGTACGAGATCAACTCTATTTTTATAGGCAGCAAGTTGCAACGAGTAAAGAGTCGAACTACCCTACTTACAATAAGTTTGATGGAAAAAATATTCCAATGATTCAGACTGCGGGTGATCTATATGAAAAATCTAAGGTTTTTTATGACAAACATGGCATTCAATATGATGATGGTGAGTTGGCTCTTAATTATGTTGCTATTTTGCACAAGCACATAAGTAAGCTCATGGATTGCGATGGCTTCAATGATGATAATAGGCAGAGTTTAGCGAAGCAAAAAGAAGAGCATTTTGCGCATGTATATGAGGCGCTAGACAGTGAATACTACAAGTTGATGGCAGTAATATTGCTTAACGTACCAGACTATATCGGTGACTATACAAAACTGATTCAGGCCTATGAATCCGAAAAAAGTATATTGCTATCTGATGTGGCAATGCTTCGTGGTGAAAATGCCAGTCTTCGCAAGGAGAATGGGGATTTCCTTGGTGTAAAACGATCTGCTCGATTGTTTGCGGGTAATATAAAGCGCAAAGTACGTCTTCGCACAAGGCTACGCAATCTACGTCACTAGGCCTTTGGTTTATTTTAGCTCCACAGTAACCGTAGGGGATTTACAGGCAGACCAGTAGAGAGTGCCACCCTGAAACTCTTGTTTGATATCATTATAACCTCCACATTTACCACCCGTGTTGGTCTCGCGAGAGATAGGATAACCGAGTCTTCCGCTTTCCCATCCAAGCTCTGCATATTTATTATCTATCGCCCCTGCGTGTATATCAAATGTACCACTTTCTGGTGAAGAATATATCTTACCGCCATCAAACCGCATCCAACAACCGCTATTTTTAATGTTACAGGACATACTATTTGCAGGTAGACCAAGATATCCATTGTATTCACCTGCCGTAGAGTATGTTGCGGCAAATGTGCTTGACATGTCCATCGCTGCTGACCCCGGTCTCCAGTACATATTGCCGCCTTGAAACTTCTGATATGCACCGTCCTTTGCCCTTGCTTCGCTAGATGTAGGGAATCCTAGGTATCCACTCTCATGGCCAAGTTGCGAATACCTACTAAACATTGCACCGAGGCGTATTCCTTGTGTGCTAGTGGGGGCAGTCCAGTATATTTGCCCACCTTCGAATGTCTGGTACACACCTTTTCCTGGAATAGATATCTCGTCTGACCTCGGGTAGCCCAGATAGCCACCTTCGTAGCCGTTACTGGCATAGTAATTATCTACCGACCCAGACCTGATAGTCCACGCTCCAGTGTTTCTATGCCAGTATATCTTGCCATTCTGGAAGCTCTGGTAAATTCCTCCGTTGCCAGCTTGGCGAATACTACTTGTAGGCTCTCCGAGCCAAGAGGATTTGCCTCCGAGAGTATTGTATTTCGCGACTATTTCCGAAGCACCAGGTTGCTGAGTGCTCCCAAACCAGTCGGTGAAAAGTGCCCAGAAGTTTCGATTACCGTATGCACCACACGAATCCCCTGTGCCGTAGCCAGCATTGAGCGCTGACTGATTTGGTTGGTAGGGTGTGTAGCGGTAAAGGGCTGAAGTAGCGCGATTTTGGATGTGAACTATCGATCCTCCGCATGCTGTGTTGGGGTTGTATTGCACATAAGTGTTACCGACTGGATAATTGCTCCAGCCACCATTAAGTACATTTCTAAATAGATTTGCTGCTTGCTGTAACTGGTTTTCAAGCCCAAAATACTGCGCGTCACATGGTGCGGTATCAGGACATGCGTAGCCCGTTGCGCTTCTATATTGAATATGATTTGGCCACGTGTCGGTCACAAGCCCCTGTTCTTTTTCGAGTAGTATAATAAGTACTTGTGGATTAATACTGTAATCTTGTGCGACTTGCCAAATTATTTGGGCAGCAGATTTACCGTTAAATGTGTCTTTTGCCATACACACAAATCGACCATCTCTAATGGTGTATTGTAAATGCGGATACCATGCTGCCATATGAACATTGGTGTTGTTGCAGGAGTTTTTACTATCAAGAAATGCTTGAATTTGCTGTACGTTCATAGTGTTTTTGTTAGCCATGACAAAGTCAGACATTATGTTGCCAGCTTCAAACTTACTGTTATCCGCTGCGCGACCTGTCTGTTGGCTTATGTAACTAATGGCCGTAACGATAAACACAGCGACTACAGCTAGTATGATAAAGGGGGTCTTTTTGTATTTATCGCGTATAACCATGGCTATATTTGTACATTCCCACTTAGTTTTCCACTTTGGCTACCGCTGCTGATTGCGATTGATATATTCCAGCTACCGCTACCTATTTCAGAGACGGGTATATCAAAACCTTCACAAGTGGACGATGAGGGGTTTGGTACTATGTTGCTGCTTTTTGTAATGTTTTTTGAGCTGCTTGAAAGGGTGAGTTGGCAGGTCCCGGTACTAAGTGATTGGTTGATGGATGTACGGATAACGAGATTTTGTCCGACAACTGCACTATAAGTGATAACACCAGATAAAGAATCCGAGGAATTGATATCTTCGCCTTCATATTGCGGTTGCGCTTCTTTTTCTTTTTCGCGTGATTCCGGCTGAGTATGATTTGCGCGAGATGATGTAGTGCCGGAGCTTGTCGATGTATCCGATTTATTATGGTCTGAGTTTTGCTTCGTAGTTTGATCGGCAGGCTTTGAACTGTGTTCTTGTGGTTGTGATTTATGCAACCAAAAATATCCACAAGCCAAAACTACACCTAATACAACAATGATACAGGCGGCTATTATTGGTTTTTTGTTTGTTTTTTTCTGCAATCTCATATGTGGTGGTTGAGCTTAATTATACTGTCGCTAGTTATTATAACATAAGTAGTATTGAGTTGGCTAGGTATTGTCTTGATTATTGGCTAGTATGTGGCATTTGTTGAGTAGTTTCAGTATAATAACTAATACTAAACGGGCGTAATGGACTGTGGAAAATATGAGATTGTATAAATATGTCAGACAATAAAACTCCGCTTGTATCAATTATAATCACGAATTACAATTATGCGCGCTATATCGGCGAGACTATAGAGAGTGCACTTGCGCAAACGTATGGCAATATTGAGATTATTGTTATTGATGATGGGTCGCAAGATGGTAGTGATAGGGTGATATCAAAGTATTCTAAGAAGTACAATGAAATTAACTACATCAAGCAAAAAAATCAAGGCGTGGTTGCATCACGTAATCTAGGAATAGAGGAGGCAAAAGGAGCCTATATTGTATTTTTGGACGGTGACGATAGACTCCCCGAAGATTATATAGAAGAAACACTTAAAGTTGCTGTAAATGATGGTATAGACGTGGTCTATACAGATTTTGAACGTTTCGGTGAAGATGATAGTAAGAGTAATTTTTGTGAGTATGACAAGAGAAAACTGAGAGATAAAAACTACATTCATGCAAGCTCTCTAATTAGAAGGGGGGCAATAGGTGATATCAGGTTTGATGAGAATCTAAGCGGTTTATCTCATGAGGACTGGGATTTTATCTTAAATCTGTCATATAAGGGTTTAAAATTTAAAAAAACAGATAAAACATGGCTGCTATATCGAGCACATAACTTATCGAGAAGTGTGACTAATAGTGAGTACGCCTTAAAAGCTGTTAAGTCATATTTTTACATACTAGATAAATATAGAACTAAATATCCTGGCACAATGGAGATTACCGAAGAGTCAGAGGTGGTAGAGGCATGGCGGCTAGCAGATGAAAGGCGTGAAATTATAGCTGGCCAAACGAAGCTCATTGATGATCAGCGGCAGCATATTATTGAGCAGCAAAAGTATATTAAAAATCTTGAAAGTCAGATTACCGAACTCACGGCAACAATAGATAATATCGTCAGCTCGCGTCGTTATAAAATCGCATCCGCCACTGGCAATGCAGTTCATAAGGTTGCGCGACTACCGAAAAAAATCAAGAAGCACGTTAGTAAATAAACCAAGATGATATCTGCACAAGTGAATCGTTATACGAAAACTGTAAAAATGGTATAATTATCCCTATATGAAGCGAGCCACGAGGTTGACCCAAAAAAGTTTAGATATCGTAAAAAGCGAAGGGGTTCTCGGTTTTTCAAAAAAGGCAGCAAAATACGCCTATCGTAAGAAATTCCCCGAAAAAGTAAAAAGAAAATCGGGCGACATACTGTTTATCAATGGTTGCGCACTACCTCACCCTGCAAGATACCGGGTGTCGCATCAGCTTGAGCAGCTTCGATCTGCAGGTATTGCGACAGATGAGGTGTTTTTTGAGCAGCTCGATATGTCATATCTTAAATACTATAGAGGCTTCGTATTTTACAGGTGTCCTGTGACAGATACGGTACGAGATTTTATACAAGAAGCCAGAAAGCGTAACAAAACATGCTTTTTTGACGTAGATGATTTGGTGATCGACACAAAATATACAGATACGATAAAGTTTATCGCCAATATGTCGACCACTGACAAGCGACTCTATGATGACGGTGTGAATAGAATGAAAGAAACGTTAGAGATGTGCGACTATGGTATAACATCTACTGGTGTATTGGGTGAAGAGTTGTCGCATTATGTAGAAGAAGTATATGTAAATAGAAATGTTGCTTCGGATGAAATGGTGTACCACTCGTTGAAAGCAGTTGAGGATTATACAAAGAGTGACGGCACGTTTACCATCGGGTATTTTAGCGGTAGTATTACACATAATGATGATTTCAAGATTGTACTACCAGCTATTGTGCGATTGTTTAAGAAATATAACAATGTGCGCCTTAAGGTAGGGGGTATTCTCGACTTACCGCCAGAGCTGGAGAAATATGCAGATAGAATTACTGCTACTGGCTTTATAGACTGGAGGGAATTGCCTGCCGAAATTGTGAAATGTGACGTCAATATTGCACCCATGGAAGATACGCTGTTTAATAGAGCAAAATCGGAAAATAAATGGCTTGAAGCCGCCCTGGTGGGTGTGCCTACAATTGCAACTGACACGGGTGCATTTCACGATATTGTTGAACATCACAAGGACGGCGTTTTGGTGGATAACGGTAAGTGGTACGAAGGCCTGGAGGATATGTTGCTTGACAAGGAGCAAACGGCCACTATAGGCTGTACTGCGCAAAAAAAAGCAATCAAGCTACATACCACTGTAGGTACATGTAGAGGCATTGCAGATTTTATTATGTCGAAGGTGGCGCCCAATATTGCGTTTGTATTGCCAACGTCGGATATATCTGGCGGAGTGAATGTTATCGTGAAGCATGCCGATATTTTGATGCGTAATGGTTGGGACGTGACGCTTATTGACTCTATAGATCATCCTGCCTTGCGTACTGCACAGAAAAGCTATAATTACCGACTGGAACTCCCTGGCTACAATATGTTTATCCATCACCAGACGGAGATGAAGACGCAGTACGATGTAATGGTTGCGACACTCTGGACCACCCTAAAGGTGATAAAAAACTATCCAAACGTAAAACGAAGAATGTATCTCGTACAGGGCTTTGAAACAGATTTTTATCAGTGGGGGTCGGGCGAGATAAAGTTTGACGCCAACGCAACATACTCCGATAGGACTGGAGTTGAATATATTACGATTTCGCCGTGGTGTCAGAGGTGGCTAGATGAGTCATATGGTAAAAAAGCAAAGTATGCTCCAAACGGTATCAACCTGGCTATCTATCCTTTTCACGAGCGTGATATGAAAGACCGTATCAAGATATTGGTAGAGGGTGACAGTCATACAAAAACAAAAAACACAGATGAAGCTTTTAGGGTTATACAAAATCTAGATAAGGATAATTACCATATCTCATACTTGTCGTATCACAAAGACCCCAAGGACTGGTATAGGGTTGATGAGTTTTATAATCGCATACCTCCAGAGGAAGTGGGTCAGGTGTACGCAAGTTGTGATATTTTGATTAAAACAAGTCTACTTGAAAGCTTTTCGTATCCGCCGCTGGAGATGATGGCAACTGGTGGATTTGTGGTGGTGATCCCAAACGATGGCAATATGGAATATTTGAAGGATGAAGATAACTGTCTAATGTTTGAGTCTGGTGATGAAGACAAGGCGCTTGCAAATATCGAGCGTATCGCGACAGATGACAAGCTTCGCAAAAAACTGACAAAAAACGGTCGACAGACGGCCCTTGGCTATGACTGGAAAAATCTAGAGCAAGAAGTTCTTAGTCTTTATGCCTAATGGAGCGATAGCTGCTAGGTATAAAAAGTGTTGATTGTTTGCGCAACATAGAATAGAAGCGACGATACGCTAATAAATGAGATGATATAAAGCGGTATAGCGGCGGGCTTTGCTTCTATCTTTATCCATCTGCGTAGATATACGGCGATAGGTACAAGTGCGACAAGCGCGGCTGTGAAGTAACGACCCTGTACGCCATCCGCATAAAATGCACCAACACCGAGACGTATTGGCAAAATAGCCCAAGCTGAATACAGAGCAATAGTGATAGCAGTAACTAATAGTATGAGGCTCGTGGCGCTGAGCAGTGCAAATATCTTTATGTTGCCAAGAATAACGCGGCGTTCGCTCATAGTGGGATAGAAAAGCGCGATTAACAGCCCAACAAACTGAGCGAATACAATAAACGTTGGTAGATGATAGCGAAAGGCGGAGAATTCACCAACAATACCCCGAATCAGTAGGTCACCGTAGCCTATTGTAGGATTAATGTAGGTGTTATACGCAATGAGGAAGAATCTCAAAGGGTCATTAAAAAGAGGGTTTTCGGGGCTGTCCGAATAAAAAAGCATAGACCCTAGAAATTTGTACGCGATAATCACAGTGGCAGCTCCAGCAAAAAGAATAGCACCTATAGCAAGCCACTTCCGGATGTTAAACGGAAGATCAAAGCGAACATCGTTTTTCTTGAATAGCTTACTAGGCAGTGCTGCAAGAGGCAAGAGTAGTACAAGGTTTGTTTGTTTTGTGAGTGCGAGCATAACAGACAAGAGTAGCAGCGTGATAAACTGGTTTCTCGATAGCTTTTTTGACTGTACAAAGAGATTGATTATGTATGCAAGTGTTGCCATGACGATAACATTATTAATAGTATCGGCAGACAACGATCCAGCAGTATGAATCATGAGTGGGAATACCGCAATCACAAAATATGCCCACTTGCCAATCACGACAAATCGTATAATAAAGAAGATTGCAGCAGCATAAAACATAACGTTTGCTAGTCGCCCAAACAACACCAGAAGGTCGGGTGATCCATTGACTGCTTTGGCAGCTATAATACCAGCGGCTTGGGGTAGGTGCATTGTGGGGGCGTAGCCTGCTGCGCTACCACATCCTTTTGTCGATGTATCTTGATAGTTTATCGGTTGACTACTGCTAGTAGGGATAACTTCTGGTGATGAGCCTGCTTCTTTGAATATACTTTGAGGAAACACACATGTCTTACCTGACAGCTTGCCTTCGGATAGTGCATAGGCTTTGAGGAAGTGCGCTCCTTCGTCGTTGACTGTCATTTGCGGCACGATAAAAGCCGAAATGCCGCCAAATACGAGGATAAGCAGAAGTGCTAGATATTCTGGTGTTACGAGAAGTTTTTTTAACTTGTTGAGCTGTTGTCGCATGGTATGGTCTATTATATAGCACCTATGGGGCTATTGTCATCGATTGTTGGACGTATGATTATAGTAACCAGTGTATAATTGGGATAGTAGGTGTAAATAAATAAGCAGGGAGCTTGGTGTAAATAGTATGAGTAGCGCTTTGCAGCGGCACAAAAAGGTAGGAAGATATCTTTTTTTTGGCGTGGTGACGGCGGGTATTGAGTTTGGTGTGTTTATGGTGCTTGCGCCTTGGACGCATATATATATCGCTTCGACAGTTAGTTTCGGCGTTGGTTTGACGGCTAGTTTTTTGTTTAATAAGTTTTTTGTGTTTAAAAACTCTAAGCAAGTAGCAAAAACAGAGGCTGGGCAGTTTACTGTGCTTGGTATTGTAAATTCGCAGCTTTCGTCGCTTGTGACGTACGGACTATCGCTGATGGTGCCTGACTGGGTCGCAAAAATCTTTACGATGGCAATGATTGCTGTATGGAATTATTTGATTATGAATCTTGTGATATTTAGGAGGCGCTGAATACTACTAGTAAATCATGTATAGTAGTAGATGGTACTTATAAGGTAGCGAAATGAAAAAGATATCTAAGAAGATTGCCCGAAAGGGCTTTGACGGTGCAAAGACAATCCTCGGAAAAAACGAGCGTATTAAGAGTTTCACAAAAAGTTTAATCGAGCCATATATCAAAGCTGGGAGGCTAGGGGTTGATTATGAGTATAATCGATGGGTGCAACGCAATCTTCCTGATTATACGGAACTATATAAACTACATAAGGACCAAGCAAATTTTGCCTACAGGCCGCTTATCAGTGTAATCATACCGACATACAATACCGATCATCAGTTTCTTGTAGAGTGTCTTGATTCTGTCTTGGGACAGGTGTATGAAAATTGGGAGCTATGTATTGTTGATGATGCATCACCAGACAGTAGGGTGCGAGAAATTATTCAAGAGTATGCCGACCAAGATAGCCGCATTAAATATAAGTTTTTAGAAAAAAATCGTCATATTGCTGATGCTACAAATGAAGCGGTGGCTATGGCTACGGGTGAGTTTGTTGCGTTGTTTGATCACGATGATATTTTATGGCCAAATGCGCTCTACGAAATCACTAAAACGCTCAATGGTGATAAGACAATAGATTTTTTGTATACAGACGAAGACAAAATCACCGAAGATCGTCATAATCACTTGGCGCCATTT
>JAPUEH010000002.1:0-11730 GCA_027492635.1 Candidatus Saccharimonadota bacterium
CGCGAGCTGGGTTCAGAACGTCGTGAGACAGTTCGGTTTATATCCGGTATGGACGATAGGAAACTTGAGAAGATCTGCCCCTAGTACGAGAGGACCGGGGTGGACGAACCTCTGGTGTATGGATTGTGGCCACCTGCTGCATTGTCCAGTAGCTATGTTCGGCACGGATAAGCGCTGAAAGCATATTAAGCGCGAAGCCAACTTCAAGATTAGGTTTCCCTATGAGGACACAGATAGACTATCTGTTTGATAGGCGCAAGGTGGAAGTGTAGCAATACATGGAGCTGAAGCGTACTAACAGTCCCATTGCCTTTTTATGTCCTTGTCACCGATGTTTATGCTTGCATAAACGGTGGTGGCGAGGTAGACTTAACTAGTAATTGGTGTGAAACACCATAGTCAATTTACAAAAGACTCGAACATTTCAAGCAAGCAACGTGTCCATTGGTTTGGACATCGAAGCGAGGCTTTTCGACCCACTCTCGACAATCAAGAGCGCAAAGTGTCAGACAAAGCCTTACTTCGGTGCCCATGGCGATGAGGAAACACCTGTTCCCATTCCGAACACAGAAGTTAAGCTCATCAGCGGCGATTATACTGCGTAAGTGGGAAACTAGCACGGTGCCGAATTATAAAAAAGACTTCCGAATAGGAAGTCTTTTTTCTTATTGCAGAAGGGTACTTAAGCATGACCTTGAACAGCTTGTGGTATACTGATATGTATAAAATGCCAAGCAAGCAGAATATAAAAACACTATCGCATGTCGTGCAAAAAATTCCAAGGTGGGGATATTTTATAATTGTAGTCTCTGTGGCTCTCCTGTTGTACAGTTACTTCTTTATATGGAGATACCCGATTCAGTTTTCCTATGCTGCTACATCATGTGTGTCTCGGATAACATTGTTACCAAACGCACACCAATCAATTGATAGCCAAGATTTTGTTATGACACTCAAAGGAGGCTGGGGTGGTGTCTTCTCAACACAGGTATGCGCCAGTCCTTCAAAGGTGCCATCAAAAGGTGAGCGCTACGGAGCTACTGCACTGTTTGGTGGATGGCTGTTTCGGCAGCAATTTGCAGTGATAGTGCCATCGGCGCCTGTTGCAAGCGTTGCATCTATAAAAAAGCCATTCTCAGTTTCCAAGCCTTTAAAGATTCCGCTCAACAAGACGGATAATATATTTGATTATACATTGCACGTAGCAAGCAAGCCGACGCCGTGTGTCTCGCATGGTGGGCATATAGAGTGTGATATTACTCCACATAGACTTGTGCAAGGGGAGGTGTATGACACTAAGTTAGTGCGCTCGTTTGGCGAGCACAAGACGGTTGTGGCGCAGGAAAAAGTGACAACGCTCACTGTTGTGACGCTTGCGAGGTCTTCGGTTGAGGCGGGTGCGACGCTCTATCCTAAGCAGCGAGAATTTATACTTGAAACTGATAAGCCCCTTCATAACGCTCAAGCGAAACTCATCAAGATAGAGGGCGAGAATCGTACAGAGGAGTCAATTGATACTGCGATAGATGCCGCAACTATACGACTCACCGCAAAGAATGACTTGGCGCGAGATATGCCATATGAGCTGCGTATAGTACGGGCGGACGCACGTGATGGAAGCGGCTTGGATGGTGATATTGTCGTGCCATTTCGTATGAGCGGCGGACCGAAGCCATCACAGGTCAGTGCGAGCGGCCAGGCTGTAGGACTGAATGATACTGCGGTGATTACGTTTGATCAAAATATATCAAAAACACAGGATATTGCTAAGCTGACGAAGGTGGATGGTGCGCCAGCAGAAGTGTCTTATTCGGGTAACCAGCTACGCGTGAAGCTAGCGAACGCGCCAAAGTGTACCAATGTAAGTATTACACTTGCAAAAGGCGTGCTGAGCGAGCACGACGTGCCATCCGCCGCCGAATGGAAGCATAGTTTCCGTACAACATGTCGTACGGTGTCGACAATTGGCTACTCTGCGCAAGGGCGACCAATACAAGCCTATTACTACGGCAATGGTTCTGAGACAATTCTATTTGTGGGCGCAATTCATGGCGACGAAAAAAGCTCCAGTCTCATTTTGCAGGATTTGATGGCCGACCTTGATGTACGGGCTGGTTTGTTGAAACGGCAAGTGGTTGTCGTACCAACGCTTAATCCTGATGGCTACGCGGCTGGCTCGCGCAACAATGCACGTAATGTAAACCTCAATCGCAATTTTGCAACAAACGATTGGCAGACAGACCTCCGCGATACAAATGGCGAGGTCAAAGGAGGTGGCGGAACAGCACTAATGTCTGAACCAGAAGCACGAGCGATTGCGAATTTGTCGAGTCAGCTTCGGCCGCGTTTTGTATTGTCGTATCACGCAGTCGGGAGTGTGGTGATTGGTAATTTGGCAGGTGACTCTTCGTCGCGGGCAGCGGCCTACGCAAGTGCCGTCGGCTACGGTAATGGTACGGGTAGGGATGCCGAGATTTTTGACTATGCTATCTCTGGCACGTATGACGATTGGTTGGCGCAAAAATTGGGTGTGCCGAGCATGATTGTTGAGCTTGGCAGTTACACCTATCGCAATTACGCACATCACAAAGCTGCAATGTGGAATGTTATTACAAACTAAGCATGTGCGGTATACTTAGACTATGTGTATGGTATGCCAAGTAGTGTATGCGACAACGGCTGGTGCGACGCTCGTTGCGACAGCTAGCGGCCCTGCGACCCATGTGTCGCAACTCAATAACTTACAGCAGTTGCCTGCTGCAACAGCAAAATTTGCTGCACCTAAATTTGAGAAACCTGCATGGTATTAGAAACAGGTTGCGGATGAAAAAGCTAAAGCGGAGGCTGAACAACGTCGGGCGCAGGCGGTAGCAGCAGCGGCTGCACGTGCAAAGCCTACTGCTTCTGGTCGTGTGGTGGGGTATACTATCTCTACAAAAGGCGCAACGAGTTCCAATTTGGCTGAGTTTTCGCAGCAGGTCAATCAAACGCTCAATGATGGCAGGGGCTGGGCGCAGCTTGGCGTAAGCTTTCAAGAAGTATCGAGTGGAGGGAGTTTTAACCTGATACTGAGTGAGGCGGCATTAGTTCCGAGCTTTTCATCCGCCTGTGATACTGAATGGAGCTGCAGGGTTGGCAAATCGGTTATCATTAACGACAATCGCTGGGGTGGTGCAAGCGCAGCATGGAATGCGGCAGGGGGTTCTCTGCGTGACTATCGACACATGGTGGTCAATCATGAGGTGGGCCATTGGTTGGGTCACGGGCACTTAGGCTGTACAGGCGCCGGGCAGCCTGCACCAGTGATGCAGCAGCAATCCATTAGCTTAGAGGGATGCACGTTTAATCCATGGCCGCTCGCCAGCGAGCTTTGGTCGACACAGTTGGGAGTGCGATAAGTGAAGCGTACACCGCAAGAGAAGAGCTCTTTGCGAGAGCGTTTTGTACATAAAAAGTATATCGCTGTGTTTGTATGCGGTGTCTTGCTCGTAAGTATCGTGGGGTATGTGTATTGGAGTGTGGTCGTGTGGCAGCGTGCAGAGGCATCTAGTCGCCAAGCAAGGCAGGACAGCAAGGCGAGCGTCCAATTTCTAAGAGAAAATAAGTCAAATGTAAATGAGATTACAAAGCGAATAGAGACGCTGTCGAAAACGATTGGCAGTGTGTGTTATGTTCCATCTCTTATGGCATGGCAGGTGCATGTTGTACGGCATGCAAAAGATACGAGAGACAATTGTAATAAAACGCACAACGAGTTGACTGAGGTGCGTACTGCGCTTAGCGCTATTTCTGCACGCGTAAGGAGCGAACAGGACTTTGCTCGTGTAATGACGACGGCGCAGGCAGCCCTAGAAAAGTTACCCCAAGATGGCTACACAGCGCAGCGCGATACATGGGTAAACTGTGCTGCGGCCATAGGGCGGCTCACTACCCATCAATCACTCAAAACAACGAAAGACACTGCCAAAAATGCGGTTGCAGAGGTTGTCGCAGCATATGATAAGCTTATTGTGGCCGATAAGGAGCAAAAACGTACTGAGTTTGATGTCGCCATATCAGAAGTGGAGAAAGCATATTCTAAGCTTGGGGCAATTCAGAACACTTCTGTTGATAGTTATGCGCAGCTTGTCGACGCGCTTGATGAGGTTTCTGCGAAGCTGTAGCGATAAGGCACGAGCCACAAAACCATATATCTAAATACGACCCGTCTCGCAGATCGGGTCGTATTTAGATATATGTGGTGGAAAGATATTGATTTTTGATATCTATCCTAACAGGTGCCACTGTTAGTTCATCACTGAACGTATTTCTATAATATAGCACCCAGAGCATAAGTGCAATACTTTTTTCACAACAAAAATGCTTATTGTAAATGTTGACAAAAAGCTAAAGCTATGATATATTGAAATCATACACATATCATGTGTGAGGTAAAAACGAGGGTTTCCACGGCGTAGGCTATGTGGAAATCTTTTTAATACATGAGGAGAACTTGCGGAGTATGGCAGGTACCAAAGACGGCGGCACAAAGGCTGCAGCAACCAACAAAGCGAAACACGGTAAAGATTTCTACGCACGTATTGGTGCAATGGGCGGCAAAAAAGGCCGTACAGGCGGTTTTGCGGCTAATCCCGAGCTTGCACGAATTGCTGGCGCAAAGGGTGGGCGAATCTCTCGTCGCCGTAAAAAAGATGATACAGCAGCCAAGCAATCTGACTACGACCTCGCTGCCTAGCAGCTAGGGACATCTATATAAAATAGCCTTTTCTGGAAAAGGCTATTTTATTTTGGGCGCTGCTGGCACGGCTGTTTGCTTGAAGCGTCTAATCCCTACGTTAATACCTGTATTTGTTTGCCAGGTCTGTCCGCAATGTGGACATAGGTACTGCTGTTTTGTCTGCTCTATACCATTGCTTTGACACGAGGGGCAAGTGCTCTTGATATGAAGCCAGTCGCGATAGGTATCGAGTTGCGCTTCGATAAACTCATTGTCTATCGGTATACCAAATAAAGGAGCAAGGGTCTCGGCTGCGTAGTCCCAAGCTTGCCGCTCAAGTTTGATGAGTTCAATATCGCGAGAGTATGTATGATGATCAAGAATGCCATGAGCTGTCTCGTGCAAAATAACCCATTCGGCGTGGGGTTCGTTGGAGTTGTAGTATACAACTCTCTCTGTTGGCGTCCAGTGCGCATAAGCTCCTTCGGAAAAAGTGAGATAAGGAAACTTAGCCGCGAGCTTTTTGATGAGCGAGGATGTCGCTGGCATAGTAGTAGCCTCCGTAGACAACGGCATGCTCGGGGTGGCGTGCCTGGATGAGCGTTGGGCGAGTTATATGCGGTGGGAGCCGTTCGTCGAGCAGTTTTGCAAGTGTGTCGCCGTAATTATCGAAATGTGTGCCAATGCTACCGCCAAAGATAATCACATCTGGTTGAGTGAGCGGAATAATAGCAAGAAAGCCGCGGCTAATTCGGTCGGCAATGTGATTCCATGCTCGTTTACTCGTGATGTCGCGTGCGTATTTGCCGTAGGTTTCTTTGATGGCGTGCCCACTCGCGAAACTCTCCCACTCACGCACTTTGCCGTCGTATTCAACAAGCATATGGCCGCCCTCACTGATACGAAGGCCGCCTGATATGTTGCCTTTATCGATAAAACCGGTACCAATACCAGTACTGACAGTCACATAGAGGGCAAAATCAGGCAATGGTTTGAGGAGTCGCGCTTCGGCAAGGCCTGCGAGATTTGCATCATTTTCGACGTAGATGGGCGCACCACCAAGGATTTTGCCAAGAGCTTTGCGTAAGTCAACGTTTTTCCAGCCCAGGTTGGGGCACCATTGGGCGATATTGTCGTCTATGATGCCCGGAAGAGCAATGATGACGCAATCGACGGGTTTGCCACTGTATTCCATTTCCAGGGCTTGTTTGAGTACCTGGGTGTATTTAACGGGATCTTTTGGGGTAGGATAAGTGAGTTGCTTGCCTATCTTACCACTTTTCGTAAAAGATGAAATAAGGGTTTTTGTGCCGCCAGTATCTACCGTTACAATCATATATACCAGTGTAGCATAAAAAGTCCAAAGAAAACCTTGCATATTACATAGAAATAGAGTATAATATAAAAAAGTATATCGGAGATAAGAGGCAGGAAGGTGAAAATATGACACATTCAACACAACAGCAGGCAGGTTCGGTAGTGGTGTATGCTATTGTGGGTGTGCTTTTAGTAGCTGCAACTGTAGGCGCTATCATCGTGGCGCAAAATCGCGGTGGACAGCAGATAGCAACGCGTCCGTCAGCCCCAGCTGCCGAAAAGTCTGACAAGCCTGCCGAAGAAGTCAAAAAAGACGCCGAGAAGAGTGATGAGGATAAACAAAAAGAGGCAAATGACACGGCTGCTCGCGAGAAAGCTCAGGCTGAAGCCAAGAAGCAGGCCGAAGAGAAAGCTGCTGCCGATAAAAAAGCGGCAGAGGAAAAGGCAGCTCAAGATCAGGCCGTTGCGACACAGACTGATGCTAGTGGTCCGATGTCTCGCACGGGTGGCGACCAGTCGGCTGCCTTGCCGACAACGGGTCCTATTGAGGATATGCTCAGTATGGTGACAGGCCTCATGGTGATTCTTGGTGCGGGGTACCTGTACTATCATTTTGGTCAGCGCAAGTAAATCAGTAGTACTTAGTCTGTCTATACTTTGACTTCCTTGGCGTTTTACGGTAAAATGGAAAGTAGTTTTAGGGCTATTTTATTATCATGCCTTGAATAAATATCAACGTAAGGAAGGAGTAGTAACGAATCAATAGGCGCCGCACTAATCGGTGGCTGGTTCGCTACATTACACAAATTATGGCAAAAGCCGTTATCACAATGGATGATTTGCTCGCTGGTTCGGATGCTGGCGTTAAGCAAATTGCAGCCGGCGAAGTTATCACCGGTACAGTATTAAGCGTAAAAAAGCATGAGGTTTTGATCGACCTCGGCGCACAAGGCGTAGGGTATGTGCCTCGCCGCGAAGTTGGTTTTTCTCGTAACATCACCGAGGGTGATGAAGTAACAGCAAGTGTTGTTGACACTGAGCTCGACAATGGTATGTCACTACTTAGCCTGCGCAAGGCCGCTAAGGACCGCGGTTGGGAAGAGGTTGCCGCTAAGCTCGAAGCTGGCGATGTTATTGAAGTTGCTCCATATGACGCCAATCGTGGTGGACTTTTGGTAGAGTACGAAGGTGTGCGCGGGTTCTTGCCTGTGTCGCAGCTCTCTGCTGAGCACTACCCACGTGTTGGCAGCAGTGATAAAGATGAGATTTTACAGCGTCTCAATGCGCTTATCGGCAAAGATTTGAAGGTGCGTATTTTGGATGCGGATCGCAAAGCTAATAAACTGATCTTCTCCGAGAAGGAAGCTGTTAAGGACGGACTTGCAGAGCGATTTGAGAAGTTGGCCGTAGGCGACGCAGTATCTGGCGTAGTGACAGGTGTTGTTGATTATGGTGCGTTTGTGAATGTTGACGGTATCGAGGGTCTTATTCACATCTCAGAAATTAGCTGGGAACGTGTTAATAACCCATCTGACTACGTGAAGGTTGGACAAACAATTGACGCTAAGATTATCGCTATCGACAAGGATCGTCTCAGCTTGAGTATGAAACAACTGACACAAGATCCGTGGTTGACAGAAGTCGACAAGTTTAAAAAGGGTGACAAGGTAGAGGGCACTGTGACGCGAATTACACCGTTTGGTGCATTTGTCCAGATTAGCCCAGCTATCGAGGCGCTTGTACACATTTCTGAGCTTGGCGGCGGTAGTGATGCTGATCCAGAAAAAGTCTTCACGCTCAACGAGCGCAAGGATTTTGCAATTCTTGATATCGACAAAGACAATCGAAAGATTTCGCTTAGTCTTGGCGATAAAAAGACAAAATAATACAACAACAGCACCCCTCGCATAAGTGAGGGGTGCGACGACGCGAGTAGTTACTCGGTAGAAAGGATTCATTATGCAAGAGAAAATTGTCACCATCAGTGATTCTATTACGGTTGGTGAGCTTGCCGAAACGTTGCATCTGCCGGTAACCACTTTGGTTGGCGAGTTATTCAAGAATGGTATCGTGGCGACAATCAATCAACGAATTGATTTTGAGACGGCGACTATCATTGTTGAAGAGCTCGGCATCGATGCGCAGCTGGAGCGAAAAGTTGACTCCGGGGAAAATCAGGCGTCCACTCGTCCTATATACGAAGTATCGGAGAATGCATCCGAACGCCCGCCAATCGTTGCCGTAATGGGGCATGTCGATCATGGAAAAACAAGCCTGCTCGATGCGGTGCTTGATAAAAAGACTGTTGAAGGCGAAGCGGGTGGTATTACACAGCATATCAGCGCGTATCAGACGGTGCGCAACGATCGGGCGATTACATTGCTTGATACACCAGGTCACGAGGCGTTTGCAGCACTTCGTCAGCACGGTGCCGTACTTACCGATGTGGTGGTTATCGTAGTGGCAGCGGATGATGGCGTGAAGCCGCAAACAGTTGAAGCAATTCGGTTTGCACGCAATGCTAACGCAAAGATTATCGTAGCCATCAACAAGATGGATAAAGAGACAGCCAATCCGCAGCTCGTAAAGACGCAGCTTGCGAGCGAGCACGGTCTTAATCCAGAAGAGTGGGGTGGTGACACGATTATGGTTGAGGTGAGCGCCAAAACAGGCAAAGGTATCGATACCTTGCTCGATAATGTCTTGCTTGTGGCGGATATGGAGGAGCTCAAGGCTGATACGGATGTGCCGGCACAAGGGCTTGTGATAGAGGCGCATATGGAAACGGGCAAGGGCTCTGTTGTGAGTCTGCTTATTGAGCAAGGTGAGTTGAAGCCAGGTTATTTTGTTGTTGCAGGTACAAGTTATGGTAAGGTGAGAACCCTTTTAGACTACAAGGGTGAGGCGCTTAAGTCAGCTGGTCCATCTACTCCAGTGACAGTAACGGGTTTCAAAGAGTTACCACAGTTTGGTGACACGTTCCAAGTGATAAAAAATGAAAAACTGGCTCGTCAAGCCGCAAATACTGCGCGTATTGAGCAGGAAAAAGCTGCGGCGAGTACAAATGTGACGAGCGCAGATTTGCTCAAGATGATGACTCAAGAGCATGAGTCTGAAACATTTAATGTCATCGTAAAAGCTGATGTACAGGGTTCACTTACTTCTGTGATGGATAGTCTGCGTCTTGTTGAGACAAATGGCGCAGTGACACTGCGCATTATAGGTAGTGGTGTTGGCAATATATCCGAGAATGATGTGCGCCTTGCTGCTAATGAGCATACAGTAATTTATGGTTTCAACGTCGACCTGCCTCCCGCCGTCAAGCAACTTGCAGCGCGCGACAAGGTGCAGATTCGCCTTTATAAGGTAATCTACGAACTGCTCGATAACGCACGTGAGTCAATGGAGGCGCTTTTGGCTCCAGAGGTTATCGAAACCCAACTAGGTACACTGACTATCAAGGGTGTGTTCCGTACGACAAAAGAAGAGATCATCGCGGGCGGCGAAGTGACGAGCGGTAAAGTATCAGCGGGATTGTTGGTGCGTGCTACACGAGGAGATGATCTTATCGCTGAGATGGAGCTTGAGAAGGTTCAAAAGCAGCAGCAAGAGGTGAAAGAAGCTTTTGAGGGCGATATGTGCGGACTTAGTCTCAAATCGACCAAAAAAGTACTCCTCGAAGAGGGTGATAAGCTAGAGTTCTTTACTCGCGAGCTTGTCAAGCGGACGCTCGGCTAGTAGGGAATACTTGGCGAAATGTACGCCTCTCATATATAATGGGCATAGGATTTAGATATAAGGAGACTCTGATGTTTCAGCTAGACGATAAATTTTTGGAAGACGTAGGGCTTGCTCAGTTGCCTCTAGAGCAGAAACAGGCTTTTTTGGAGCAGGTGTATTCTTCGCTTGAGGAGCGTGTAGGCGTTCGTCTTAGCGAAGGGCTGAGCGATGCTCAGCTTGAGGAATTTGAGGGTATCATTGATCGCAAGCCAGAAAAAGTTGACGCATGGTTGGCGGTCTATGCACCTCAGTACGCTACCGACCCAGTTTTTCAGCGTATCCAACAGGCAACAGGCTTGCAGGCGGACGATCCGGCACTTCGGGCTGAATTTGCCGCTACGAAGTGGCTAGAGGTTAACCGACCAAACTATAGAGACGTTGTTGCCCAGGTAATGACGGAGCTCAAGACAGAAATCGCTCAAAACCGTGATGCTATACTTGGCTCAGTGCAGCAACCACCAGCCGCTGCTTAGGTGAGTTTGTTTTTGTAGCCAGCGAGAAATGCCTGAACGGGCATTTCTTTTTTGCCGATTGGCTTGAGCTGATCGATGATAAGGCAGCCCGTCTGAGCATAAACACCAAGTGATTGTTGAGGGGTCGAGTTAATTACTAGGCGACCTGGCTCGCCAGAGTCACTGCTTGTGTGTGCTTTAGTGATAATGACATCCACCGTACCTAGCGTTGTGCGACTGCCCGGCCAGCTCTGGTAGGCTCGAATCTCACGCTCAATTTGTATCGCGGAATTATGCCAATTGATGCTACCGTCTGCCTTTGTGATAAGTTGGCAATATGTGACGGCGGCATTGTCCTGCGAGCTCGGTACCATGCTACCGTCTGTAATGCCGGGTAGGCTTTCCATCAGTAGCGTAGCACCTCGTCTGCCGAGCGCCTCGTAGAGCTCCGGGGCTGTTTCGGTGTTATGTAGCGCGACTTTTTCTTGAGAATATACTGGCCCTGCATCCATAGCTGCGCTGAGCTGCATGATACTGATACCAGTTTCGGCATCGCCGTTCAAAATCGCGGCTTCTATGGGTGAGGGGCCGCGGTACTTCGGTAGGAGTGAAGGGTGCAAATTGATGATGCCAGGGGTGAAAAGGTCGATGATAGATTGCGGGATGATCTTGCCAAAGCTGACAAGTACACCTACGGGCGAGTCAAACTGGCGAATATTGTCGGCGATGTCGCTTAGCTTGTGCGGTTGCCATACGGGTATATTGTACGTTTCCCCGAGTTCTTTGACGCGTGGCTTGGTGAGCTGTTTGCTTCGTCCGCGTCGTGTATCCGGTTTGGTAATGATCGCACCGATCAAAAACCCATGCTTGATGAGCATTTCTAATGAGTAAGCACTAAAGTCTTCAGTCCCAAAGAATAGGATTGTCTTTGATTTCTGTGTCATAGTCTAGAGGTTCCAGTTCACCTCGCTCGTCAAGTTGGTAAAAAGCATCCGCCTCGTCACGGATGTGATCTATAAATACAATACCGTTGGTGTGATCAATTTCGTGTTGCAGGACACGCGCCAAAAAACCTTCGGCTTTGAGACGGATTTCGTTGCCATTGATATCCATAGCCTTAACTCGTATTTTGCTGTGGCGAGGTACTTTGCCGTAGACCTTTTTGACACTAAGACAGCCTTCGTAGTCCATGACAATATTGCCTTCATACTTAACGATTTCAGGGTTGATAAGTGCGGTGAAGTCACGATTGTCTTTGTTGTCGAAGTCGCTCCGCACGATAATGACACGATCAAGCTTGTCGACTTGTACTGCGGCAATGGCTGCACTAATCTCGTGAGGGCGCGACGCTTCCCAGTCAAGTGCTGCATCGGTAAGATCACTGACGAGTGTATGTGTTTCGTCGGTGATAACATGTACTCGTTTAGATTTTTGGCGCAGATGGGGGTTTGGTAGGGCTATTAC
>JAPUEH010000002.1:11830-30182 GCA_027492635.1 Candidatus Saccharimonadota bacterium
GCTTTGCGCTCAGTGTCGCGTGCACGTGCCTGCATGCCGCTATAACTTACGATACCTATTGTTGCAAGTATACCTATGGCAACTATGACAACTACTAGCTCAACAACAGTAAACCCAAATCTGTGTTTCATAGCCCTTATAGTAGCAGTTGCCTACCTAAAGCACAAGCGTATTGCTAGAGAAGGCTACCCGGATCGAGCTCGTGTTGCCAGTGATTATTTGCGGGGAGGATGGTAGTAGCGAGTGTTGCAAGTCGCTTGCGTCGAGGTGATTGTACGATAAGTTGCCAGCGGTAGGTGCCATTCTGCTGCTCGTAGAATGCTGGAGCCGGACCTAGGATTTTTTCGTCAGATAGTAGCATGTCGCGAAACGATCTTGCGACGGCTTTTGCGTTGCGTATTGCGGCTGCTTCTGTTTTATAGATACAAGTACACTTGAGTAGATAACTAAAAGGAGGAAACTTATAGCGCTGCCTTATAGCGATCTCTTGGTCGTAGAACGTAAGATACTGTTGGGATACGCCGTATCGAACAGCCGGGTGCTCTGGTTGGTAGCTTTGAACGATGACGTTGGTGGTATCCGTATGGCCGCGCCCAACACGTCCCACGGCTTGAGAAATGAGCTGAAAGACGCGCTCGCTTGACGTAAAGTCTGGCAGTGCCAAGCCTGCGTCGGCCTGTACTATGCCGACCGTGTTGAGGTGGGGTAGATCGATGCCTTTTGCGATAACTTGTGTACCAATGATGATGTCAATTGTGCCATCGTAGAGCTCTTTGTAGCGTGCATCAACAGAGTGGTCGGAGCCGGAGTCGCCGTCAAAACGAACAATTTTTTTATTCGGAAAAATCTGTGATAATTCTGATTCAATCAGCTTGGTGCCAATGCCTTTGTGAATGATGTTTGCCGCGCCGCAGGTCGGGCAGACAGTAGGTACTTTGATACTGTAGCCAGTCAGGTGACTGATAAGTTGATGAGTATCGGAATGAAGCGTGAGAGGCACGCCAGTACTCGGGTCTGTGGCTGTCCAGCCACATGTTTCGCAAAGAGTAGTGGCTGCACTGCCGCGTCGATTGTGAAAAATGAGTACTTGCTTACCTGTCGAAAGAGATTGCTGAATAGTTGCGAGTAGTATATCCGACAGAAAGCGGTGCTTCGTAAAGTTGTTTCGCTTCGTCATGTCGATGGTGTGTGTGCGGGGGGTTGCCGTCACTCGCTGAGGTAGTGTGACGATAGGAACATTGCGTTGCGTGGCAGTGTAGTATTCGGTGACTGGCGGCGTGGCGCTTCCAAGTACAGCTTTCCCTTTGTGATAGTGTGCTAGCATGGTTGCTACACGGAGCGCGGAGTAGCGGGGAGCTTGCTCCTGTTTGTAGCTTGGTTCATGCATTTCGTCAGCGACAATGAGTCCAATATCCTGTAGGGGCAAAAAAAGTGCTGAACGCGGACCAATAGCCACACGCGGCGTGGCAGCATCGAGTGCTTGTTTCCATATAATGTGTCGCTCGGCTTCAGTTTGTTTTGAGTGAGTAAGTAGTACCTGTTCAGGAAAATCTTGCATAAATTCATCGACAAGCTGTGATGTGAGCGCAATTTCTGGTACAAGAATTATGACCGAGCGTCCAGTTGCGATTGCTTGCTTGGCCAGCTCTTTGTAGACAAGTGTTTTGCCGGATCCTGTCGGACCAAACAGAAGACTTGTCGTGCTAGTAGTACTCTGAATTGTTGTGATTGCGTCTTCCTGCTCTGGCGTAGGAGTGTGGTCTGTCCTTGTGCGGATGTGTGTATGTGCCGCTGTGTTGCGGTCGCGCCGCTGTTTTGTGATGCCTCGTGGTAGTAGCATCGACAAAACCGTTGCCAGGGGTGTTGTGTAGTAATCGCTTACCCAGCGCGCCGTCTCAACAAGCTCGGCTGGTAGGGGGGTATCGACCACTTTAGAAAAGATCGCTCGGGTGTCAAATTGAGGCTTCTGGACTGTGCGGATTATGACACCGACACAGGAAGATTTACCTATAGGGATGGTGACGATATTGCCAATTTCTAGCTTATCGGGGCTGTGGTAGGTGAATACCTCCGCGTTTGTGCGAACGATTTTCGTCGGAGCTACCTCATAATAATACATACTTCGTAGTATACAGTGTGTAGTATCGTGTGCGCGAACTTGATACACTACTAATACTATGTATTTCAAATCACGCACTGTGGCGGGCGAGGAGCTTGCAAGCAAATTGTTAGAAAAGTATCGGTACGAGGATTGTGCTGTACTTGCTTTAAGCGATGGTGCTGTATTGGTGGGCGAGCCAATCGCAGCAGCACTCCATAGCGTGCTTACAATGCTGCTTATCGAATCAATAGAGATACCAGGCGAGGGGATTAATATTGGGGGATTGAATCAATCTGGTCGATTCACCTACAATGGTATGCTGTCTGCTGGCGAGGTTGAGGGATTTCGACAAGAGTATTTCGGGTTGTTTGAGGAGAAAAAGCGTGAAGCCATGATGCGTATCAATAGGCTGCTTGGCGACGGCGGACTTGTGAATAAAGATTTGCTGCGTGGACGTAATATTATCTTGGTATCAGATGGATTTCACGACGCAGCGTCACTCGATGTGGCACTTGATTTCCTGAAGCCTATTAGTATTCAGAAGCTGATTGTTGCGACACCGACAGCCAGTGTTCAATCTGTTGACAGGCTGCATATTACAGTCGATGAAATGTATATATTGGATGTAAAAGAGAATTTCATGGGCGTCGATCATTATTACGACGAAAATAATGTACCTTCACACGAAGATACTGTCAAAAAGATTAATGACATTATATTGAACTGGCAGTAATGCCTTGAGAAAACAGCAAATGTTGTGTAGAATGATATAAAGAACAGGTGGCGAATTTAGTATTATGTTAGATGTATTTATTACTTCACGAGTGCGGCGAAAAATTGTAGTGGTGTACGCCAAGTACCCAGATTTTCGGACGCATGTGCGCGGACTCGCGAAGTTGATCAAAGAAGACCCAGGCAATATCCAACGTGAACTCAAGAAGCTTGAAAAAGTTGGATTTCTCACGAGCGAGAAGCAGGGCAATACTAAGATTTATTCGACCAACAAGCAATTCCCAATTTTCAAAGAGCTGCAAAGCATCGTCATTAAGTCGCAACAGCATTCGTCTCGTCCAAATCGACCATCAACAGGTATCTAGTCTGTGTCGATATTCGAGGACATCTTAGCCGCGCGCGGACTGACTGGTCGCGCGCGCGATGCGTTTTTGAACCCAAGCTATGATGCCAAGCACGATCCTTTTTTGCTCCCAGATATGGACAAGGCTGTGGCACGGTTGGTGCAGGCGCATGAGAGGCGGGAGCGAATCACGATTTATGGTGATTACGATATTGACGGGCTGACGGCGACGACTATTTTGCTCGATGCGTTTGAGAGCCTTGGGTTTGAACACGTTGAGGCATTTATCCCGAATCGCTTTGTCGAGGGGTATGGGCTGACAACGGCAGCGGTGGAGAAGATTGCGGCCACGGGCGCGCAGCTAATTATCACGGTCGACTGCGGGAGTTTAAGTGAGAAAGAGATTGTCCGCGCGAACGAACTGGGCGTTGATATTATCGTGACAGACCATCATAATGTGGCACCTGTGCAGCCGCCAGCGGTGGCGGTGATAAATCCGAAGCGGCTTTTGCAGGATTATCCAGAGATGTATGAGGGTTTTGTGCTAAAAAGTCTGACATCAGTTTCTGAAGATACGGTTGTCTCGAGCCAAAATGATTTCGCTTCGGCCTCTTTGTCGTCTGCGGAACTCGCTTCGCTCAAGCAGTCCTCGACGAGCAAGGAGTCCAAATCAAAATCATCTGGTCTCGCCAAAGTATCTTCAGAAGCCGATGCCAAACTCTACCCTTTTCTCGATCTCGCGGGTTGCGGCGTAGCATTCAAACTTGTGCAAGCATTGCAAACCCGCCTCAACGGCTTGCCAGACGGCCAGGAGAAATGGTTGCTCGACCTCGTGGCGCTCGGTACTGTGTGTGACGTGGTGACGCTTGTCGATGAAAACAGAGCGAATGTTTTTTGGGGACTCAAGGTGTTGGCTCAGACGCGGCGGCCAGGGCTCAAGGCTTTGATGCTGGTAGCAAAAGTTGATCCAAAGACGGTGAATGCGCGCAGTCTTGGCTTTGCGCTCGGTCCGCGGATGAATGCAGCAGGGCGGCTGGAGACAGCACAATACGCACTCGACATGCTGCGTGCCAAAGATCCAGAAGAGGCGCTGGCAAAGGCCGAGCTGCTCGATGAAATGAATCAAGCTCGCCGTGCTGAACAGGATAAGATTTACAAAGAAGCAATTATCCAAGCAGAGCAATTCACCAATGACCCAGTACTCGTCGTCAGTAGTGCGGGCTGGAATCATGGAATCATCGGCATTGTGGCAGCAAAGCTGCTTGAGAAATACAAAAAACCGACATATGTACTCGAAGAGATGGGCGACGAAGCAAAAGGTAGCGCCCGCAGCTACGGCGATTTTTCGGCGGCTGACGCTATCCGTGCCAGCGACGACATTATCACCAAAGGCGGCGGGCATAAGCTAGCCGCTGGCGTGACACTGCCGACGGCAAATATTCAGGCTTTCAGAGAGCGAGTGAATAAATACTATCGTGATATGAAATTACATAATCAAGCTGACCTCTTGTTGCCGCGATCAGATACAACGACACGCCTTGAGCATATCACGGAAGAGTTAGTGGAGCTTCTTGCGAGTCTTGAGCCGTTCGGCAATGGCAACCCGCAGCCAATTTTGCACTCCCGGAATCTCCTCGTGTTACATCAGCGTCGCATGGGTGCAGATGGCCAGCATGTCAAACTTACATTGCAGGACAAAAACACAAAACTCGAAATGCTAGCGTTCAACGCCCCCGAGCATTTCTTTGCCGAAGTGGGGAGTAGCGTGCACGTGTGGTATCAGCCAGATATCAATGAGTGGAATGGGCGACGTACTATCGAGGGGCGATTATTGCATCTGGTGCATAGTAGCGAGGACAAATTGTCATAAGCAGGATAAGCCCGTATACTAGAATTTACCAAGATGAAAAAGCATCCACGTCAGAGCAACTATAACAACCAAAAAGCTTGGCATATCTGGTGTGTCGTTTCGGTTACGTTGCCGATTCTGTGTATATTGGTGGCCAAGGGAGTGTTTGGTGCTAGTTGGCTCGATGGAATTGGGGGGTCGTATGGTGCGAATGATTGGTTTCAGAATTTTCTATGGTTTTGGTGCTGGGCGCTATCTTTTGTGGCGACTATCACGCTGGTCGTGGCGTATATTTACAGGGCACGTAATAAGACGCCTGCCGGGCTCATTGTAGGTATGGGAGCGGCTATTCTTTTTTTGCCATTTGTTGTAATGCTAACGCCGCAGACTGGCGGAGTTGCCAATACAAGATGGTATCAGTCTTTTGTGTACGGGGATGCAGTTAAGCGGCAAACAGGAGGCATAATAACAGGAGATCAGGTTTTGAATATAGCAGACAGCCTCGCGCAATATCATAGTAAGTATGGGCGATACCCGATGAATGATCAAGACGCGCAAGAAGCGGGGCTATTAGTATCCGACAGGAGTGCAGATGTACTGCTATGCGTCGATAAGGGTGATGCGTATTCGATTGAAATTGCAAGACAAGCAGGATCGCATACAGGTGGTTATATAATCTATAATTCACATAATCAGTTTGATGTCAAGGTAGGGCTGGTGGACAGTTCATCATGCTATTCTGATGGAGATGGGAATGACGAGATTGGTCGGTTGGTATGTCGTGATGCGCCAGAAGACTCTGCATTTTGTAATCCCAAGTTGCGATATAGCGTATATTTGCGAGTATGACGCCGGGGGTGTTGTATCATGTGATCTTATCTGTTACAATAGAATAGATATGGTACAAGTCACACGTAAAGATCAGAAAGAAGCGAACGAAAACATCATTCGTCGTTTCAATCGCAAGGTGCTCCAGAGTGGAGTATTGGCAGAGGCAAAGTCATCTATGCGATTTAGCAAGCCTCTGAGCAAGACGGAGCGTCGCGCAAAAGCGATTATCCGCAAAGAACGCAAAGCAGACAAGATGCAGAAAATGCGTCTAGGAGTTCGCTAAGCGGTGGCGCTGAGCCAAAAAATTCAAGACGATATGAAAGCCGCTCTTTTGGGCGGCAATCGTTTTGAAGGCGATGTACTGCGCAATCTCAAGGCTGCTATCCTGAACGAAGAAGTGGCTACGGGCAAACGCGAGGAAGGCCTCGGCGATGCTGAAGTTGAAAAGATTATTGTGCGCGAAGTCAAAAAACGCAATGAGAGTATCAAGCTCTACGAAGAAAATGGTCGCCCAGAGCTGGCTGAAGACGAGAAAAAAGAAATCGCTGTACTGAGCACCTACTTGCCGAAACAACTCGGTGAAGATGAAATCCGAGAAATCGCTAAACTGGTGATTGAAGAAATCGACAACGTCGGCCCAAGTATGATGGGGCAGGTGATTGGCGGTGTGAAGGCCAAGGCTGGCAACGCGGCAGACGGCGCAACGGTTGCGCGCGTCGTCAAAGAATTGCTACAATCGTAACATAACGACTCTAGACAAAAAGAAGGGAATAAATCGAGGAATGATTCTATTGTTTGGCCCGACAGGTGCGGGTAAAAGCATGCAAGGGCAAATGCTGGCAGTGCGCCAAGGCTGGAAATGGCTCAGTACTGGCCAGATGCTACGCGACAGCGAAGATCCAGCGGTGATCGAAGTGCTCAAGAGTGGTGAGCTGGTGAGTGATGAGCTGACCTATGATGTGTTTGATGCGGCAATCCAAGATGCGCGCGAAAAGAAATTCCCACGTGTGATTGTGGACGGATTTCCACGTACCAAAGAGCAAGCTGAATGGTTGGCAGATTATATGGAAGACCACAAAGAAACCATAGATTTGGTCGTGGTGCTCGAAGTGCCAGAGGGCGAAATTATGAAACGTCTCGAAAAACGTGCGCGCATGGAAGACACGCCAGAGACAATCGCCAAGCGTATGAATATCTATCGCCAAAAAATGTATCCGGTGCTTGGTACGTTTGCCGAAGAGGGCATGAAAATTGTCCATCTTGATGGTACTGGTACGGCTGGCGAAGTGCACGATAGGCTGTACGCCGAAATAGAATCAAGCGGATTGGCGTAGCGCTATGAGCGAGCCAATTACCGGTCGCAAAACTCCCGAGCAGCTCCAGGCAATGCGCGAAGGCGGGGCGATTTTGGCGCGGATTTTTGCGGATATTCGTCGCTACGTGCAGCCAGGTATGAGCGAGCTCGATGTCAACGAATTTGTGGCTGGCAAGATTAAAGCGTATGGTGCTACGCCGACCTATCGCGAGCCAGACCCCGATTTTCCAGGGGTAATTTGCATTAGTACCAACGAAGAAATTGTCCACGGTGTACCGACAGACTATGAATTTGAAGTTGGCGATGTCGCAAGTTTCGACCTCGTGATTACCTATAGAGGCCTGAAAACCGACAGTGCATTTACGATGGTGATTGGGGAAGAGGCCAAGGGCGCAAAGAAACATCTGATTAATCTTACGGAGCGTAGCTTGCAGGCCGGTATCGACGCGATTCATGGCGATGGCACGACGACCAACGAGATCGGCGCAGCGATTGAAGCGGTGCTACACAAAGGTAAGTTGGGAATTATTCGCGAGCTCGTCGGGCACGGCGTGGGACTCAAGATGCACATGCCGCCAGACGTGCCAAACTATACAATTCGCGGACGAGACACGGTGCTACGCGAAGGCGACACAATTGCGATAGAGCCGATGGCGACACTTGGTGGCGAGCGTATCGTGACAAACAAAGAAGATGGCTGGACAATCGCCACTCGTGACGGCAGCCTGGCTGCGCATTTTGAGCATACAGTGTTGATTACACGCAACGGCGCAGAAGTTTTGACCCAAAAAGTGTGAGATAATTATAGTATGAAAATTGCTTTTGCTGGTTATGGCATAGAGGCCAAGAGCGCATACGCTTACTATAAGCGACTGTATCCAGATGCGCAGTTTGCGGCATATGATGTTCGTCATACACCCAAATGCGCCACTCCAGATGATGTCGAATGTCATATGAATGTAAATTCATTTGCTGGTATAGATGCCGATATTGTTGTGCGAACACCCGCGGTCAACCCGGAATCAATCACTACAACGGGACGCATTACATCGGTGACGCGGGAGTTTTTTGCCGAGTGCAACAAGCCGATTATTGGTGTGACGGGTACAAAGGGCAAAGGTACGACATCAAGTTTGATCAAAGCCTTGCTTGAAAGTGCTGGACATAAGGTGTGGCTGGTGGGGAATATTGGCTATTCAGCGCTTGATTTTCTGGATGAAATTAATACCGCCGAAAATGGAATCGTTGTCTATGAGTTGTCGAGTTTCCAACTATGGGATATTGAGGCTAGTCCGCATGTGGCGGTGATATTGCCGATAGAGCCAGAGCATGTGAATGTGCATGGCGACTTCAAAAATTATGTGAAGGCAAAGGCGAATATTGTCGCGCATCAACATAGCGATGATATCGTGGTGTATTATGGCGGCAATGAGATATCGGACGAAATTGGGCGAAGTTCGGCTGGTAAAAAAATCGCTTACGCAGATTATGATGGCTCGGGTGAGATTGTCCTTCGGGGCGTAGCGCTTGCACGTGTTGATGAGCTACATATCAAGGGCGCGCATAATCTACAGAATATCAATGCGGCATTGGCAGCAGCGGGTGAGTTCATCGACGATATATCGGTAGTTCGACAAGCGCTGCGCGATTTTCGCGGTTTGCCGCACAGAGGAGAAGAGCTCGGTAAGCGCGATGGTGTGTTGTATGTCAACGACAGCTTTTCGTCGGCACCGCCAGCAACACTCGCGGCCGTACGTGTTTATCAACAGCCCGTGGTATTGATTATGGGTGGCTATGATCGTGGGATTGATTTTTCGCCACTGCTTGACGAACTGGCGGCGTGTCAGCAGCTCAAACATATTGTGTTGATTGGGCAAGTGGCGTCGCGCATTGAGGTGTTGCTTGCGGCTCGGGGTATCTCGCACGAACAGGCGGATGGCCTTAAGGCTGCAGTAGACGCGGCTTCGGTAGCAGCTCAAGCTGGTGATGTGGTGATTTTGAGTCCTGGCTGTGCGAGTTTTGATATGTTCAAAAACTTTGAGCAGCGTGGCGAATTGTTTCGAGAGCTGGTCGCTGCCAAACAGCACGAGTTTACCTTTGAGTCGTATCATTATGATGCGTCGTCGGGCGAGGCTACATTTCACTATACATTTGACGAGCACGATAGCTTTTATGAACGGGTGAATTTTACGCCCGTAGCGGACTATGACGACTCGGCGCTCGATAAAGCGCTATTTCTGGCGTTTATTGTCATTGGTACGTCGTATAGCAAATTATACCCAGGTTCGCGTGCTAGTTTTCGTTCACATGCAATCGATAGGTGGCAGGCAGATTTTCTCAATACCGTATATCAAGAAGGTATGAGTCAGTATGCCTACGAAAACAATTTGGAGCGTGAGGATTTGCTGCAATTTGTCGCAACGTTAGACCAAGAGTCGACAGCGGCTACCTACAGTGGCGAGGGCGTCTTATCGCTGCAAAGTGGTGGCAAGGATTCTCTCTTGACTGCTCAGCTGCTGCGACGACAAGGTAGTGACTCGGACTCACTGTATATTACAAGCCGCCAAGGATTACACCCTGCGGTATTGGCTACACTTGATGGTGAATTGTCTATAGTCGAGCGTAAAATCGATATTCCTGCACTTGCGCAGTGTAGGCGGCGCGGTGGTCTCAATGGCCATGTACCAGTCACATTTATTGTGCTGGCGATTGCATTGATACAGGCAGTACTACTTGGTAAAAATACCGTGCTAGCTTCTATCGGCCATGAAGGTGAGGAGCCGCACGCAGTGGTGGGTGATCTGCCAATTACACATCAATGGTCAAAAACCTGGCAGGCCGAACAGCTGATGGCTGGCTATGTGACGCGCTATATTTCGCCAGATCTTCAGATCGGCTCGCCACTCAGGAGGTACTCCGAGTTGCGCATTGCTGAGCTATTTGTGCAGCATGCATGGAGCGACTATGGACATATGTTCAGCTCATGTAATGTGGCAAATTACACACAGGGTAACGATAATACGACGCTGCGCTGGTGCGGCGAGTGTCCTAAGTGCGCCAATTCATTCATACTCTTTGCGCCGTTTTTGGAGCCAGGTGAGTTGCTGTCTCTTTTTGATGGTCAAGATTTGTTTGCCAAGCCGAGCCTAGAGGCTACATTTCGTGGGCTGCTTGGTATCGGTGACACGGTAAAGCCGTTTGAATGCGTGGGTGAAGTAGATGAGCTGCGCACGGCATATCACATGGCGCAGGCCCGAGGCGGCTATGAGTCGCTGCCGTTTAGCGTGCCAAACGCGCAATACGACTACAAACATGAGTATCCATTGCAGGATTGGTGTGCGAAACTGTTTTCATTTTAGTTCATAAGCGCTATAATTAAGCACATGCAAGATACATCTAAATATGCTGTAGGTATTGATATAGGTACAGGCAAGGTTCGTTGTGTAGTAGGGCATATTGATGTATCATCTGGCGCGCCGACAATTGTGGGAGTTGGCGAAGTTGCAAACAGTGGTATGCGCAAGGGTGTCGTGGTGAATCTTCAAGGCCCCACAAAGGCTATCGATGATGCACTTGGTGAAGCTGAGCGTATGAGCGGCCATCAGGTCAATGAAGCAACCTTGAGTATCAACGGTTCGCATATTTTGAGCACCAAGGCTGACGGCATGATTGCTATCGGCATGGCAGGTCAAGAAGTGAATGAAAATGATATCTATCGGCTGGAAGATGTAGCCACTACGGGCAAGGTGCCCGCAAACCGCGAGATTCTAGAACTTGTGCCGTTTAGCTATCGACTTGACGGGCAGGATGGTATCAAAGATCCGGTGGGTATGGTAGGAACTCGCCTCGAAATCAATGCTAACGTTGTGTCCGCACTGGCACCGCACGTAGCAAATCTTCAAAAATCTGCCGAACAAGCTTCGGTTCGCCCGCATGCACTATTGCCAAGTGCAGTTGCGGCATCTCGCGCAGTACTCACAGAGCAGCAGCTCGAAAACGGCGTTGCTGTGATAGATTTTGGTGCCGCAACAACAGGCATAGCGATTTACGAAGAAGGTGATTTGCAATATACTGCTGTGATTCCCGTGGGCGGAAACAATATTACAAACGATCTTGCGATTGGACTCAAGGCCGACCCTGAGGTTGCGGAACAGGTCAAGCTGCAGCATGCTATAGCGACTGGTGGTCGTGAAAGCAAGAAAGTCAGCATTAAACACGAAAAAGAAACGTATGAGTTTGATGTTACTGATATTGATGAGATTGTCGAAGCGCGTCTCGAGGAGCTATTTGATGATATTAATGCCGAGCTCAAAAAAGCTGGCCGCAAGGGTAAATTGCCAAACGGTGTCGTACTGGTAGGAGGTGCATCAAAACTCAAGGGGCTTATTGAATACACAAAAAATAGCCTGGAGTTAGCTGCGCGAATCGGCAAACCAAAAGGCTTTGGTGGTGTTGCCGAGCAGCTTGAAGAGCCGGAATTTGCTGCGGCTGTCGGGTTGATGTTTAGCGATATGCAAAATGTCGAAAATCACACCGCACATCATGCAAACAGCACAAGCCTACACAGTGCTGCCCAAGGTGCTGCGGGTGCAAAAAACTTCTTGAGCAAACTAATCAACCGCTTTCGTGCATAAGAGGCGAATAGCATTTGAACGGCACGTCGCTCGTGCTATACTAAAATTCATAGATTCGTGTAACGCATTGGCGCCTCAGAAATAAGCACAAGTGCTCATTTCACTCGGCTTCTCGTGTTATACTAGATAAAGATTATAGAACTAGGGGGAGAAATACTACATGCCCGAGGTAAAACCAAGTGAAGTCCAGACATTTGCGAGCATCAAGGTAATTGGTGTTGGTGGTGCTGGCGGCTCCGCAGTCAATCGTATGAAAGAGGCGGGCCTGTCTGGTGTCCAGTTTATTGCTATGAATACGGATGCTCAGGCGCTGCATAACTCAAAAGCAGATGTCAAAATCCATCTTGGTAAAGACGCGACAGGGGGCTTGGGCGCAGGTGCGGATCCTAGTGTGGGCGAACAAGCGGCCGCTGAGTCACGCGAAGAAATCAAGGAAGCGCTTGCCGGTGCAGATATGATCTTTGTCACAATTGGTGCTGGTGGTGGCACTGGCTCTGGCGCTGGGCATGTAGTTGCGGAAATCGCTCGTGAGCTTGGTATTTTGGTTGTTGGCGTCGCTACAAAACCCTTTAGTTTTGAAGGTGAAAAACGCCGCCAAAATGCTGAGTGGGCTATTGCGCATCTCGGTCGTCAGGTTGATACGCTTATCACGATTCCAAATGATCGACTCCTGCAGACAATTGATCGTCGTACGCCACTTCTTGAGACATTCAAGATTGCCGATGATGTGCTTCGCCAAGGTGTGCAGGGTATTTCAGAGCTTATTACCGAACACGGTTTGATCAACCTCGACTTTGCCGACGTCAAGGCAATTATGAGCAATGCTGGCTCTGCACTGATGGGTATTGGTCGTGCCAGCGGCGAAGAACGTGCCGCCCTTGCAGCGCAGCAAGCTATCGAATCACCACTCATTGAAGTGTCTATCGACGGTGCGAAAGGCGTACTCTTCAATGTGACAGGTGGCTACGACATGAGTATGGCGGAAATCCAAGAAGCTGCCGAAATTATTACTGGCGCGGTCAGTCCGGATGCCAATATTATCTTTGGTGCAACACTCAAGCCCGAGCTTGAAGATGAGCTGATTATTACTGTTATCGCAACAGGTTTTGATAGTGAGTATTTTGAAGAGCAGGCTGCATCTCTTAGCGCGCCAGCGACCCAGCGGGATGAGGCAGTAGCGCCTGAGCGCTTTGATCGTGTTGATGATATTGCCGTAGAAAGTGTGAATCTTGATTTGGATCAAGTAAATGCCGCCGAGGAGTTTGCTGCTGAAGCAGATCATAGTATCTGGGATCAACCCGCCCCAGCACCCGAAGAAGATGACGAGTCTGATATGCCCGCATTTCTTCGTCGTCGCAAGAAAAATAAATCAGACGAATAGAGGAGCGCCAGATGAACACCCAGCAGTACCGAATCGGTGACAGCAAAGTGCTAGAATCCCGAGAGGTGAGTGATGGTAAGACGATTCGCCGTCGTCGCGAGACACTTGATGGTAAGTATCGTTTTACGACGTACGAAAGAATTGAAAAACCCAACTTGGCTGTTGTAAAAAAAGACAGCAGTCGGGAGCTATTTGATCGAGAAAAGCTTGCGGGAGCCATCAAGCAATCAGTCGGTAAATTTTTCAAATCAGAAATTGAAATTGAACGGATTATTGATGATATTGAAGACGCAATTTATGCGCTCGGAGAATCGGAGGTGCTGTCGCGTGCTATAGGTGACATTGTATTGGACAAGTTAGCCGACAAAAATGAAGTTGCCTATGTGCGATTTGCGAGCGTATATCACGACTTTAAGACGCTTGACGAGTTTGAATCAATTCTTGCATCGCGACGTAAGCAGCGAGAGTCTCAGGAGGTAGCATGAAAGTAGTGATTGTGTATCGTGATGAAAGTGACCATGCGCGTAGTGTGATCGATTTTTTGCGTGATTACGAACGTACGACAGGCAGGCAACTTGAGACAATGGATCCAGACACTCCGGACGGCGCGCAATTTTGTCGGACGTATGATATTGTCGAGTATCCAAGTGTCATCGCCACGAGCGATAATGGCGTGCTGCAGCATTTATGGCGAGGCGTACCGCTACCTTTGATCAATGAGGTGAGTTATTATGACCATGAAGAGTAGTATCAAAGATATTTTCGCGGGCAAAGACTCACCGCATCAGATACTTTTTTTCGTCATGCTTGTTTTTGGTATCGTTGGTCTTGCGGCGAGCTTCGTTTTGTCTGTTGAGGAAATACATTTGCTGAAGAATCCAGATGCAACATTAAGCTGCTCATTCAATCTTGTTCTCAACTGCGCCACAGTGATGCAAACATGGCAAGCGACAGCATTCGGCTTTCCAAATATGTTTATTGGACTTATGGGATTCCCGATTGTGATTACAATTGCCCTGCTAGGGCTTGCGAGGGTAGCGTTTCCACGTTGGTTTGCGATTGGCATGGAGCTTGGTATTGCGTTTTGGACGCTGTTTGCATACTGGTTGTTCTTCAATAGCGTATATGTGATTCAGGTGCTATGTCCGTGGTGTCTTGTTGTGACATTTAGTATGACGATGCTTCTTGCGGCATCTTCGTATTATACGATTCGTAAAAATTCATTTGGCTTGAACAAAAAAACTCTCGAAGTGCTCAAGAAATTTATCGACGGTGGTTATTACCAAATGCTCATAGCAAGCTGGGTTGTTCTCATGATTGCACTTGTCATTCTCAAATTTGGAGACGGTCTATTTGGATAGTATGATCATGGCGTTTTTAGTAGCTGCAGCTGCCTCGGTACTATATATGACGCTTGTGTTTCTGTGGGCATATCAACACAAACGCTACGATATACTTAATGTGGTCTGGGGATTGTCATGTACGGCTATTGCTGTGGCGACTTTTGCGGCACATGGGCATACAGTATTATTGAGCGTGCAGACACTACTGGTTGTTCTTGTCGCGGTTTGGGGTGTGCGGCTTTATATCCACTTGCACCGCTCGTGGCTTGGGCGTCATGCAGACGATAAACGTTTCGTGCAGCTTCGCAGGGACTATGCGCCTAAACGAGGTGGGGTTGCGTGGAATATGTATTCGAGAGTGTATCTGATGCAAGCTTTGTGGGCTGTTATTGTGAGCGTGCCGATTATTATTGTGATGGGCAGCGACACTGCTATGATTGGTTGGTTTGCTATGATTGGTGCGACGATGTGGCTTGTGGGCTTTGGCTTTGAGGCTCTGAGCGAACATCAGTTGCGGATTTTTCGCAGTAACCCCGCAAACAAAGGCAAGATTATGATGAGCGGCCTTTGGAAATATACGCGTCATCCAAATTATTTTGGAGAAATGCTACAGTGGTGGGGGATATTTGTTGTGGCGTGGTCTGTGCCATTTGGCTGGGCTGGTTTTCTGGGTCCACTTGTCGTGACATGGTTGCTTGTTTTTTCTGGCATACCGGTGCGCGAGCGTCGTTTTCGTCGTCGCAAGGGCTGGGAGGAATATCGGCGTCGCACAAGCAAGCTACTTCCGTTGCCTCTACGCGATTGAAACACTACACTAAAACTGCTACACTAACACTAAGACGTTTGAGTGGCTATCACCCACGAGTTTTGGGAAGAAATCTACAAATAGAAATTAGAACCCAACGTACACGCCACGTCAGAGCGAATAATGAAGTGCGAAATGAGACATATCTCTTTTTCGAAACTGGATGGTACCGTCCGAGCAATCGGATTCCAGTGGCGAGAAGGGGATTTTTTAATTGAGTAACGGGAATATCGGAGGAGAAACTATAATGAAATTCAAATCAAACACCCGCCGTCGCGCGCTCGAATACGAAAAAGAGTGGGCGAATACATGGAAAGATAACAAAACATTTGAAAAGTCGGTAGAAAATCGACCAGTAGGCGATGCGTATGTGTTCTATGACGGGCCGCCATTTATTACTGGTGTGCCGCATCATGGTACGCTGCTCAGCAGCATCGTCAAAGACGCCGTGCCGCGCTACTGGACCATGAAGGGTAAGCGCGTCGAGCGCGTGTGGGGCTGGGATACGCACGGCTTGCCGGCCGAAAACTTCGTCGAAAAGCAGCTCAGCATCACCGATCGCCGTCAGATCATGACAAGCGGCAACCAAGAAGCGCCACTCGACAAAGACGGTAAGCCGCTCGCAACGATTAGCCTGGAAACCTACATCAACAAAGCGCGCGAAAGCATGGTCGCCAACGCCGCCACCTGGGAAGATGTGGTAGATCGTGTTGGTCGTTGGGTGAATTTCAAGGGCGCGTACAAAACCATGGACAAAAATTTCATGGAAAGTGTGTGGTGGGCGTTCAAGGAGCTCTACGAAAAAGGCAAGATTTACGAGGGTGAAAAGGTACTGATGTTTGACACCAAATTTGCCACGCCGGTGAGCAAAAACGAAGTCACGATGGACAACGATGCGTACCAGACGGTGACGGATCCAAGCCTTTATGCCAAGTTCAAATTGGTGGACAACGATGCCAGTATTCTTGCTTGGACAACCACGCCATGGACGCTACCTGCCAATCTCATGCTGGCAGTAAATTCGGAGATGACCTATGTGGAAGTCGAGGTAGATGACGAAAAACTTATCATTGCCAAAGAAGCACTCGAGCGCGTACTTAAAGACGAGAAAAATAAGCCGCTCGACTACAAAGTAGTGCGAGAATTTCCTGGCAGCGAACTAGTCGGCAAATCGTATGAACCACTCGATACAGGCAGCACCTGGCCAGAAAATGATGCAGTGCACAAAGTGTATGCAGCGGATTTTGTATCGCACGAATCGGGTACGGGTATTGTCCACATCGCGCCAGCCTACGGCGAGGACGACTTTGAGCTAGCCAAAAGCCACGGCGTGGGTGCATTTCACGTTATCGATGACAATGGCTACTATATCGACACCAATTACAAAGGGCTCGAAGTGTGGGAAAACAACAAGCGCATCGCCAAAGACCTGATAGAAAAAGGTGTCGCCTGGAAGATTGAATATATCCGCCACGAATATCCGTTCAATCCACGCAGCGGCCAGCGCATCATGTACCGCGCGATTCCATCGTGGTTCTTTGATATCCAAGGTTCCAAACCGCTCATGCTCGAACAAAACGAAAACATCAACTGGTTCCCGCCACATCTCAAGCATGGTCGCTTTGCCAAAAACATCGAGCAAGCGCCAGACTGGAATCTCAGCCGCGACCGCTTCTGGGCGACGGCGATGCCCGTCTGGAAGGGCGACAACGGCACGGTCAAAGTTATCGGCAGTTACGCCGAGCTGAAAAAACTCAGCGGCATGGAGCTCGATGATTATCACCGTCCATGGGTCGATGACATCACGTTTGAAATCGACGGCGAGAAATTCACGCGTGTCGACAAAGTGCTCGACTGTTGGTTCGAGAGCGGTAGCATGCCGTTTGCGCAGCTGCACTATCCGTTTGAAAACAAAGAAAAATTCGAGGCAAATTACCCAGCGGATTTCATCGTCGAATACGTGGGGCAGGTACGCGCATGGTTTTACTATGTTCATGCCGTCAATACGGCGCTATTTGGCGAGCAGGCGTTCAATAATGTTATTACAACAGGTGTAGTAGCGGGCAATGACGGTCGCAAAATGAGTAAATCGCTCGGCAACTTCACCGATCCAAACGAACTAATGGATAAATTCAGCGCCGATAGCCTACGCTTTTTACTGCTCAGCAGCCCGCTACTCAAAGGCGAAGATTTTGCGCTGCATGACAAAGATGTGGGCGATGTTGCACGCAAGCTCAGTATGATTTGGAACATGTACGATTTCTTCACGATGTATGCCGAAGTCGACGGTTGGGAATACGACGGGGCGCAGCCAAAAGACGTTAATCCAGACGATGTGTCTAATCCGCTCGACAAATGGATTATCAGCCGCGTACACCAGCTCAATCGGCATGTCACCGAACACATGGACGCCTACAATATCCCTGAGGCGATGGCCGATATCCTGCCGTTTATCGAAGATGCTAGCAACTGGTATGTACGTCGTAGTCGTCGTCGTTTCTGGAAATCAGAAGATGATGCAGACAAAGCCGAGGCGTATCGCACGTTGCACTATGTATTGCTCAAACTTTCGGTCATTTTGGCGCCGTTTACTCCGTTTATGGCAGAGGAGCTGTATCAAAAACTTGGCGGTGGGGCAGAATCGGTACACTTGCTCGACTGGCCGACAAACCATACGGTCGATCAGCTCGTGCTTGACGAAATGAATACGGTGCGAGACTACGTCAATCAGGCACTGAGCTTGCGTGCAAAAGAACGTATCAAAATCCGCCAGCCACTTGCTAGCGTGACTGTTCCAAGTCTTGGTAAGTTCGTCAATTTCGAAGACATCCTCACGGAAGAGCTCAATGTCAAAAAAGTTATACAGGGAAATGAGCTCGTACTCGATTTCGATATCACACCTAAGCTTAAGCGCGAAGGTCTCATGCGCGAAGTTGTCCGTCATGTCCAAGCAGCCCGCAAGGCGGCTGGACTCAACGTCGATGATCGCATAGCTCTGTACCTAGCAGCAGGCGATGA
>JAPUEH010000003.1 GCA_027492635.1 Candidatus Saccharimonadota bacterium
AAAAAGTATTCCAGATTTTGACATTATTACTGGTGGTTTTCCGTGTCAGCCGTTTTCGCAAGCTGGGCTTAAAAAGGGTTTCAGCGAAACCAGAGGTACTCTTTTCTTTGACATTGCAAATATCATGAAAGAAAAACAGCCGAAAGCGTTTTTCCTTGAAAATGTGCGAGGACTCCTGACGCATGACGGCGGACGAACATTTGCCACAATCCAGCGAGTTTTGACCGAAGAGCTAGGCTATAGCTTCTTTTACAAAGTCGCTAAAGCATCTGACTATGGCGTACCACAACACCGCCCACGATTGTTCATGGTTGGCTTCAAAGATAAAAGCATTGATTTTGAGTTTCCAGAACCAGTCAAGCTCACGATGACAATGGACGATGTGTTTGATGGTAAGGTGAATAAAACAGTTGGTTATACTTTGCGTGTCGGTGGTCGAGGCTCTGGACTTGCCGATCGGCGCAACTGGGATACTTATTTGGTAGACGGCGAAGTGCGCCGACTATCGCCAAAAGAGGGCTTGCGCATGCAAGGTTTTCCCGACACTTTCGAGCTCCCAGTTTCCGAAACACAAGCCATGAAGCAACTCGGCAACTCCGTTGCAGTGCCAGCGATACAGGCAACGGCAAACGAGATAATCAAGAGGCTTAAATAATGGACACCTATACTTTAACGGCAAATAAGGGCGAGTGGTCGGAGCTATATGTACTATTCAAGCTCTTTAGCGAGAACAAAATAAAGGCCGCAGACATGAACTTGCAACCAACAGATGACGAATATACTTTTTTGCAGGTATTTCGTGAAGATGTCGAAAGTCGACCTTACATATATGACTTGGAGCAAGACGGCATGGTGCGTATTTTAACAGCAAATGGACGGCTAGTTGACGCTGTAAGTACACATTTATTGCCAGAAAAAGCCCAAAGAGTATTTGAAACGATAAAGTCAGCAAATACGAGTACTTTTACATTGCCCGAGGCAGTTGCACTGATGAGCGAGTATCGCCTAGAGAAAATCAAAGCAAACTCTAGCATGAAGTCAGACATCGAAGCGATTATTAAAGATAAGATGATTGCGCAGAGCAAGCCTGTAGGGTTTTCTATAAAATCACAAGTCGGAGGAGCTTCGACGCTACTAAACTCCAGCAAACGGACAAACTTTATTTATAAAGTACAGAACTTTAGCGGTAGCGTTGATGAGATTAACGCCATAGAAAGTTCTCGTAAACTACGAGATAGATTACAGGCAATTACCGAAGCTGGCGGAGTGCTGGAGTTTTCGCACATTGAAAGCACCATATTCACTCGAAATATGCGCGTGATTGACAGTATCATGCCCGATATTCTCGGTAATATGCTGGTTGATTATTATTCGGGGCAAGGCGTAACCATGGCGAAGTTGTGCGAGCTGAGCGGCGCAAAAGGCTTGTACGGCTTAGGTGCGTTAGAGATTGGCTATAAAGTAAAATCATTTTTGCGTGCGGTTGCGCTCGGTATGGTGCCTAGCCGTGAGTGGAATACTCGACTTTCAGCCTACGGCGGCTACATTATTGTCCGAGATGACGGCGTGTTACTTTGCTATCATTTGTACAATGATGATGACTTTAGGGGTTATTTATTCAATAATACCAAGCTCGACACGCCAAGCACTTCTCGCCATGACTTTGGGTATTTGTACGAGGAGAATGGGGAGGTGTTTTTGAAGCTTAATCTGCAGGTTAGATTTTATTGATATATTGACTGGACTTTCTGGTCTAGCCTGGGGCGGCAGGGCTGTTTTTTCATTGGATTCTGAATCAAGTTCAAAATGACGGATGACGTGCTTGACTTTTTATAGTACCTTGTATAACATAGAACTATAACACGCGAAGATAATAAGGAAAGGAAGGTCATGAAGGATAGCGATGAGTATGCCGAACAGCTCGCGACGCAGCTGCGCAAAGGCTTTTTGGCGTATTGCGTGCTGCGGGTGTGCGCCAAGAAGCCGATGTATACCAGTGACATCATCCGTACACTAAGTGACGCTGAGCTAGTAGTAGTGGAGGGAACGATTTATCCGCTTCTCAGCCGTTTGCAAAAAGATGGCTTGCTAGCGCACGAATGGCAAGAGAGCGAGCAGGGTCCGCCACGTAAGTATTACAAATCGACAGAGTTTGGCACCGAAGTAGAAAAAAACTTAACTAAAAGAATTACTGCGCTCAACGCAACACTAAAGAAGATTTAGGAGAGGAATATGAAAGAGATTACACGAATACATTTGGCGCAGACACCGTACAACATTGAAGTTGCGGCCAAAAAAGAGCTAGAAAAATATCTGAATGCAGTGGCAAAAGCATTGGGCGCAGACGATGATGCGTTGCGTGAGATAGAAGCGCGAATTATTGAGCTACTAATGGAGCGGGGTGTGACGGGCGATAAGGTGATTACGTCGAGTGACGTGGCGGCAATCGAAGAACGTTTGGGCAAGCCGGGTGACTTTGCGGACGAAGAAGTAAGCCCTGTAGCGAGTAGCAAACGACTGATGCGCGACACAGAGGGCGGTATGATTGGTGGTGTGCTGAGTGGTTTTGCGGCGTATACGGGCATCGACGTCGTGTGGTGGCGTGTGGCGATGGTAATACTGGCGTTTGCGTCGTTTGGTACGGTAGTGCTACTGTATGTAGTTCTGTGGATTGTGATGCCAAAAGCCACGACGGCTGCGGAGCGTTTGCAGATGCGAGGAGTGGTGCCGTCACTTGAGAATATCCATGAAGAAGCGGCGCGTGAAATTATCGATGTGCCGACAAAGCGCAAGCCGTTAGTGATGGTATTGAGAGTGTTTGGGGCGGTTGCATTTGCTGTAGCAGCTATTGGGGCGGTTGCTCTGGTGGCAGCGGTCAGCTTTGGTGTGAGTCCACTATGGTTTGATTATGGACAGTTGGTCAACGGGTGGCTTATAGCAGCATTTGTGCTATGTGTTGCGAGTGGCTTGTTGTTTGCAGTATTAATGGCGATAGCTGCATATGCGATTGGTGCATGGCGAATAACAAAATCGTTGGTGGTGATAGCAAACGCTATCATTGTGGTTGGATTGGTATCGTTTGGATCTGCCGTGGGTGTTGCGTTTCAGGGTAGTACGGTATTACATGCAGATATTGAACAACATACTAAAAAAACACGTACAGATTTGCCGCAGCTTATCGGTGCTAAACACGTAAAAATGAACATTCCTTTTGGCGCGCGCTATGTCGTGACGGATCAGCAGCCTTATGTTTCTGTGGAGCAACTGCAGGCTGGCGGTAGTCATGAGGCGCACTTCACAGCAGTGCAAGAAGGCGACGTAGTGACACTAAAGGTAGAAGGCTCTACGGACATGCCTTGTAACAATATGCTAAGAAGGTGCTGGGGTAATAGCGCACCAAAAGTCACTGTATATGGTCCGGCGTTAGATGAATTGACCGTAAAAGGTGTAGGCATGCGATATGAGACTACAGCGCAATCTAGCTTGCGCCTGACTGTTCAGCAGAACTCGAGTGTTGCATTGGATGGAAGTATAAACACCCTTGAGGCCAGCGTGCAGCAAAATGGCGATCTATCAGCGCACATGGCCGCAATTGATAGTGCAAAACTATCTCTAGATCAGGGCGCAGCAGTCGGTCTGGGCGTACTACGCGATATCAATGTGATAGTACCGGATTCTTGCGGCGCAGCTATAGAAGGTCATGTAAAATATGCACGTGCGGGACAGGTGACGGTAAATGGTAAGGCATGGTCAGCAGAGGGCGAGAATGCGTGTATACGCATTGGCAAGAATGAAGAATACTAGACTAGTAGCAACAGTGCTATAATTATAAGAATGGAAATGCAAAAGAGGCGGGTATAGATGGAGTGGTGGCACGCGGTGCTGTTTGGCATTATCGAGGGAGTGACGGAATTTTTGCCGATATCAAGTACGGGACATTTGACGATTACTGAAAAGCTGCTTGGCTATCAGCTTGATGACCCGAGTGTGGTCGCGTTTACGGCCATTATACAAGTAGGCGCGGTGCTGGCGACGGTGTTGTATCTACGCAAGGACATTTGGCGTGTAGGCGTGGCGTGGTTTCGCGGGCTGGCCGACGAAAAGCAGCGCAAGCGAGATTATAAATTTGGCTGGGCGGTATTGATTGGGTCAATCCCGATTGGTATTGTCGGGCTGCTATTCAAGGATGAGATCGAAGGTGTGTTGCGGAGTTTGTGGTTTGTGGCAGGCGCGCTGATTCTATGGAGTGGTGTGATGTGGTTTGCCGACCGCACCGCCAAGCAAAATCGCCACGAAAAAGACACGACATGGAAAGACACTCTTGTCATTGGTCTCGCGCAGTGTCTCGCGCTCGTGCCTGGCGTATCGCGCTCTGGAGCCACAATGTCGGCAGGACTGCTGCGTGGATTTGACCGTGTGACGGTGACTCGTCTGTCGTTTTTCCTCAGCATTCCTGCGCTCATGGCAGCGGCAATACTGCAGACCGTGACGCAGTATGATGAGATTGCTCATGGCGTGGGCTGGGGGCCGACACTGCTTGCGACCGTGGTGTCGTTTGGCGTGGCATATGTGGCGGTGGCATGGCTGCTCAAGTTTATTGCTAAGCATGATTACTCGATATTTATATGGTATAGGTTGGGGCTCGGCGTTGTATTGATTGGATTATTAGTGACCGGCACAATTAGTGCGGTATAGGGGGTGGTTATGATAGATGTACAGCATATTACAAAAACGTATGGCAAAAAACACAATGTATTTACGGCGCTTGACGATGTGAGTCTTGAGATTCCGGACGGAGCAAGCGTGGCGATTATCGGTAAATCAGGTAGCGGTAAAAGTACACTGATGCACGCGATGAGCGGGCTTGATCGACCGCAGACAGGAGCGGTGATTGTCAATGATGAGGATATTTTGAAACTCAAGCCTAAGAAAGTCGATGCGTTTCGCGCAACTGAAATGAGTTTTATTTTTCAGGCGTTTTTTGTGCAGGCAAACGAGACATGTTATGACAATGTGAGCCTGCCGCTAGAGATAGCTAAGTTCCCTAGAAGTGGACGTAAGGCGCGTGTTGAGGCAGCACTAAAGGCCGTAGGGCTTGAAGATAAAATTAAATCAAAGGCCAAGGATTTGTCGGGAGGGCAAAAACAGCGCCTCGCTATCGCACGTGCTATCGTGAATAAGCCAAAGATTATTTTTGCTGACGAACCAACAGGAAATCTTGATAGCGCGACAGGCGACTCGATTGAGGATTTGCTGTTTGCGTATAATAAAAAACAAGGAGTGACATTGGTAATTGTAACGCACGACCATGAGCTGGCAGCAAAATGTGATATGCAGATTAGCATCAAGGATGGCAAAGTGCAATCTGTGAAAAAAGCGCAAACAACTGAGGCGGTGTCAACGAGGAGGATTCAATAATGCGGCGAAGAGATATTGCGATTCGCGCGAGTAAAAGTTTGCGCCAGGCAAAGATGCGTACGCTACTGACTAGTCTAGCAATTGCGGTGGGTGCATTTACATTGACGCTTGCATTGGCCGTGGGCGAGGGGTCGCGTCAGTATATCGATAAGATCATTAATTCAAATGTGGATTCGCAAATGCTTATGGTGGCAAAAGACAAGTCGCTTTTTGGCGAGGGCGCGGCCATGGGTAGTTTTCGTGAGTATTCCGAGAATCAAACGGCATATGGTGGCATGACGCTCAAGTCGTTGACGGCAGCAGACATCAAAAAGGTAGAACAACACAAAGATATCGTGAAGGTAACACCTCAGTATCTTGTGTCCGCTCAGTATGTAGAGTTTGAGAAGAAGCCAAACAAAAAATATACGTCCGACATCACCCTGTATGATACGTCGGTGTTGCCGGATGTGGCAGCGGGCTCGTTGCCTGAGCGAGGTACTCAGATTACCGATGATGAGGTTATTGTGCCAGAGGCGTACTTGAAGTCGATGAATATTGATGATGCTAAAAGTGTTGTTGGTTCTAGTGTGACATTGCATCTCATGAAAGCGCCCCGTGAATTGAGCGACGCTGAGATGCAGAAACTTTTTGCTGAGAAGGGTCAAGCTGGTGTCGAAGCAGCGATGAAGCCGGAGACACGAGATGTATCATACACGGTGCGTGCGGTGAGCAAAGATTCCGCAACTTCTATGTCGGCGAGCCAGGGGCTTTTTATATCGGAGAATCAAGCACGTGAGTTATCCGAATGGTTGACAAGCGGTACGGATCAAGAGGGTAAATTTATCTCAGCAGTTGCCAAGGTAGCAGAAGGCGTCGATCCTGCCTCGGTCAAGGAGGCATTAGCCAAGGAAGATATTCATAGTATGACGGCGCAGGATTTGCAGGAATTTATCTTCCGTATCGTCAATGTAATCCAGAGTATTGTGATTGGGTTTAGCGTTCTGGCGCTTATCGCAAGTCTATTTGGTATCATTAATACAATGTATATTTCTGTACTCGAGCGTACGCGCCAGATTGGGCTTATGAAAGCGCTGGGTATGTCGGGTCGCGATGTGGCAAAGCTGTTTCGCTATGAGGCAGCGTGGATTGGCGCGCTTGGCGGTGCGATAGGCGCGGGGCTTGCGACGGTCGTCGGTGTCATTGCGAATCCGTATATCACTGAAGTGACAAAGATTGGCGAAGGTAACTCATTATTGATTTTTCAGCCGCATATCATTGCAGCCATGATAGTGGGGCTCATGATTGTTGCAGTCGTGGCGGGGTATTTCCCGGCTCGCAAAGCTGCAAAACTTGATCCTATTGAGGCACTTCGCACCGAATAGACGAAGGAGCTTTATGCTGTAGTAGCCGTCCTCTGGGCGGCTATTTACTTGATGCAGTTATTGACGACATCGATAATGACATAGCGTTCGTCTTGACCATCCGTGGGGCGATCGACTGGATACGCAACAGGCTCGCCAATAGAGATGCGGTCTTGAGGTACTTCTCGCGTAATAAGTTCTTGTTGAATTTTTGTAGCCCGATTTTGGATAATTTGCTTGCGTTCTTCTAGGGTGTCTTTCTTTGCTGCAAGATAGCCGCGAATCATGAAGCTATAGTCTTTTGAATCAGTCTTCTGATAGAAGTTGGCCATACGATCTAGGAGCTTTTTGCCGCTTTCTTCGCCAGAATATATAGTACTTGTATCATCATTAAAGATCATCGTGGCGCCTCGAAATGTTTTGGCGTAAAGACTAGTGGAGTCGAGGTAGGCGAGATCGTTTTTTGTGAGACAGTGACTGTTCGGATTTTCTGTCTGTGCTGTTTGCTTCGGATCGTCTTTTGGGATTGTGCCAAGTTTATCACCAGTTGCAAGATTAGTTACGCTGTTACCTTGCACCCCAATACGTGCCTTTTTTGGTGTGCCTGTGTCCGTAAAGGCATATAGCGCGTAGAACGTATCTCCATCTTGCGTAAATGCCTCTTCGCGGTAGTTTCGCTGGCTAGCGAGTGTGAAAAAGCTATCGCTGCCATTTGGAGTGCCATGGGCTGTGAACGCTTCTTTTTGCGCAGAAGCGGCAGCTTGCATTGTTGTGGACGCAATGCGTTTCGCTTGGGCAGTGGCCGTAAAAAAGCCAAAGTAAACGCCAGCACCAATACCGATAAGTGCAAGGGGTAGGATAATAGAGAGTATAACAATGAGAGTCTTTTTCATACGACTTAGTATAGCGTAAAAGCTTATGATTTATAAAATTACTTTACTACTGATATACTAGTAACTATGTTAGATATTCGATTCATACGAGAAAATCCAGAAAAAGTACAGCAAAATGCCGAGCAAAAAGGCTATCGGAATTTGTCTGTCGCAAAGCTTTTGGAGCTTGATGAATCACGTCGTGAGTTGCAGCAGCAGGTCGATGAACTGCGCGAAAAGCGTAATGCAAATGCCGCCAAGATGAAAGGTGGTAAGCCCGCGCAGGAGCTAATCGATGAGGGTAAGCAGATCAAGGTAGAGCTTGCTACGCGTGAAGAGTATCTCGCAGCGAGTAATAAAGAGTTTGCCGATATGATGAGTAATTTTCCAAATATGACCGATGCTGATGTACCCATAGGAGGCGAAGAGGACAGTGTTGAAGTCAAGCGGTGGGGCGAGCAGACGACTGGTGCGCGCGACCATCTTGATTACGCGGTAGAGCGAGATTGGGTAGATTTTGAACGCGGCGCTAAGGTGGCCGGCGCGAAGTTTTACTACCTCAAAGGCGATTTGGCATTGCTCGAACAAGCGATTACGCAATATGCATTAGGCGTGCTTGTCGGTAGAGGGTTTAATTTTATGACAGTACCGCATATGGTCAATGCCCGTACTATGACAGGCACTGGCTTTGCGCCGCGCACCAGCGATCAAAGCGATGAGTACGCTATCGAGGGCGAAGATCTGTCGCTCATTGCCACAGCCGAGATTCCACTGACAGGGTATCATGCCGATGAAATTCTCGACGAAAAAGACTTGCCACTATTGTACGCTGGACTCAGTCCCTGCTATCGCAAAGAAGCGGGTACTTATGGTAAACATACCCGCGGGCTTTTTAGGGTTCATCAATTCAACAAACTAGAAATGTACGCTTATGCATTGCCAGAAAAATCATGTGAAGTACACGCGCAGCTACTGGCGATCGAAGAAGAAATTTGGCAATCAATGAATATACCATACCATGTGATCAATATTGCAAGTGGCGATTTGGGCGCACCTGCTGCCAAAAAGTTTGACATTGAGTATTGGTCACCAGTCGATGGCATGTATCGCGAGTTGACGAGCTGCTCGAATTGTACTGATTTTCAGACACGCAACCTCAATATCCGTGTGCGTCGCACTGGCGGCAGCGTAGAGATGGTGCATTCGCTTAATGGTACGGCCGTAAGCCTCGCGCGTTCATTGGTTGCAATAATCGAACATAACCAGCGCGAGGATGGCAAACTAAATGTGCCGGAAGTACTTCAACCATATATGGGTGGCCGAGAGGTTATTTAATACTCATTTGACTTGCGCTCTCGTGGTATAATGATAAGTACAAAGCACCTAACGAGAGGAGGGATATGATCTCGCCAATTGCAATTACTGGTATCAAGTATGATGTCGACGAAAAAACAAAGAAGTACGTCGAACAAAAAGTAGGCAAGCTCGATAGGTTTTTGCCTCGTCATGCTCGTAAAAGCGCTTCAGCAGAAATAAAGCTTGCGCAAGTTGATCAGAAAAATGGCAACAAGTATGAGGCCGAAGTGATCTTGTATTTACCGGAGAAGACACTCACTGCTAAAGATTCAACGGTAAATATTTTGGCGGCTGTCGATATTGTTGAGGCAAAGCTACAGGCGCAGCTTGCAAAGTACAAAGAGCAACATTCCGAAGACCGGAGCGTGCTAAGTCGCTTCAAGCGGAGCTTTGCACGCGAATCACAGTAGGCACGAGTAGGGTATGGAGTAGCGCTCTGGCGATAAGCTGGGGCGCTTTTGGTATTTTTTTGGTAGTTATCCCTTTGTTTTTTGTGCAGTTACTCGTATAATAGATAGCAGTTAAATGCTGGAATTTCAGAAGTGAGGGATTTTCTTTATGGTAAGTAGACAAAAAGCGCTGACAAAGGTGTTTGGAGACCCGCAAAAGCGTATCGTAAAAGCACTCGAAAAGCGTGTGCGCGGCATCACCGCGCTTGAAGAGAAGTACAAAAAACTAAGCGACAAAGAACTTGCTGCTCAAACTGCTACGCTGAAGAAGCGCTTGGGTGCCAAGAAAAAAGTGTCACTTGACGATATTTTGCCCGATGCGTTTGCTGTTGTGCGCGAGGCGAGCCAGCGTGTAATGGGTATGCGCCACTTCGATGTGCAGCTCATTGGCGGTATTGTGCTTCATGAAGGCAATGTTGCCGAGATGAAGACTGGTGAAGGTAAGACGCTTGTGGCGACGGCGCCAGTATATCTCAATGCGCTTGAGGGCAAAGGTGTGCATGTTGTGACGGTGAACGATTATCTTGCGCAGCGTGATGCTAGTTGGATGGGTGAACTGTATCATTTCCTCGGTCTCTCTACTGGCGTGATTATCAACGATGCGTCATTTATGTATGATCCTGAATATGACAATGAAGCGCACGACGATCCCAAGATGCGACGCCTTAAGCCAGTGAGTCGTAAAGAAGCCTACGCTGCTGACATCACGTATGGTACGAACAACGAATTCGGATTTGACTATCTGCGCGACAACATGGTGAATGACGAAGAAATGTTGCGGCAGCGTGATTTAAACTTTGCGATTGTGGACGAGGTGGATTCTATTCTGATTGATGAAGCGCGCACACCACTTATCATCTCTGCTCCTGCGGCAGAAAATCCAGAACACTATCTGATTTTTGCCAAGATTGCTGCCAAGCTTGTTCCAGAAGATTATATTCTTGATGAAAAGCGTAAAAGTGTAGCGCTAAGCGACCAGGGTGTCGAAAAAGTACAGAAAATGCTTGGCATCAAAAACCTCTATTTGCCGGACAATGTGCGGAGTGTCTATCATATGGATCAGGCACTGCGTGCGCAAACGTTGTTTAAGCGGGATAAGGACTATGTTGTTACACACGATGGCGAAGTGATTATCGTTGACGAGCATACTGGCCGACTCATGCATGGTCGTCGCTATAGCGAAGGCCTCCATCAGGCTATCGAAGCCAAAGAGTCTGTGGACGTGCAGACGGAGAGTATGACGCTCGCGACCGTGTCGTTCCAAAACTTTTTCCGACTGTATACCAAACTGGCTGGCATGACGGGCACGGCGTTTACCGAGCTTGAAGAATTCCATCAGATTTATAGCCTCGATGTTGTACAAGTGCCATCAAACAAGCCGCTTGCCCGTATCGATAAAGAAGACTTAATCTTCAAAACCGAAAAAGCCAAACTCAAGGCTGTCGCAGAAGCGATTCAAGAGTATCATAAACAAGGTCGTCCTGTATTGGTCGGATCTGGCTCAATTGTAAAAAACGAGCTTATCGCACAGTGGCTTGACAAAGAGGGTATCAAGTATGAACTACTTAACGCCAAGAACAATGAACGTGAAGCGGCAATTGTAGAGAAAGCTGGTCAGAAAGGTGCTATCACGCTTGCAACGAATATCGCGGGTCGTGGTACCGATATCAAACTTGGCGAAGGTGTGAAAGAGCTTGGTGGACTGGTTGTAATTGGATCTGAGCGCCATGAATCTCGCCGCATCGACAATCAGTTGCGTGGCCGTGGTGGGCGTCAGGGGGATCCGGGTGAGACACAGTTCTATGTGTCAACCGAAGATGATTTGATGCGTATTTTCCAGGGTGAGCGTATTGCATCAATCATGAATCGACTTGGCGTAGAAGATGATATGCCCATACAGAACAAAACGGTATCAAAAACACTTGAAGCCGCTCAGAAGCGTGTAGAAGGTTACAATTATGATACGCGCAAAAATGTTGTTCAGTATGACAATGTGATCAATCGTCATCGCAAGGTTGTGTATAAGATCCGCCGCAAGATTCTTGAAGGTGACGATATCAAGTATGAGATTGATCGTTTGATTAAAGATTCAGTTAAGTCGTTGACAAATGTTCCGGCCAAAAATAATAAGAAGTTTGCCGAAGAGTTTGAGGTTGTTTTCCCTGTCGGCGACAAAAAAATTAAAGAGATTGGTGCTGAAAAGCGCGACAAAGTGCGGCTCAAGCTTGCCGAAGATATCGTACAAGAATTTTATACAAGTCGCGAAAAAGAGCTAACACCCGAAGTGCTGCGCAAGGTTGAACGCCAGGTGTATATGGAAGTGCTTGATCAGCTTTGGATGCAGCATCTTGAGAATATGCAGCATTTGCGTGAAGGGATTCACTGGCGCGGCGTAGGCCAGCGTGATCCACTTGTAGAGTATCGCGTTGAGTCTCAGAAGCTTTTTGAGGGACTGCAGGCGACTCTGCGAGATGAGGTTTTGAAAGTACTTACCCATGTGCGTCCAAGCGATGTTTCTGTACAGATAGAAGAGGATCATGATACTGAGCTTACACGGCTTGCAGAAGGCGCTGTAGAGCAGGGTGTCAATGAAGTTGCTACAGTGACACATGTTGGCGACGATGATTTCGACGGCAGCGTAAAAAAAGCAAAAACTGCCAACGAAGCAAATCGTACAAAAAACCAGGCTCGGAAAAAGAAAAAAGCTCAGCGTCAAAACCGCAAAAAGAGCCGCAAGTAGGAGATTTCGATGAAACATACAGTTGAAGAAGTCCGCCTAAAAAACGGAAGCAGGGGGCTTTTGATAGATGTGCCCGATGCAACGGTAATGAGCTTTGAGTTTCAGTTTCGTGCAGGAAATCGCTATGTGAAGCACAAAGATATCTATGAGACGGCTCATATCATGGAGCACATGGCGTTTGGTGCTAATGCGCAGTTCAAAACAGAGCATGAGTTTGAGGCTGAATTTACCAAAAACGGGGCATATCACAATGCGTTTACGAGTGATTTGTCGATGGTGTATGTGTCTGAGAGTGCTGATTTTGAATGGGAGCGGATTCTTAAGCTACAAGAAGTATCAATCTGCCAGCCAAAGTTTAACGAGAATGAGCTTGTGGCGGAAAAAGGTAATGTACGCAGTGAGTTGACGGGATATCTCAATAATCATATGCGGCTTCTTTGGCCTAAAGCGCAGCAACTTCTTGGCGAGGATGTACTAACATTCAACCAGCGGCTCAAAACAATTCCGCATGTTTCGCTCAAAGACATTCGCGAACATCATAAGCGTACACACACGAGTGATAATATGCGATTTGTTATTGCGGGACGCTTGCATGGGCGTAAAGCAGAAATTCGACGTCAACTTGAGGCGTGGCCGCTGCCTCGCGGTGAGCATTTTGAGGTGCCGTATGATGAGCTGCATTCGGCAAATCCTAGTCTTATCCGTCGCAAAGAGGCGTCAAATATTACATTTGGCTGGTCAACAATTATTCCACGTGTGCTCGACGATTCTGAACTAGACGCAATGGCATGCTTGAATCACTTACTCACAGGTACAATGCACTCGAGGATTTTTGGCACAGCGCGACAGAAGGGTGTGGCGTATAGTGTGTTTAGCGATACGGCGGCGAGTTTTTATGAAAGTAGTTGGGACTTTGGCGGGCAGGTTAATCGAGATGATGCAAAAGAACTTTTCGAGATTATACAGGATCAAATGACACGTGTTTTGCGGGGTGAAGTCACCCAGGCAGAGATTGATACCGCGAAGTCGTATGCGCTCGGGCGTCATCAGATGGGTGCACAAACAGTCGCACAGGTAAGTAATTTTTATACGTCGCGTTATTTTGGTGATGGCGTGGTGAAAGATTACGATAAAGTACCCGATAGCATCAAGACAACTTCGCTAGAATGTATGATCGAGACGGCTCGTGAGTTTATAGCTGCGGATACGTGGGTGCTTGCTGCGGTAGGAAGCGGTGACAAAGAAGAGCTGCGCGAACTAAGCGATTTGATTTCTCGCGTCTACGCGGCAGAGCAAAACTAACGATTCTGGAGGCGGCGCATGAGAGTGGCAATTGTAGGGTATGGAATTGAGGGTCAGCAGAGCTGTCAGTACTGGCTTGAGCGAGGCGATGCAGTAACGATACTTGATGAGCGAGATGAATTGGACCGAGAAGTGCCCGAAGGAGTGACAACGATTCTTGGTGATGATGCTATGATGTCGCTTGATACTTTTGATATGGTTGTGCGAACGGCCGGACTGTCACCTCATAAACTGCAAACACATACCAAAGTGTGGTCTGCAACTAATGAGTTCTTTTTACGCTGTGAGGCGCCAATTATAGGAGTGACGGGTAGCAAGGGCAAGGGGACGACAAGCAGTTTGATTGCGAGTATTTTGCGGGCTGCTGGCCATACGGTGCATCTGGTAGGCAATATTGGCGTGCCGGCATTAGGTGTGCTACCTGAAATCACAAGCAATCACCTGGTTGTGTATGAACTGAGTAGTTTTCAGCTATGGGATGCTGAGCGATCACCGCATAAAGCGGTAGTGCTGCACATTGAAGCCGATCATCTTGATGTGCATGCTGACTTTGCTGAGTATATTGCTGCCAAAGCAAATATTGTAAAATACCAAAGCCGTAGTGACGTGTGTGTCTATCATCCCACTAATCAATGGAGTCAGTCGATTGCAGAAAACCAGCCTCAATTTACGACACATGCGGCAAAATATGGCACGCCTGAAAATACCAATCCTGTTTTGGAGACTGTTTTTGTAGAGGATGATAATTTTGTGACAACAAAGGGGCGTGTCGTTTGCGCAGTAGCTGCACTCAAATTGCCCGGAGCGCATAATATTGAGAATGCATGCGCCGCAATGAGTGTATGTTTGTCGTATGGAGTGACGAATGAGCAATTTGCGAATGGATTGGCTGCATTTACGGGTCTGCCTCATCGGCTAAAATTTGTACGGGAAGTAGGCGGTAGCGAGTATTATGATGATAGTATCGCAACAACACCCGGGAGTGCCATAGCAGCAATCAAGTCGTTTGCACACGCGCCAACAAAAGTATTACTTTTGGGTGGTCATGAGAAGGGGGCGGACTATACGGAATTGATTGATGTGTGCAAAAAAGAGCGTGTAGTGGTAATTGCCTATGGTGCAAATCGCAATGCGCTTAAAACGCTATGTGACCAAGCTGATGTCCAATGCTATGTCGAGCCTGGCGATATGAATGAAGTCGTGAAACAAGCACATGAGCATGTAGGAGCGGGTGGTGTTGTACTCCTTAGCCCAGCTGCGGCAAGTTTTGATATGTTTAAAAACTATGCCGACCGTGGTGATCAGTTTATCTCTGCGGTACAGTCGCTTTAGGACTGGTTTTATTGATATACTAAAAGATAAGCAAGTGGAGGAAACTAATGAACGAACAGCAATCTGCGCAAAAAACCGAACCGAAGCAACCCTATGTGCCGCCTGAACACAAGGCGGTAGCGCAGGCGCATTCCCAGCGTGATTATGTAGTGCTAGCGATCGGTATCGTGGCTTCAATGAGTTTGATGGCACTTGTATTCATGACGAGCATTGCTTCATTTATTTACGGTGCCGAGATGGCCGAGGAGAGCGTTGTCGTGAGTGACCCAGTGGCTGAGCTGGTGGGCAATGTGATTGGGGTGGGTATTATCATTGCGGTGGTGCTTGCGTTGATCTTGACGCTCATCCGTATGATGCGCCAGCAGATGCTTGGTAATGCTTTACAGGTAGAATATAGTGACTATGCCTGGCTGCGCGAATGGAGCAATCAGGTTGCTGGTGATTTACATATGCCGCGAGTTGAGATTATGGTGACGCAGGATCCGGTAATCAATGCCTATGCGTTCGGATTTGCCTCGCCATATACAATTGTGCTGCACTCAGGATCAATTCGTTGGCTTACACATAATCAGCTCAAGGTAGTTGTTGTGCATGAGATGGCACATATCAAATACCACCATACTCAGATTGGCGCCTACCTAAATCTGCTACGCATGGTGCCGGCGCTTGGTACGATTAATGGCTGGATGCTGGATTTTTGGAGTCGTCGTGCAGAGCTGACGGCTGATAGACTGGCGCTGTGCTATCTACAGGATGCTGAGCTTGTTAAAGAGTCGCTGATAGGTGTTCATGTCGGCCCAGATGTGGCCAAATCATTTAATGGTATTGCGCGGCAGTGGCAAGTTTATATGACAAATAATTATTTTAATCGTTTTACGCAAACATTTAGCAGCCATCCTTTTTTGGTGCGTCGTTTGCAGCATCTTGACGTCAAACAGGCAGTGTTTAGTTCGACTTGGAAGTCCGTCAAGCCATCGAAGTCGACAGTGTCGCATACGAAAGACGAGGAGAATATCTAGATGCAACCGCTCCATAAAAGGCTTGCAGCACTTGACGAGCAGTACAACCAGACATTTGACCAGCTTGGTATTGCTAGGAAGCAGCAGGAGCGTAATGAGTATGAGGTGCAGCTGGGGCAACCGGAACTTTGGAATAACCCCGTGCACGCAAAAGAAGTTAATCAGCGATTTGCGCAACTTGATGCGCAAGTTGCGCCATGGCTCACATTGCGTACGCAGCTTGATGATATTGGCGAGTTGATGGCGCTTGGCGACGAGACGCTACTTGTGGAGTTTGAGGGGCAGGTGAGTGCCATGGAGAGGCAGTTTGATGAACTGCGAAAGGCGCTGCGATTTACTGGAAAATTTGACGACCATGGCGTGATTGTACGATTGAGCGCTGGAGTGGGTGGCACCGATGCGCAGGACTTTACAGAAATGCTGGAGCGTATGTATTTGCGCTGGGCCGAGAAGAATGCGATGAAGGCTGAGATTGTCGAGAGGTCGGCTGGAGAAGAGGCCGGTGTCAAGACGAGTGTTGTGCAGATTGAAGGATCGTACGTGTATGGCAAACTGCGGAGCGAGCACGGTGTTCACCGACTTGTGAGGCTTAGCCCATTTAATAGCGACAATTTGCGTCAGACGAGTTTCGCACTCGTAGAGGTGCTGCCGCAAATTGATACGCCAGATGAAGTAAAGATCGACGACAAGGATATAAGAATCGACGTATATCGTAGCGGTGGCCATGGCGGGCAGAGCGTCAATACGACAGACAGTGCTGTTCGTGTGACGCATCTACCGACAGGGATTGTGGTAGCAATTCAAAACGAACGTAGTCAGATTCAAAACAAAGAGACTGCACTCAAAATTTTGCGCTCCAAGTTGGCACAACTTCAATTTGAACAACATGCAGCCTCTATCGCAGACTTGCAGGCAGGCGAAAGTGCTAACTGGGGGTCGCAAATTCGTAACTATGTTTTGCATCCTTATTCCCTTGTAAAAGACACTCGCACCAAATATGAAGAGAAAGACCCAAGTGCAGTACTTGATGGGAAGATAGACGGTTTTATAGAGGCATATTTGGAGTCTTCGCTAAGTCATGAGGCATAAGCTTGCGCGCATCTACAATAGCATGCATTGGTTTTCTGATGCTGATGCGTGGATGTTATTTCGGCTAGCAGCGTTCACCGAAGCCGTTGGATGGACATTGCTTATTTCGGCAATTGCCGCACGTAAGCTTGGCATGCCCGGTGCAGATATTGCCGTGAGCATGGCGGGTACAGTGCATGGGGTGTTTTTCTTGTGTTTCTTCGCAGTTTTAATTGTCACAGCGAGAAGCATGGAATGGGGACCTTGGCGTGTTATTGGCGGTCTTGCGGCGGGCAACCTGCCGTTTGCATCTGTGATGTTTGAGCGTGTGATGAGTTATCATCGCAAGAAATATCCCAAGCGTATTTTGGAGCCGACCGGCTATTTTGATGAGTAATAATTTGACGGGGCATGATGCTCGGGGGTTGGTGAGCGATGATGCTTATGGTATACTATCATAAGTAATGATTCTGCTAGATAGGGTAACAAAAACATATGGCAAGGCTACAAAGCCAGCGATCAATCGTGTTAGTCTGCATATTCAACCAAAAGAATTTGTAATTCTTGTGGGTACGAGTGGCGCAGGTAAATCGACCTTGCTCAAACTGCTGACGCGCGAAGAAAAGCCGAGTAGCGGCAAGATTGTTGTGGGTGGTATCGACTATGATAGTCTCAAGGATAAGCATATCCCGCTACTCAGGCGCAAGATTGGTGTTGTGTTTCAGGACTTTAAATTATTGCCGCAGCGGACTGTCTACGAAAACGTCGCATTTGCTCTCGAAATTGCTGGTATGACTAACCGCGAGATCAAAGCGACGGTACCAAAGGTAATTGAACTAGTTGGATTGAAGGGGAAAGAGAAGAGCTTTCCTCGTCAGTTGTCTGGCGGTGAACGTCAGCGTGTGGCAATTGCGCGTGCGATTGTTCGTCAGCCAAAGATTCTTATTGCCGACGAGCCAACAGGTAACCTTGATCCGCGTCATAGTTGGGATATCGTCAAGCTGCTGGAAAAAATCAACCGCTATGGTACCACTGTACTACTTACGACACACAATGTAGAGATTGTCAATAAACTTAAACGACGTGTCATCACACTCGAACACGGTAAGATCACAAGCGATCAAGACGAAGGGAGCTATAAGCAATGAGCCGAGGCAAGAAAACAGACGCCAAAGCCTTTGCGCTTCGTAAGAGGCGCCGTCGACAGTGGCTTACTTTTGTGCGTATGTGTCGATACGGTGTCAACAATTTTAGCCGCAATGCGTGGCTTACTGTTGCTGCTACCGCGATGATGACACTGACGCTTTTTGCTATCTTGATGACAATGATGGCGCGCAACATCTTGATTGATAGCGTGGCGGAGATAAAAGACAAGGTAGATATGTCTGTATATGTCGTGCCTGATACGCCTCGCAAAGCTATCGACGAGATGGCAGTGTCGCTCAGGGCTATTCCTGGCGTGAAACGTGTCAACTATGTCAGCTCAGAAGAGGCGCGTGCAAAATATGCCGAGGACAATAAAGACAACCCTAAAGTATTAAACGCATTGAATGTGGCGGATGCTAAGTTTCCTGGTACATTTCGTGTCAATGTCGAAGATATCAACGACACGACGGCACTTACTAAATTTGTAGAGACGAATAAGCAATATCAAAAATACAAAGACGCAGACAGGTCTCCTTCATTTGCAGGCGACAAGAGGGACGCGATCGCGAGTATTGGCCGTTCGGTGAATTTTGCAGAAAAGATGGGACTGGTAATCAGCATCATACTCGTTACTATTTCATCGTTGATCGTGTTTAATACTATCCGAATGGCAATCTTTAATCGCAAAGAAGAGATTGAGATGATGAAATTGATTGGCGCCGATAAGGGTTTTATTCGCGGACCGTTTGTCGTAGAGGCGGTGGTTTACGGCTTCATTGCGGCGGTGCTTGCGACAGGCTTTGGGATTTTGGCGCTATATGGTGCGCAGCCGAAACTTGAATCCTATGGCATTATCGTAAGTAGCACACTTCATCAAACGCTCCTCTATATTGGTTTTGTATTGCCGGGTATGATTCTGGTGGGTGCAACAATTGGTATTGTGTCATCACTGTTTGCAACGCGTAAATACTTGAAACTATAAGCGTATTGACGATACTTATACGCTTATGCTATCATAAATCTATGAAACAACGGTCCACCACACCAGTTTCGGATTCATTTGCTGCCAAGGCTGCCGCTGTAGCCTGTGCTATATTGATGGCAATTGCAACTCCGATATCTCTTGGAACAAGTGTATTTGCAAACTATGATGCACAGATCAATGCAGCGCAAAATGAGGCATCGAATAGTGCCGCACAAGCTGCAGAGATCGGTAAGATGGCCGACAGTCTCCAGGCGGAATTAAATGCGCTGGAGGCTCAGAAGGCGGCTATTCAGGACCAGATCAATAAAAGCCAAGCGCGCTACGATCAGTATGAAAAAGACATCAAGGTGAGTGAACAGAAAATTGCTGATAATAAGTCAGCCCTTGGTGACACGATTGCAGATATGTACGTTGATTCTGACACGTCGACGTTAGAAATGATAGCTAGTAGCAAATCGATTGGTGATTTTGTGGATAAACAAGCGCAGCAGTCTGCTGTTCAAAATAAACTCAACGACACAATCAAGAAAATCGATAAGCTGAAGAAACAATTAGAGCAGCAGAAAAAAGCTGTTGAGCGCGAGCTACTTAATCAGAAATCACAGCGAACACAGCTGGCTGCAAAAGAGGCGGAAAAGGCAAAGCTTGTGCAGGAAACACGAGGCCAGGAAGAGGCTTATCGCCAGCGGGCAAATGCTAAAAATGCTGAGGTTGATCGTTTGCGTGCGGCTCAGGCTGAAGAAAATCGACGCGCTGCCGCCGCTGCCGCCGCTGCTGCCGCAAAATCGGGAGGCGGTGGTTGGAGTGGCTCTATTCCAGCTGGTACGCCTGGCGGTGGTGGTTATCCAGGCGCATGGGCAAACGCGCCGCTTGATGCATATGTTGATCCATGGGGGTTGTACACTCGTGAGTGTGTAAGCTACGCTGCCTGGAAGGTCGCAAGTACTGGTAGGTTTGTTCCGCATTTTGGTGGGCGTGGAAATGCGCGTGAATGGCCAAGCACTGTTGCTGTGTACGGTATACAGAGCGGCTATACGCCTCGTGCTGGTTCTGTAGCGATGTGGCCTATTGGCTACTATGGACATGTGATGTATGTCGAAAGTGTCAATGCTGATGGTACCATTACAGTAAGTGATTACAACCTGGAATGGGACGGTCTGTATCGTATTTACACTCGTTCTGCGGCTGGCTTGACGTACATTTACTTTTAAAATATATAGCATGACTTTGCGTATCATATGAAAAAGCGTTGCATGTATGCAACGCTTTAGTGATATAATAGTTACAGTAAAAAACGGAGGGACACGTGGCACAAAAGCAGCCAGAGGGTGGTTTGCATGACGCAAAAAGTCGTCAGCGAAAAGACCAGACATCATTTAGTGGATTTTTTGTAATAGGGGCGGTAATCATAGCTGTTCTTGTTGGCTTTGTTGCCGGTACTCGTGGTACGGAGCTACTCGGACTTTTTGGCCAAAATCTAGGAGTGCAAATAGAAACAGGTCAGCTTGACACAAGTTCACTTCAAGAAGTGTATCGTAAACTAAATGCGAAATTTGACGGTAAGCTCGATCAAGACAAGCTCATACAATATGCAAATCGAGGTATGGTCCAGGCGGCTGGCGATGACTATACGCAGTATTTTAGTGCAAAAGAGGCTCAGGAGCTACGAGACGACCTGTCTGGCAACATCGGGGGCGGTATAGGCGCAGAGCTTGGCAAACGTAACGATCGCGTCACAGTGATTCGTCCGCTGGTTGATTCTCCAGCTGCGCGTGCAGGTGTGCAGGCAGGCGACGCAATCCTTGCTGTCAATGACAAGGCGGCGGATAAACAATCTGTCGATGAGGTTGTGAAGCAGATTCGTGGTGAAATCGGTACAACCGTCAAGCTAACTATCGAGAGGGACGGCGAGACAAAAGAGATATCGGTGACACGCGAAAAGATTGTTGCGCCAGACGTGGAATCGAAGCTTGTGGGTGATGAAAAACTTGGTCTTATTACGGTTAGCCGCTTCGATAAGGATACGGGTTCAAAGGTTCGCTCGGCTGCAGAAGACATGAAAAAGCGCGGTGTGAGTGGTGTGATCCTCGATCTTCGCGGCAACGGCGGCGGCTTCTTGGACGCTGGTGTTGATGTGGCTGGTGTATGGCTTAATAATAAGGTTGTCGTGAGTGAGCGCCGTGGCGGCAAAGTTGTTGAGGAGCTGCGTTCAGGCAAAGATGCTATTTTGGATGGTGTGCCGACTGTCGTATTGATCAATGCAGGCTCGGCTAGCGCAAGCGAGATTGTGGCTGGCGCGTTGAGTGATCACGGCGCAGCAACGCTTATTGGCGAGAAGTCATTTGGCAAGGGGAGCGTGCAGGAATTAATCGATCTCACGAATGGTGACTCGCTTAAGGTGACAGTAGCACGCTGGTATACGCCAAATGGCAAAAACATTACCAAGGATGGCATCGCGCCAAATCAAAAAGTTGATCTTACAAAAGAGGACTTCAATGCAGGTCGCGATCCACAGCTCGACGCCGCTATTGGTCATTTGGTCAAGTAGTAAGCTTGTGCTTTTGGGGGTTGCTAGAGTACAATAAATATCATGGATGACAAAAAGAAGATTTTGCTAGTAGAAGATGACGTGACATTGGCCGAGGTCTACCGATCACGACTTGAGCTCGAAGGATTTGAGACAAAGACTGTCAATAACGGAGAGGAAGCACTTTCTGCAATTCAGGAATTCAAGCCGGACTTGGTGCTGCTTGACGCAATGATGCCAAAAATTAGCGGATTTGATGTGCTCGATATCATACGCAACACACCAGCAACGGCAAATACTCGTGTGATTATGTTGACAGCGCTTAGCCAGCCAAAAGATAAAGAGCGCGCAGAAAACCTTGGTGTTGATGAGTACCTCGTCAAATCACAGGTCGTTATCGGGGATGTGGTGGCACGCGTGAAGCATCATCTTGGACTGCCAGTTGATGCTGCGTAAGTTGTGCTAGTACGATAAAAACCACCAGATATGGTGGTTTTTTGTTACCCCTCTAGGTTTGTATGTTTTGAGTGTAAAATAGCACTTCGCGAAGAAGTGCTATTTTGCGCAGTAATGGTTGAATTATTTTACCAATACTTGTGTGCGTGGAGCGGTTTTGCCGGTAAAAAGACCTTTTTTGACCTTTTTAAACTCTACGACACCGTCTTTGTCCGCGTGGATTGTAAAGTTTTTGCTAATGTAGGTACCTTCGCCAGCAATCTTTGTAGCGCCAGTTTGTCGCACAAGCACTTCGCCCTTGCGTACGGTCTGACCACCAAAGCGTTTGACGCCGAGCCGTTGACCGGGACTCTTGTGGATGTTCTTACTTGAACCACCTGCCTTGACTTTTGACATGAATCAACTCCTTAGTTTTCTATAATCAATCTATACCATTATACCCCATATCACACTGCTCCGTCAAGAGTTCTTGACCGTTTTGCAAAGGACGAGTACTATAGAGGTAAGTAAATAAGGGTAAGCAGTATGAACGACGACGAGAAAAAGCCTGTCGCGGGTGAGGGCGATGCGGAAGCATCAAACAACATAACAGAAAACGAAGAGACAAAAGTTACTGTCAAATTTGACGGTAACAAAAAAGAAAAGCAGAATATGGACGACGATAAAAAAGTATCCGATGATACAAAAAAATCAGACGACTCGGATAGTAACGAAAAGGCCGTGGATGAAGTTCCAGATCTTATGTCCGCACTCAAGGAAGGCAATGGCGATGACGAGCCTGATGAAGAGCTGAGTGATCTTGACAAAGAACTTGGTCGTATCGAGGGAATCGAGAGCGCGGAGACCTACGGCAAGAAGCCTGTCGACGACACAGCTAACGATGTGAATGATACGGATGAAGTGCAAGCAGAAGGAGAAGAGTCTGCAGCTTCGGTAGATCTCGATCCTGTGACACCTGATATTGCAAAAGAAAATACCTTGGTGGCTGCAATGCGTCAACAAGAAAAAGATGAGAAATCAAAAAAAGGAAAAACAAAAGTATTTATAGCAATATTAAGTGTGCTGCTTGTTGCGGCGATTGGCGGAGCGGTGTATTTTTACATGCAGGCTACGGCACTTGGCGACGAAAAAGCAGCTGTTGAGGCAGAAAATTCACAACTTGCCAGTCGGAACTCTGCTCTGAAAATAAACCAAGCAGAGGTCAAAGAGCAGGCTCTCAAAGAAGCAAAAGCTGAGCTTGAGAAAGCGGCTCAAACTCCAAGCGGCACAGAACAGCAAGTATCAGATTATGTGACGATAAACGAATTAGGCGTGCGGTATAAGAAGACGGATAGGGTAAAGGATCTTATCTATGGCTATACGGTCACATCAGACAGCACCGATGCTGATGCGGTCGCGTTTTCAACAGTTACATTGGCGCGGCTTGTGCAGCGTAATGGCGCGTCCGCCACATATCCATGTGGATTTACTGGAAGCGTACCAACCATTACACGCTACAAAAAGGACACAGTCGTTGGTTCGTCAACCGCAAGTAAAATAGGCAAAAAATTGGGTGATGCGTATTATGTCTACGCTGCTCCAGTTGCGGCATGTACGAATACCAATGCCCAAGATATTACTGCTCGCGATGCAGCGGCAAAAGCTGTGTATGACAGCCTTGAGGTGATTCCTGCGGCAACCTCTACAGCGCGTTAGTAGTGTTTCAATGAACCCAGAAGACCTAGGTGTACTTGTACTACCTAGGTCTTTGCTATAACGAGCAGTTCTCGTGCGACTACCTGGTCTTCGCGGTAGTATAAAAGAGGGTCTCTGTGTGTGCTTGCAAGAGGTATGTGCATGAAGCCGTATGATTCGAGTTCACGCACGAGCGGGAGGTGAGTAAAAGCCCCGTCTTTGCCGCGCCATGCTGGCACTGCAAGACAGAGCGTCGTGCCAGAGCTAAGCTGCGTACCGATGTTGCGAAGAAACGATCCTATGATATGGTTGCAGTTGCCGCGTACTTCGCGAAGTTTGCTGGGCGAGGGTGGCGCGGAAAAGGGTTGGCCAAGGTAGGTTTCGCAAGCGACGGCGTCAAGGATAGAAGCCTCTCTCCATTGGTAGGTCGTGGCGTCCCCCGTGCGCACGGTTGCTGTTGTGCCGTGGTGGCGGTATTTTTCTTGCAGCCATGAGATATTTTGCAGTGTGTAGTCGATCATTTTTTTGCTTAGATCTGAGCCATGGACAGTGTAGCCCATCAGGAGTGCTTCCTGTAGGATAACGCCAGTGCCACAAAACGGATCAAGCAATTCGGGCATATGGCCGTCTGGCTCACGAATACGCGGCCCGATGGCGAGATTGATGATGATTTGTGCGAGCTTGGGCGGTAGCATGCCGACGAAGGCATCTCTTTTTGGTCGTCCCTGGTCTCGTGCGGCAAGCGATGTGATGTTTTGCGCACCAGTGCTTTCTGCAATGATAATTGTGCCATCATCTCCTTTTATGACCAACAGTTCAACTTTGTTTGGGGACAGTCCGAGCTTGTTGTGGTGTGATGTGGCTGTGTTGAGTGCAGGTGTCGCGTTTGGCAGGAGGCGCAAGCTCGTATGCTCAGCTTTGAGTCTTTTTTTGAGCTCTATGCCAGTTCGCTGGATATCTCGACTACTTGCTTGAAGGTCATAGACGCTTATTCCTAGGGTGATTTTCTGCTCACTTGTCTTCCATGTGTTGAAATAATGTTTCAAAATTGCCGCATGAGCGTCGCGCCATTCACCTCGTGGCAGAGTCGTGACGACACGTCCAGCTTTGAGCGATCCACCGAGCCGTATAATATCTGGCTCAGCATTGAGCATGGCAGCTTGCCGTGAGAAGCGTGAAGCTTTGCCATAAACTCGTTCAAGTTCAGCGAGTCCTAAAAGAGGTTGTCGGCCAAGGATTGTGATGTACATTATTTTACTATTATACCATTGACACCTGAAAAGTCGGGCTATTAAAAATGATTGATTGTGCTTATAATTAACCCTATCATGATTGATAGATGGTCTCATCATATATCACGGGGGGGGTTCACTATTGTGGAGCTGCTCGTGGCTATGGTTGTGTCGTCGCTTATTCTCATAGGCGCAGTGGCAATGATGGTGACGTGGACACGCCAGTTCGCGGTCATGAAAACGCGCCAAGATTTGAACGCCAGTATGCAACTGGCTATGACACGCATTACAAATGATATTCGTACATCAAGCGGCGTTGCTCTCTACAACATAACAAACGACCCAAATGCGCCCGCTGAGCCGACGCACACAAACATATCGGGGTTGGGTACGCCAATGACGGGGTACACTTGGCGCGCAGACAGCGATAGGCTGCTTCTGGTTCAGCAGCCACGAACAGCCGATGGCTCACCAGCTCCTGCCGCTCCATCTGCGTACAATACAATTGTGTACTATCTCAAGGACGGTGCTCTTTGGCGACGCGTGATTGCAGGCTCGGCGAGCGTTGACCCAACCCTCGTATGTCCCGTCGAAACCAACGGGGGCTGTACGCAGGGCAGTGTTACCGACAGCAAAATAGCTTCCGTGCAAAATGGCACAATTGGATTTAGTGTGGCCTATACAAATAGCAATGGCTCGGTGATTTCTCCTGGCGGCGACGGCACGGTGAACAGTACACTTGCACTGGCTGCAAGAGGCGTGCATGTGAATTTGTCGTTTGTCAAAAACCAATCCGGCGAAAATGTCGCGGCGGCACAAACTAGCAAGGTAGGCTTTCGCTCTGGATTTGGCAAGCCAGCGCCTGTGCCCGCGCAGCCAAATCCGTACATGTCTGTAGCGGATATTGTACGGCCTGTGACGATTGGGCCAGGAGGTATCAACATTACCTCTACCGGAACCCTATATGCGGATGCGATAGTGTCGCAGGGGCAAGTAGACTTGAATACGGGAACTATAGGATCGGCGACGCATCCCGTGAGGACTGATGCGGCAAATAGGGCGTGTGGTACGTCGGCAACCTGGCCAAATCAGCTGTGTGGCACACCTTCTGTTGTAGGGGCGAATCTCTCCGCTATTTACGGGAATATTTGTGCCAATGGTACGGTGACGCCAGGCTGGCATTTTACAGTAGCCCCGGGAAATATTGGTACAAAATATACTAGTGGTATTATGAGTGGTTGCACTCCCGTGGAGGCGACGCTTCCGACGTTTGACAAAGCAGGATTTATGAGTAGCATGAAATATACTCGTGGTGGTTTTTATACGATATGCGTACTTCCAAATCAGCGTAATGATATAGAGCCAGATACGACGTACAATACGGGAACAGCAGTATTTGGCAATTCATCGGGGCTGTGCCAGGGTACGATCAAAGGTAATGCGTATATTGCAGGAGATCTTAATTTATCCTTCGGTACGTTGCAGGTAAGTGAGCATCTGGAGGCTCGTCCGACGATTGTGGCGAGTGGCAAAATAGACCTTAAGATGGTGAATATTATTCCAAACAGCCGAGGTATTGCGCCAATATTTGTGTCGTTTAAGTCGACCAATCCGACCTGTTCGACGTCGACGTCAACAACATGCCTCACGACGGCGCAGCGACAATCTTCTGTAGATACCGAGGCTGTTCGTTTGGATGCTATGAATGATGCAACAGGTTCGATTTTTTATGCGTATCACGGCAAGGTGTATAGCCAGATATCAGGCGGAGCGAGTATTGATGGAATACCAGGACTTCCTGTTGGTGCGGTGATTGGTCAAAAGTTGCAAATTTCAACCGGCGGTCTAAATGTGAATTCATACAACGAGAGGGTGCAATGATGCGCAAGCAAGAAGGCCTGACGATAGTTGAAATAGTGGTAACAATCGCTCTATTTGGCTTGGGCGTGGCGATGATTGCTACGCTTGCTACCAACGTACAAAAAACCCAACAGGGCAATGTACAGCTTGGCAAAGCGGCAAATATTGCGTCTGGCAAACTGGAGCGTCTCAAATTGCTCACGATTGCAGATATGCCGTCGCATAGAGCGGTTGATTTTCGAAGTGAAATAGAGAGCAATCTGCGAGCAACGAGAGCGAGCTATACGATAGACCCAGTGGGCGCGCGAACCGATATCTGGCGGGCTGTTGTGACAGTTGAGCTAGAAACCAACGGTACGCGGCGCAGCGCAGAATACGTAACTTTGTTGTATCCAGATGAATAGGAGGGGAATATGAAACATGCGTATAGTAATAAGAGTGGTTTTACGATTGTAGAGTTAATTGTGGTAATTACCGTGATAGGTATTTTGGCTGCAATTGGCATTACGTCGTATTCTGGGGTTCAAAATCGGGCCAAAAAGAGCTCGTTTGAATCCAATGCGCAGCAACTCAAACTCAAGCTAGGCGAGTATATGACTGACAAAAATGGCTATCCGCGCACTGGGGCGGACGTACTCCAGTATCTCAATGACACCGGCGCTACCGCGCTCGCAACAGAAGTCTCGAGCGGGTTGTATCAGTATGTCCCTACGGGTTGCCCGGCTGCTCCGGGTCTCTGTACGGGCTATACGATTACTGTGGCAAAAAGCGTCTGGAACGGCGATGCGGCAGATACAAATATAGTAGTGAGTCCATAATTTTGATACATGCAGGAGATGGCGATGAATAAAGTACGCGGTGGTTATGTGATTGTGCTTGTGGTCATAGCTATGACGGTACTGATGGCGGTGGGTATTTCGACACTGCGACTTATGTCGGCAGGCTACGGCTATGCGCGCCACGGTATTCGCACAGACCAGGCGCAATATGCTGCCGAGGCGGGGATTGCGTTTAGTTTGGCCGAACTGGCAAATGACAATAGCCACACAGGCATCACTTCTCCTTATACTGTGTACAACGACGCCAGTGGGGCTGCAACGTTTACGACGCAGGTGCAAAACGGCACTGCAGATACCAAGAAAATTACCGCAACAGGGCTGGTGTATACACAGCCGCTTGCCGCGCCTTCTGCTGCCGTCTCCAAGAGGGTAGTAGAGGTGCAAGTGGGAAAAGACAACTCTGTCGGTCTGGCCGACACCAAGATATTTGCAGGTTATGGCGGCGTGAAACTGACGTTGACGGGCGACGTCATGAAAAGTATTTATTCGCTCGGGAGTGTGGATGTGGGGTCTGCGCAGGTGGGCAGCGATGCACACCCTGTCAAGGTATGGTCGGCAAATCGAGGATGTGGTACGTATACGACTTATCCGCAGCAATGCGCAGCAGGTACGGATCCGGTGACGATAGTTTCGCCAGTTGGAGCAATCTACGGCACAGTATGTGCGCGCCATCAGACGGGGTGGCAAAATATCTATCCTGGGACTGTAAACCCAGGACTAGGCTTGATTCCAAATTGCGTACCGACTCTCTATGAGATGCCAACGTTCAACAAAGCCGCTTTTACTGCAACCAAGACAACGGTTGTGGCGCCCGCCGATGCGGGTTGCGTGACCGGTATTCCTTTTTTTAGGCCAGCAATCACAGCGCGCACTTGGGCAGCAAACACTAGGATCAGTAGCACGTTTAATTACACCGAGCTACTGGACTGCAACATTACCGTTGCGGGCGATGTGTATATTCGGGGTGATTTTACTATGAAAAATGTGTATCAGTTAAATCTGATTGTGCCAGATAGTGTCGGGTGTGTACCTCCGACAATTGTGGTCAACGGTATCGTTGATTTTGCGACAAGAGTAAATGTGGTAGTGAATTCATGTGGAACTGGCCTGCGGATTATTAGTTTTGCATCTTCAAACTCTACTTGCGCAAATTCGGATACTTGTTCGACAATTACCAATCAACATCTCTATAACACCAAAAACACAGAAACAGTGGGATGCGGTGGTTCTGGTGTTAACCCCACGCTTCCAGGTACATTACTCTGGTCGTATTTTGGAAAAGCGAGCATTAAATTTGGCTGTAATGCAAATGGCGTGATTGGACAAACGATTGAAGTCGGCGGATTTGGGCTTATTAACGACGCGAGCTATAGTTTGTCGGAAGTATCGTCGCAGAGTAGATACAGGCCGGTGAGCTGGAAAATTGTGTACTAGAGTCGATAGGCAGCGGGCTCTAGATGGCGTATAATACAAAGAGATGACAGCTCGAATTTCTGGACGTACCTGGGTAAGTATCGCGACTATTGTTTTTCTGCTGGCAGTGTTGTTTTTTGCGAGGCATGATATCGAGCAGGCGTATTCACTGCTAGGGCAGGTGAATTTATGGATATTGATGCTACTGGTGCCGCTGCAGTTCGTGTCGTACTATGCAGCGGGCGAGATGATCTTTGCCTACCTCAAGCGGCAGAAGCATCTCAAGATTAGTTCGCTGATGTTGACGCGTTTGGCGCTCGAGATGAACTTCGTCAATCATGTACTGCCGAGTGGTGGGGTGAGCGGCATTTCGTATATGGGGTGGCGTCTCAAGCATTTTGGCGTATCCGCAA
>JAPUEH010000004.1 GCA_027492635.1 Candidatus Saccharimonadota bacterium
ACGACGCGGTCGAAACACGGATGGCTTGCGGCGCGGACATCGAGAACTTCCGAGAAACCGACACGAATCGGTGTCGAATCGTCGGCCGTGTTCCACTGCCCCACGACCGACGCGCATGACGACGTGGATGGTTGCACCGACGACGTCTCTGGCGCCACTGTCGTTGTCGACACCTCCGCTGGCGCTGTGACCGTGGTGGTCTGCGGTGCTGCCGAAGACGACTGAGCGGATGGCTGCGCCTCGGTGCTGCATGCGCTTGTGGCGATCCCGATTGCCAGAGTCGCCGCTACTGCAAAGTACTTCCTATTCATGAGATTGTCCTCTCTTGGTAGATGGATAGGGTGATGCTACTATACGCCGTTTTGCGAGGGTGTACAAGTAATTTTCTTCGGTGTTATACTAGAGAGGTAGACAAAGGAGATTATCTGCCATTATGAAAAGCTAACATCTGGACACATCAAGTCAATAACAAGATTTGTAGAGAAAGGATGTTTTCGTATGGCCAAAGGTCAAAACCGCCCAAAACGCGAAGTGCGCAAACCTAAGAAGCAGAATTAGTAGTTTGAATAAAAGCCAGCTGTCTACGCTGGCTTTTTTGCTACTCTGAGCCCCTGTCGACGTCTGTGTGAGTCTTGAGGGTGTGGATAGATCAGAATTTGATTTTCTATATGTTTTATGCTATAATTTGCAGGCTGGAGTCAAGCAATTGTCTCTGGTGATGTGGTTAACAATTCGACAGACAGAGTCCCCTACCGAAAGGTGCAAGATGAAAGCCATGTTTCGTGGTTTCGTAGCGGTGTTGGCTGGCATGTTGCTGGCTTTTTTGTTGGCGCCGATGGCGTCGGCAGACACCATCGACTGCTCGGCGAAGATCGTCGACAAGACCAGTGCTCGCGTGCTCGACACCGCAAAAGTAGAGCGCGCGTTGCGTACTGTGGAAGCGCATGGTGCGGACGTGTACGTTCGCGCGTTTCAGAACACGCCCGGCGGCAACGCCGACGCGTTCTGGGCGCAAGGGCTGGCACAATGCTCCAACTGGCGCACGCCAGACGGAGAGCCAAAGGCAAACGTCATCATGGTGACGTTTGGCATGGATCGTTCCATGGGAATCTTCTTCAACGCGTCGTCGTTTCCGTCGCTCAACAAGAGCTTCGGTACGATCATGTCGCGTGACATGAAGCCGAATTTCCGTTCGGAAGATTTCACTGCGGGTGTGACGTCTGCGCTGAATTCGATCGGTCGCGAGATCGATCCGAACAAGCCAGCGCCGACACCGACTGATTACTCAGGCGTGTGGAAAGCAGTGCTTTGGACGTTGATCGCCATCACCTCCGCTACAGCTCTCGTGTGTGGAGCTGTACGCGGGATGCGGTGGCGTCGCCGTCGCCAGGATGCCGCGCGTGATCGCCAGAAGGCGCAGGTCTTGGCGCAGAAGGCCAAGACGCGTGTCGTGATGTTGCTGGTGGAGCTCAAGGAGCCGAGCCAGCTGCGCGCAGGTTTTGCACTGGCATCCGATGGATTACCGGCTAAGCTGGTCGACAAGCACGCCAAGACGCTCGGTGACATCCTGGAGACATTTGGGGTGGCAAACGATGCGTATGTGGAGCTCGGGCGTGATCCCGAGGGTGATCCGGATGCGCAGCTTTCCACCAGTCGCTACAAGTGGCTGGAGGAAGAGTTTGTGAGTATCGCGGACGACATGGGTAGTGTCAACTCGCGGTACAAGCAGCTCCTCGACGACGTGAGTGCTGACAAGCGCAAGCTGACTCGAGACGCGCGTGCGCAGCAGGTCGACGACCTGAGCCACATGATTACCGGCTACTCGTCCCTGCTGGACGAGTGCGAACGGGTGTTTTTGGTCGCTTTGTACCGGCAAGAGCTCGTGGGATACGAGCAGCGCCTGAATGCTCAGCGGGCAATGCTGAGTGATGATGCTACAGCGTTCGAGTCGTACTGCGGCTTGGTGGAGCTGGAATTGCAGCTGCGTGAGTTTGCGCGCACGCTAGATTCATTGCGGTCGGCGCGCACGCGAATCGTCAATGCTCGACAGCTGATTGCCGACGAGGTGTCGGCGCGCCGCGTGACGCTCGAAGGGCTGGAGTATGTAGAGAGCGCAAAGGCACTCAGCACGCTCGAAAAGGCTGAGCGAGAAGCTGATCGTGTGCTGAATAATCTTGCTTCCGACACGGAGCACGATACACAGGTTGCCGAGATCGAACGCCTGCTCGGTCGCGTTCGGTCGGCTGGTGATGGCGCTGTGAAGCGCAATCAGGCGATCATCGACGAGCGAAAGGCCGAAGAGAAGCGCAAGCGTCAGCGGGAGGATGACGATCGACGTCGCCGGAGCTCTGGTGGCTTCGGCAGCTCGGTCGCTGGTTCTGCGGTGGGCGGCTACTTGGGCAGCTCATACGGCAGTTCGCACTCCGGTTCCCATTCTCATGATTCCGGCAGCTCCTTTGGAGGTGGCGGTAGCAGTTGGGGCGGTGGCGGCGACTTCGGCGGCGGTGGCGGTAGCTGGTAAATCCAGTATCGCGTCTGTTTTTTGATAACTACAATGTCCTGACGAAAGGCAGGTGCCGGATACATAACTCCGGCGCACAACTCAGTTTTTTCGAGCGAGAAGATTGAGTTGTGCAAGTAACCCTACTCTATCTGTGCAATCGCCCTATCTTCCCGCTGCTGTGCCTGGAGTAGTGTGTCAAGCGCACTCAGCTCGTCGCATAACTGTCCATGGTCATAGGGTGTGGTTTGACGCGTGACAAAATCCTCTTCGTTCGCATCCGTGAGGTTTGGCGTTTCGATAGTAGCTATAACCGATGAGCGGTCTGAACCAAAAAAGGTAATTTCATAGAAATTTGGGATTGTACCGTGATCTAGATTTTGTTGATGGATTACAGTATCAATGCGTACACGATACGTTTCGGTGGTGAGCATGAGATTGTTACCATTGCGCTGGTAGGATATATCCAGCGATTTTTCGACAAGCGGCCATGCCCACTCGCCGCTACGACCACCCTCGATATACCCGAAAGACCGGCTAATATACGACCCTGTCTCGTCTACGCAGGCAGTGCATTGTATATCTGATCCGACGGCAACGGGGACTTCCATCAGTTCATCAAGTGCATCAGCTAGTATGTTGCACTCCACGAGTACCTCTTCGGGTGTTTGATGGTATTCTTTGCGTGATTCATAGGGCTGGTGAAAAGGTCGTTCGGCTGTCATAGATTTACTATAGCACTAAATGAGCATATTGCTATATATCTGCGAATATGATATCGTATGAGTGTTCTTCTCCTTTCTACTAGAGAAAAGGAGTGTAAGATGGACTTTTTGAAACAGGAATGGCAGAATATTGAGCCACCGCGCCGCTATGCACTGTACTTTGTGTGCGGTCTTGTGGTGCTGGCTATGATGCCAAACGGTGCTGTTGGTGTGGTGATTGTGCTCGCTGCCTGCGTCGGGTTGTTTTTCGCATACGCTGCGCTTCACTATGCAAGGCGCGAGGGGTTGTCGTGGCATGAAGCGTTGGCGTACATGATGTATACGACGTATGGCTTTGTGCCAATCGACTCCACGTGCCGCGAGAAGGAAGTGTCGCATCCTGATTGCGTTGCGCAAGCCGCAGTGCAGCTATATGAATTCGTACGCCACATTATTCCCGACGCTAGAAATGGCGACTGCTATATGTGGTCGTGTGCGACGTACGAGCTACATGTTCGCCCAAGCCGACATGTCTATGATTGCTTGGTAGTGACGCGCCTAGTGGCGCCAAATGGTGTGGTGGTAACAGCTCTCAAGCGTGCGCTTCGTGTTGATATGACGCAGCGTGTCGCCGTGTTGTACGCCGGCACGCTGGAAGACTGTGAGTCGCCTGGCGTCTATCCGCTGACGTCAATTGAGCAACTACCCGAGCGTCATGTGTTCAACCGGTTGATGGTTGGAGCTACTGTCGATACCGATCTATGCGCGCAGGAGTTGCAAGACTGTATCGAGTACATTTCCCAAGGAGACAGAACTCGCTAGCCGAGTACGGCTACCAGACCCGCACAAGACAAGATGTTTGTGCGGGTCTTTCAATTTTCTGGGGGTCATTGAAAGCGATATGATATGTCGCTGCCATCGGCATCGAGATAGCGTGGCTGTTGTAGCATGAATGCGACACTAGTTGCGTCTTGGAGGACTCTTGCTGTTTGTTTCTGGATGGTGCGGACGGTATCGTCGGGCTGCAGGTGATAGATTTCACCCACATGCGCGTGTGCATGAGTGAGCTTGCTTGGCTGAATGGCAGTCTTGCCCTTACGATTAGTGCGTTCGGTGTATTCTGGGTAGCTCACGCCTATTGGGATGATGACGCCTGGCGGCCTACCCTCCTGCAGGGTTTGGATCGCAAGGTGTCCGATGCCAGCTTTGATAGGAAGGTTGTAGCGCGGATCTTGGGTGTCGGCGGTACCTTCGCCGTAGATGGCGACAGGGTGGCCTGTCTCTAGAAGCTCGCCGAGTGTGTCCCATGTGCTATTTGCGGCTTCGATTGATAGTCGTCGTTGTTCGCTCGATTGGTCGGTCGGCCGATAGACGGGCATTGTACCCATATTGTTGACAAATCCAGTGAGCGCGCGCTGCGCAAGCGATCTGACGAGCTTGTGGCGAGGTACTTTCATTTCGTCAAGTAGTTCGCCTGTATAGAACGTGCTTTTTGCGAGCACACGTATATCGCCAACCTTTTCCGGTAATACATCGCTTGCTACGGCCGCAGATGTCCATTGATCGTGGCGGTCGGACAGATGATTAAGCGTGATGATCATAGGCGTATTGCGCTGCAACAGCTCGGGAAGTTCTTGTCGCGAGCACTCATCGTATGTTATGCGTGGTTGCATAATGCGATGCAGGAGCCGATAGGCGTTTCGGGTAAATGTCTTGTGCGGCGTGTAATCACGATAAAAATCGTAGACAGCGGCGTGATTTTCTATAGTATAGGCGGGTGGTTTCATGACTCCCCTTTCTATATTAGTTACTCGGTTGGTAGCTATCAGTGTACTCCCTATGGTGGGCAAAATCAAAGAGGGACTGCAAGTTTTGTTTATATTTTTGGGCTTGTCATGTTATAGTTATCTATAAAGCGTAAGCAAATAAGTGTGGAAAGTTATTATAGCAAAGCGTAATGGATTTTGATTTTGACTTTGAAGATGCGAAGCCGTGGCTGATTGGTATCGGCGCGATACTTCTTGTGGTGGGCGTGGTGTTTGGTATGACCTATATCAACGTCAACAGTGCTATCGCCAAGTGTGAAACGGCACATTATGCCAAGCCGGAGTTTGGCCTGAGTGTTGGATCATGCCCTGCCGACGAGGATTACGCGAGTGATAGTGTGGCGCTTGTGGTTGGCAATACTGCCAATAGTCCTGTGCCGACGCTCACCGAAGAGGCGGATAAGTACTTGCGCAATTCTCTCGCAAAGACAGAAGGTGATCTGTCGCTCAATATATACTCTGCGACACCAAGCGGCGAGCGCATCAAACTGAGCGACCTCAAGGTGAAAAAGTCTGGCAATGTTGGCTCGTTTATCAAAAACTCTACCAAGACGCTCGACGCGGTAAATAGCGCGATCAAAAAACCAGCTGCCGAAAAAGGCGCCGACTACTTCAATAATATCGTGGCAGCTGGGCGCGCAGTTACCACCTCGCCGAGTAGCAAAAAACCGCTTGTCCTCGTTATTGGTTCTGGCTTATCGGATACGCAGCCGCTTAATTTTGCAAATGGCGATCTGCTTCATGCCGACCCAGCCGAGGTGCTCGATACACTAAAGAAAAGCGGCACGGTGGCAGCCAGTGAGCTTGAAGGCGTCAAGATCGTGTGGTCTGGCCTTGGGGTTGCGACTGCCCCGCAACAACCGCTTGATGCCACAGAAAAGCGTAATTTACGAAATATCTACGCGCAGATATTTCGCTATATGGGTGCCGATTTTGTAACTGATGATACGGTGGTGGCGTCGGATAGTATCAAGACAGACAAGCCCGTGACTCCTGTAGAAGTAAACGGCATCGCGGGCGGTGTGATGGTGTACAAATTAGGCGAAAACTCCATCGGGTTTAAACCGGGCACCGCGACGATCCAAGACGAAGCAACTGCTAATGCCTCGCTCGATGGCGTGGTCGCCAGCTATCAGAAATGTCGAGGCGCCAAGCTGACGATCGAAGGATATACCGCGCGGCCAAGTGGCGTCGCTGATGCGACAGATTCATTATCCAAAAATCGCGCCGAAGCTGTCAAAAAGCTTTTGGTAGCACGCGGTGTCTCGGCGGATGCGGTCGTCGCAGAAGGTCGCGGCTCAAGTGATTTTGAAGGCCGTGTTTCTGAGACGGATGCCGAGGGCAAATGGAATAGCGAAAAAGCCCAGGCCAACCGTGTGGTAATTGTGACGCTTGACAGCGGCGGAGCGTGTCGTGGCTAAGGCAGAGCTGCAATCATATGAGCACACGCCAGTGTCGGTGTCGTTATGGGTGCGAGTACGAGGTCGTGTGGCCGCACAACGCGATCGCTCTAGTGTCCTCAAGGGATTTTTGCATGACAATGGAGTCGCGCGCAAGCGAGATATCAATATCCAAGCTCTTTCAAAAGATAAATACATTATTCGCACGCAATACTTGGAGCATTTAGCAGATGTGCGCGATGCGCATATTTTGCGCGAGTCGCAGCGTGCTCGCATGATTCAAGATCAATTGCGGCTTGAGATACGTGAAATCGAGGCAACATTGCAGCGCGAGCGTGAGGCGCTCACGGAAGCAAAGCAGGAGTACGAAGCTATCAGAGCCACGCTCGAACGCGGCGGGCTGACGCCACTCGAAAAAGCCAATCATCAAGGTAACCTTGGCGCTATCGAGTCGAGTATCAAAAATCAGCTAGCGGCAATCGGACGTATCAAAAGCACGCTTGCTGAATATGAGAAGTACCTTGCGGCAAGCAAAAAAGAATTTGCTGAGTTTTGCGCACGTGTGGCGGGTGCGTATGAGCTGGTGATGAATAGCTATATCAAGGTAGCTGGGCGCCGACTCAACAAACTGGGAGTGACAAACTATGACGCGCTGCTGCGAGACCATGCGCACGATACCGCACACAAAATAAAGGAGTTGATTTAGATGGCCAAGAGTTTTTTGAAAGTAGCGGTACGGCTTAAGCGGCCAACACAAAAGCAGATTGAGTCTGTGCGCAAAAAGGCGCTTTCTGGTGTGCGGCATAGCAGAAAGCGCGCGAAGCTTGATGCCAAATCTATCGAGGCAATGCTGAGAATAGTCAGTGGGCGCTATAGCGATCTCCACTCGGCCCTAGAGAGTGAATTTCGTCGTCGCGAGCACCGTATTGATGCTACCTATGCCCGCGGACTTAAAAAAACCAAATCAGCACTCATCAAAGTCGAGCAAGACGTTAACCATCTTGAGTCGATGGGATACGACAAGACGACGTCCGGTATTGATTATGACGAAGCGGTGGCACGACTGCGTAAACTCGGCAAGGGCAACGAAGAGGCTCAGGTGATCCGCGTACCTATTGGCGAGCAGCTTGCGCAAAATACCAAGTCGAAGAGCTCATCGCCAGCTCCACGTCCTGCTCCGGATGCAAAAACCGCCTTTTCTACCCCGTATGGTCACTATTGGGTGGTAGCTGGTTGTTTGGCGCTCAGTTTTCTTGATATGTTGCTACTCAGCTCGGCAATCGAACGCTTGCTAGACACCGATCAATTCAATGCAAGTATTTTGGCATTTGCTCTCGCGCTTGTCGGAAGTGTCACAGCGTTTTTGTGGGGGCGATCGCATGCAATGCACCGCAGTCGTCGCAGCTGGTCGTTTTATGAGCCATGGGTATGGGTGACAATTTGTCTGATTTTTGTAGCCATCCGTGCCGTCGTCATCATGATGGATATCGGAGAATTTCCGGATGATGCCGTCACGATTATCAGCTCCGAAGTGCTGATGGCGGTGCTGCTTACAGTGCTCTATGTCGGTACGGGGCTGGCTATCCGTGCCGAAGCGCGCAAGATATTCGACCCTACCCTATTTAGCCAATGGCGTCGGCTCAAAACTGCCAAAAAGATTCAACATCGCATTGCCAAAAAATACGCTCGCGCCGAAAGTATGATCTTGGAACTTGAGCAGTTTCACAAAAACTATCGAGCACTCAAAAAGCTCTATGTGATCCGCAAAAACTCGCTCTATGATGCCGAGCGCACGACCCTCAGCTCTGTTGTGAAGCGCGTGCTCGAAGATAATTCGCACCTTGATCCGCAGGTTGTTGAAGATATTTTGCAGTCGGTGCTCGCCGGTCGCTCCCATATTTCACTGGAGACACTCAGCGGTGCCCAGGTAGCGCAGCCGCAGGTACGCAAAACCTCTGCTGTGCGCACAAAAGCCGCAGAGCGCACTTCGCAGACTCCACCCCCGCGCAAGCCGCGTCGTTTTGTTAATTAGTTCTCTGGGGTAAGCTCGCGGATTTTTTCGAGTGGAATATACATCGGGACTATCTCTTCAGTGTTTGGATGTGAGGTGTAAGCGGCAAGCGCGAGTGTTCCAACTTTCTCTCGGGTAAAGTAACGCTGCCCATACTTCCAATAATACGGCGAAAATTCCATATCGCTAAACTGGTAGATATCCCGTATTTGCTCTGGGTTATCAGTGATATGCGGACCAGTGGCAGGGTCGGCGCCTTTGAGGTAGACACTGATGGCATCGACAGAAAAGATAGCGCCGTATTTTATACCAAGTTTCGCTCCGACAAAATCTATCATGCCATCGCGATAGGCAAGATCAATATCTTCATCTGCCTGGAGTTTCTTCGTTTCAAGCTCGCGGATTGTTTTGCCTATTTTTCGTAGGCGACGATAATCAAAGAGTTCCCCTTCGTCATTTGGCGTGAGAAGATCATGAACTGCGGCTGTTGTGAGGGCGGTGTCTGCGTCATGGGTGGCATCGGCGAGGGTGGTGAGCGCTTGCGCGGCATCGCGTTGTCTGAGGTCGTCGATGAATTCTAGCTGTGATGATACCAGGTTTCCTTGGGCAAAAAGATCGCCCATAAATGTACCAAGCCCCACTGGATCGCCAATCCGCACATGGTGATGAATGCTGGCGCTGTAGCTTCCGTCGTCTTCTCGTCTGGCGATTGTATTAAATCCAAGAAACTGACCTGTGACAGGCGGATTGGCCTCGGGGTTATCGTCGGAGGCGGACATGGTGCCAGTATACAGAGAAAAAGTGCCGCTCTCTGGATCATAGTCGCTAAAAGGCACAGTAAGCTTTGGTCCAGTGAGTCGCGCTTTTCTATACATTAGCCCGGCATCGTTTGCCTGTGTGTGAATCTCAGAAAGCGCCACACTGGTCGACTGCATCGCTTCTGCCCATGTGGCAAATCGTTTGTCTTCGAGCTGATAATAGAGCGCATAGGCATCTCGAAAAATCGGGTGGTCGATCAAATAATCGTGATGATCTTCGCTTGCATAAAATTCTGACATACACACTCCTCCTTGTGGGTGTCGGATAGCCTGTGATGCTGCCGATTATATCACCTTATGGTAGATGTGGCACGTCTTTCTGTAGTGTAGCTCGTGTCTACGCTGGAGTTGTATCGGTAGATTTTTTCTTGCGCGAACGGCGTCGTTTACGTTTTTTTGGTGCTTCGTCGTTTTTTTCTTGCGGTGGTTGTGCTGCTGCTTTTGGTGTAGAAAGTACGGGTTGCGGCGCTGATGTTTCTTGTTTGCTATGGTGGTGAATGCGCAGTGTGCCATCGTCAAGGGCGCTGACATCGGGTGCTGGAGCGGGCGTGACGGGCTGTACTGGTTCTGGTGTAGCTGGCGTGACGACCTGAGTATGTGCGTTGATTGGCCATTGTTTTGGCGCAGGTGTGTCTGGTACTTTGGCTGGTTTCTTGAGCTGCTCTGGGGGCTTAATGAGATCGTTGATCGCCTGCTCCACTGCGGCACGCGGTTGACTAAACTGCTCGCGAGAATTGGCAATGATACTCTGTGAATTGTCGGCTTGTGGTGGCGGAAGATTGAGCGTGGTGGCGCTAAACGCTGGCGCTTTTTCACCCTGAATCACCATGTTGATGATGAAATGGCGGTTGTGCATTTGCAAGAGGTCGTTGGCTTCAAACTGCGGCTGGAACTGCTGTGCGAGAATGGCGGCGTCTTCGGCTGATACACGAAAACCAATCATTGTACCGACGTTACCAAACACTGCACCGCGCACTGTGTCGGTCATCTGCGAAATGTACTGGTTGGCGACGGTGAGATTGAGGCCATATTTTCGGGCTTCAGAGAGGATTGTGGCAAATGAATCGGTAGCAAAGTTTTGGAACTCGTCGACGTAGAGATAGAACGGTCGGCGGTCTTTGATGTCGGGGATGTCGCTGCGACTCATAGCAGCAAGCTGGATTTTGGTCACGAGAAATGAGCCGAGGATGCCTGCATTGTCCTCGCCGATAAGTCCTTTAGATAGGTTGACGACAAGGATTTTTCCCTCGTCCATAATCTCACGCACGTTAAACGTGCTTTTTGGTTGGCCGATGATATTGCGGATGACGGGGTTGGCGGTAAACGCACCGACTTTGTTGAGCACTGGCGCGATCGCTTCGGCAACGAACTTGTCATTCCAGCTGGCAAATTCTACTTTCCAGAACTGCAACACTACGGTATCTTGGCAGTAGTCCAGCGTTTCTTTGCGGAACTTTTTGTCGGTGAGCATGCGGGTGATGTCGAGCATGGTCGTCTCTGGCCTATCGAGCAGTGCCAGGATAGTATAGCGTAAAATATATTCGAGCCGCGGCCCCCAGGACTCGCCAAACATACGTTTGAGCACGCCAATCACCTCTGATGAAATATTGCTTTTCATATTGGGATCGGTGACTTCCAGCGGATTGAAGCCTACGGGATGTGCTGTGTCGGCCGGGTTGAAATAAATGACGTCTTTGATGCGATGCGCCGGGATGAACTTCATGTTGTTGATCGCAAAATCGCCGTGCGGGTCGATAATAGCGTAGCCTTGATTGTGATAAATGTCGCTGAGGGCGAATAGCTCCAAAAGACCCGATTTACCTGCACCCGTCTGACCGATGATATAGACGTGACGTGAACGGTCATAGCGAAGCATGCCAAACTGGTGATTGATACCTCGGAAGTTTGTGAGGCCAAATGCCGAGATGTTTTCGTCAACGGCTTCGTTGCCAGTGATGACTGGCAATTTGGCCGGCGGTTCGGCAGTCTTGGTACTTGCCCAGACGATGTTTGGTGTCTCTACGTTGGTATGCGGGAGATGGAATACACTGGCAAGCTCTTCGATATTGAGGATATAGCCATCATTTGGCGCAAAGATGCGGCCGCGATACGCGCCAAGCGCTTCTTTGTCAAAACTTCCGTTTGACTGTACGAAGCCGTTGAGATTGGTACTGTTGAACTGTTTGAATGTGCCGACGAGCGCTTGCATGCGCAGTTTGGCGTTGGCGTTACTTTCGCCGAGATATGCCATGCGAATTTTGACTTTGTAGCCAAGCTTGGTCGCTTTTTTCTCGGCTTCGGCGATACGCGTTTTGTCGCGCTCGGATAGCTCTTTTGGTGCCCCGCCTTCTCCCGCTTCTGGTGGTTTGACAAGCGCTTCGAGCAGCATCCCAAGCCACTTCATATCAAGCCCTGCGCCAAGGCTAAATCCACCGCCATTTTTGACTTTTTTAATCCATTCGTAGCTTGATTTGTGCCAGCTGTCGGGCAATGGGCGCACTAGTACCTGTACCCATAGTTCTTCGCCGGTGTCTTCGAGTTTTGCAAGTGTACCAGTGATACCCGCGAGCGGGTCGACCTCAAAGCTTTGGAAGGTTTTGAGCGGTAAAAATTCGCTGTCGGCGAGCGTAATTTCGGCAGTATGGATGACGCTGTGGTGACGTTCGTGTGCAACATAGTCTTCATCGGCTTCATGAATCTGTACTGTAGGATACTGCGAATAAATTTGGCCTTCGACAAAGCTTTGGAGCGTCTTTGGCGTCCATACATAGAAGCGAATCTGCCCATTGATCGAGGCGATTTCGAAACTCAGGTGCTCCTGCACTCCCCCAGTTCGTTTGAGTTCGGCCGCATCGCGCAAGATGCCGTGCAGGCTGGCGAAGAGCTGTTCGGCGGCAAGCTCGGATTTGTCATTGGTCTTTGGGATTTCGAGTACGAGCAGGCTGCTTTCGAGTGTCTGTACTTGCTTGATCTTGCGGTTGTTCCACATTGCCAGACCACCCAGAATAAGCGTGACAGGAACCCACACGTAGGGCGAGGTAATGAGCTGGATGAATTCTACAAGGAATGTCATAATATATGCTTTTCATTATATCATACCTCTGTTGTTTTTGCAAGGGTGAGCTTTTTATTTTATGACTTTGTCATTTTGAACTTGATTCGATAATGGCGAGCTGTCATTCTTTGGATTGACCGGAGAATCTAGGAAAAATCAGTCCAATTGAAAACCCGCCCCTAGGACGTCGCCGAGCTGGATAACTCGAGGCGAGTTCTCGTGGGCGGGTACTGATCGGCGGACCCCTTAGTCCGTCGGTGCCGTCTTCTGTTGTAGCCGTCGGACCTTCTCTTTGCACTCCTTGCGCAGCTGCTCCTCAATGATGGTGAGGTTTGTTTCGTTCACATAATTGGTGACGATTTCACGCAGTAGCTGGGCATCGGACACGTTGCGAATTTCTGCTATTGCCTTGAATACCTCTACCTGGCGCTAGTCGACACGAGTCTGGAGTAGCCGAGCCTTCTTCGCCTTCTTTGCCATTTGACACTTTCCTATCCTTGTACGAACTGCCGTCAATTTATATAATAACACATTTTATTTAAAAAGTAGATGCACGGCCGAAGCCGTGCATCTAGCCAAGGACGATAACTTCCCTACTCTGCGAGTGAATATGTCGCCTTCGCCACTCGCTTAAATTGTGGTTTGCTCTGCAAGTTCAAGAGGATTGTCGTCTCCTTTACTTGACGGCTCTTAAGAACGCGGCGTACAATTTCATCGCGATGGAGCGGTTCTTTGCTTTCGCGAAGCACATCGGCGATGGTGTCTGCGACGGTACCCTTGCTATAGCCCCAGCTATCGAGTGCGTAGATGCCGCGACCGATCAGGACAAAGCGTTTGTCTTTGATGAGTTCGTTGTGAATCGCTTGCGTGGTGACGTCTTTGCGATTGAAATCGCTGTCTTTGATCGCTTCGGCGATTTCAGAAAAGTGCAATGGCTTGCCGTTTTCAGAGAGGATTACAAAGATCTTGTCACGAATATTTTTTGGATTTACGGTCGGCCATTTGGTTAATCCCCAGAGGTCTTTGAGGTGTGCCAAGTGTTTTGACACACTCGCGAGCGCTTCGACATGCTTTGGATGCTCATAGCTCAGCTTGTCGTGGAGCTGTTCGATCGTCAGCGGCTCTTTGTTTGCTTTGATGGCTTTGACGATTGTGTCGACTTCGCCGCGGATTTTCTTTTCGTCGCCGTATTCTGCGATAGCTGCAGACAGGTAGTAGTTGTCGGTTTCGTTTATAACTGTAAGGTTTGGCGCAAGTTCCGCGAGGAATGCAATATGAGCACGTTCACGTGCGTCGCTCTTTTTGCCAAGTAGCACGTCGGTGAGGTCTTGTACGCGTGCGACGCGACCCATGTCGCTAAGTGTGCGGATGATGACTTTCTCGCTTGATGTGACATCTGGAAGTTCACCGCGTTCTGCCGACATCTTGATGCGGATGAGGATGGCTTTTTCGAGTTGGCGCACGCGCTCACGGGTGATACCAAGCAATTCGCCGATTTGTTCGAGTGTTTCTTTGCGCTCATACAAGCCAAAACGACGTGTAATAATTTCGCGCTCGCGCTCTTGGTCTATCGAATCAATAATTGCTGCTACTGCTGCTTTGATATCTATAACCTGTTCTTGTGCGGGTGCTTCGCTCATCTGTAGTTTCCTCTCTGCCTCACCTCAGAATACGTTTGCTATTATCTAATCTGCTATTCATTATAAAACATTGTGTATTCAATGTCAAACAGATTTTCTGATTTAATTTATTATAGCACGATTTAGACGTGTTTTGTAAACAATGTTTTAGGGCTTTTCATATACTTTCTTTGTGCGCTTATGTATATACAGGGGTAGAAAAATATTATATACGCTATAGATTGAGTTTATGCTTAGCTACAAGCACCTAGTTGAGGGGTGCTACCGGCGCTAATGTGCCAGATACTGCTCGCATTTCGCTCATGAGCCGCTTGTAGGCAAAAGGTTTCACTGCTGGCGCCGCTTGTGGGTGCAGGTAGCTCATCTTTAGTAACGCCACCATTGTTGCTCGCTGCCCACGGGTCCCAAAAAGAGGCCACGGGGAATGTGCCGCCTGCTGCCGTGAAGTCGCTAGAAAGTTTATTTGCAAAGTCGAGATACGTTTGTTTTTTGTTGGGTCGCCAGCTGTCTGGAGCGACATTTGTGTTATACCAGCTATGTATACTGCTAGCGGTGAGTGGTGTGCCAAAATCATGAGCATTCCAGCCATTTATCTGCATGGCATTATGGTTATAGACGTGGCACCCTGTGATATATACGTCAGTGCCGCCGCCCATATTGGTGTCGCGCCCGTAACCTTCGTTGACAAGCTGTTGGCAGATGGACTGAAAAAGCACGCCATTTTGTACTGGCGAAAGTCCACTATAGCCGCCGGGTGTCGAGATGAGTGTAAGTGTTACGCCAGGAGAGGTTCGCGCTTCACCTGGCAATACGCCAGGGTAAACACCTGTTTCGGCATGTGATATGGCCATGAGTTTGGCTGTGTTTGATAAGTCGTGCTGCACAGTGGATGTGAAGGCGCGTCCCTGAATGCTGTTATACGCGATGATAGTAAGACCGGCCAAAATAGCAATAACAACAATCACAATTAATAGCTCTACAATTGTAAAGCCAGAGCTGTATCTAGGTGCCCACCGAGATGTATTCATGTATGGCTTACTATACACCTGCGTGGTATAAATGAAAAGTTGTTCGGCTGGGCGCTATGATTTCTTGCGGGATGTTTTTTTGGTCGCAGGCTTTTTTGCAGCTGTTTTCTTTGCAAAACGCCCTTTGGCGGCCGGCGCGTCGGCGAGCATTTGTTTGGCTTGCTCGTGAGTGATTTCTTTTGGATTGGTGTCTTTTGGCACTTTGGCATTTTTCTTGCCGTCGGTCACGTAGGGGCCCCAGCGGCCGTTGAGCACCTTGACGCCGTCACCAAAATCGGCAATGTTTTTTTCGGCTTCGGCCTTGAGCTTAGCGGCGTAGAGTTCGAGGGCACGCTCGAGTGTGATTTCGTGCGGATCTTCTGGCTTGATGCTGACAAAAAGTTTGCCAACTTGGATGTACGGACCGAAGCGGCCGATGTTGGCTTTGATGTCTTGGCCGTCGGCGGTCTGCCCTACTGTACGGGGTAGTTTAAAGGCATAGAGTGCCTCGTCGAGCGTAATGGTCTCGATTTTTTTGCCTGCGGGCATGGGGGCGAATGTCGGCTTGTCTTCGTCGTCGGTGCTACCCAGCTGGAGCATGGGGCCAAAACGGCCAAATCGCGCAAATATCATCTTACCCGTCTTAGGATCGATGCCAACTTCTTTTTGCGCGCCAACTTTGCTGCGGTCGATGCCGCCAGATTGTTCAATGAGTGTGTGGAACGGTGTATAGAAGCTTTTTAGCATGGCGTTTCTCGCCAACTTGTCGGTAGCGATTTGGTCGAATTCTTGTTCGACGTTGGCGGTAAAATCATAGTCAACGACTTGCGTAAAATGTTCGCCAAGGAAATCAGCGATGAGCTCGCCAGCGGGTGTCGGAACGAGTTTGCCGCGGTCGGCGCCGGTTTTTTCGGTGATGATTTCGCGTTGTATGCCGTTGGTGACACTGTGGTCGCGATTCACGCCATTCGCACCTTCAGAAACGCTTGTCACATCTGACGATGTCGACGGGGCTAGCGCTTCTGAAGATGGACTGTCGGAATCGCTCGACTGCGGAGGATACGAGAGTACAATCACGTCTCGCGGCGTGCCCTCACCCTCACCACGCACTACATAGCCGCGCGTCTGTACGGTGTCGATGATAGTGGCGTAGGTGCTTGGGCGGCCAATACCCAGCTCTTCGAGTTTTTTGACCAAGCTTCCTTCTGTGTAGCGGGCTGGCGGGCGAGCAAAGGTTTGGCGAGCGGTAGCCGTGCTGAGTGCGAGTTGATCGCCGCTATGTACCGGCGGCAGGAGCGCGTCTTCTTTTTTATTTCCGCCATAGACTTTCAAAAATCCATCAAATACGACAACCTCGCCTTTGGCTTCAAATACAACCTCGCCGCTACCTCGACTCGTTTCTTTTGCCTCGCTTGCCGCGCCGTTTGGCGCCGGCGGGGTTAGTTCGGCGAAAGAAAGAGTCGATCCATCGGCTTTGCGTATCGCTATAGTTATCGTCGTCTTCTCAAGCTTTGCTGCCGTCATTTGGCTAGCAAGCGTGCGGCTGCGAATCAGATTGTATAATTTCTGGTCGTAGTCGTTGCTACTGCCTTTTTCGAGTCGCATGTCGGTAGGGCGAATCGCTTCATGAGCTTCTTGGGCACTGGCGTTTTTGGTTTTAAACTGGCGTACATGGCTGTATTCTGCGCCAAAGCTACCGATGATAAAGTCTTTGGCCGCCGCAATCGCCTGACCACTTAGGTTGGTACTATCGGTACGCATGTAGGTAATTTTACCTTCTTGGTAGAGCTTCTGCGCGCTGGCCATGGTTGCCTTGCTGCCAAACCCAAGCCGTGAGTTGGCCGTCTGCTGGAGTGTACTGGTGGTAAATGGTGCGGCTGGGCTACGGGTGCCGGGAGATTTTTGGACGTCGGAAACGGTAAATGTGGCGTTCTGCAGACTTTCTAGGAATGCTTGGGCTTCAGCTTCTGTTGTAAAGTTTTGCGGCAGCTCGGCTTTTACTTCTACACCTTCGTGCATAAATATCGCGACAACCTTAAATGTGGACGAGCCTTCAAACGCAGTGATTTCACGCTCACGCTCGACAAGTAGTCGTACCGCTGGGCTCTGCACGCGACCCGCGCTTTTGCCGCCAGGCACCTTTTGCCACACGACAGGCGAAAGTTCAAATCCTACAATCCGATCGAGAATCTGGCGCGCCTGCTGGGCCTGCACCAAGTTCATGTCGATAGTGCGAGGATTTTTGACCGCTTCCTCGATGGCGCTTTTTGTGATTTCATGAAACACGATACGCTTGGTTGTCTTCGGATCGAGTTTCAAGACCTCGCAAAGATGCCAGGCTATGGCCTCCCCCTCGCGGTCTTCGTCGGTTGCGAGCCAGACATTTTCGGCGCCGCCGACGGCTTTGACGGCGCGTTTGAGCTCGGTCACGACCTTTTTCTTTTCTGGATCGGTTTCGTACGTCGTCTTGAACCCATTATCAACATCAATTGGCGGCGTGCCATCGCTCGTCTTTTTTACAATAGAGCGAATGTGTCCCACGCTCGAAAGTACATGAAAATCACTGCCGAGGTATTTCTCGATTGTCTTTGCTTTTGCGGGGCTCTCTACGATTACTAAATTTTTGGCCATAATTATATATAGTGCTTACGGTTGGTGCTCTATTCACTAAAACACAGTGCAACATTGTATGCAAATAGTGAGTGGGCGTCAAGTGGGTAAAAAATAAAAATCTCCACTCGCCGTGGAAGATTTGTTGGCCGATACACCCCGAGTCTTGTGCTCATCAGCGAAAGACGTACGTTGTGCGCTGGGCACGACTCGGGGTGTATCGGACTGTGGATTGGGGTCACGCCGGCATGGCGAACATGGGGTCGCCATACTCGTCGGTGAGTGTGGCGATCGCTCGGGTGAACGGATTGTCGACCTTGGTGATCGACACGATGTTGCCGTCGTCGTCACCGTAGTCGAGCTCTGCGTCGTGGACCTGATCCGGATCGAAAAGAGACATGGCTCTTCCTTTCTCGTGGTATGCGCCAGAGACTTTCTCTAGTGCATGCCTGCATCATCCCACACTCAGGAAAGATACACAAGGATTGTAATTAAGTATTTATTGTGGTATAATAAACTCTAATATGATAGAGCTCGACGAATCGCATGAAGTATCTCTCAACAATCTCACGCGAGGCAATATAGATTCGTCCACTGGAGACGAAGTGGCGCTCAAAGTGCCGGTAACTCCCGAAGGTGTGATTTTGCTCAATGCTCATCTTGACGAAGTGAAGCATACGTTTGCTCGGCTCAACGTACATCTTTTGCCAGATGTTGTGTCGCTCTACCGTGAAGACGCACCGCTGCAGGCATTTAACGCAGGTAGCGGCATGGGTCCCACTCCCCCAATGCTGCGCCAGTCAACCGATATGATTCAGATGACGCGATGCACTGGACATTGGCGCCTCAATATAGAAAAGCAGGATGTACTTGATTCGTATGCGATGGATTATATGACGGGATTGGTATTGTCGTATGCGCTAGTGGCACGCCCATCGCGGATTGTGCTTGATCATTATATCGACGCATAGTACCGATTTTTGCAAAAATAAGGGGGCGCCATGACTGTCATGAGTTGACAGTCATGGCGCCCCGTGGGCGGGTGGTCAGTTGCAGACTGTAGCGCTAACCACTTCGGTGCCCGTGAGGGCGTCCAGGTTGTCGGCGGTGACGCCGTCGCTGCCAGTGAACAAGGTGCTGTTGTTGTACGACACCGTGTCTCCTTCGCGGAGTGTCTGGCCGACGCCGCCGATGTCCATGCCGGCGTAACCGCCCGCATCGTCACCGACGATCAGTCCGCGCAAAACGATGTCGTCGCCGGCGGCGTTGGTGAACGTCACCGTTTTGCCGTCGAATGTCGCTTTGAGCACGGTGTTCGCCCAGCGTGCAGTCTGCACACTGTTTTTGGCGAACGTGAGGGCGGCCGACCCTGGCTTGCAGTCGTACGGCTCGCCGTTGCCACCCGCTACGAAGCGGTTGGTCGGTGTCGACGACGCCTTGGCGTTCTCGTTGCTGCATCCCGTGAACATGATGGCGGCCACGCACGCCATCAAAAAAACGACAGCTGCGCGCTGCCTCATGCTATTTCTACCCATATTTTTATTGTATCATAAATAGTCAATATAGTCAATATGTAGAACAATGAAATAAGGCGCTATTTGCATAGCGCCGCGAGGAGTTTCCTCTAGCAAATCCCAGTGGGATTATTTTAACATGCTGCTACATGTGTCTGTGGGCCGCTAGTTGCTCGGCGGAGCGGCCGACGTCGGCGTCTGCTCCGTCTCGAAGCAGTACGCCAGCGGCGCCAACTGCTTCAGCTTGATGAGCGACGGCTCCTCGACCGTCAGATCGCTGGCCTCGCCCTGGGACGACTTCTCGACGAGCGTGTAGCCCGCCTTCTCTCCCGTCTTCTCCCAGCGGATCTTCAGTCGGCAGCTGCCAGCCGAGGCGTAGTACACGCCCCACTCGGCGCCGTCGACCTCTCCGGTCACGTCGGAGAAGCCGCGCTTCTCCAGCTCGATGACCTGCGAGCTTTTCTGCTCGCCGTCGCTTCCGCAGGCACTCAGGCCGAAAACGGCCAGCACACCGGACAGTGCGACGATCAGGGAACGGGTGGACTTACGGTTCATTTTGCCTCCTTGGCGTCGGGTGTGCAGCGGTTGCCGCACAGAAATCCCAAAAATAAACCCGCGTGTATACTAGCATAAATACTATAAAAAGTCAATATCCTTGCAATAATATTACCGCAAAGTCCACTGGTTTGCCCCCAGTGCTCGCACGGTGCCGCTAATCTCGAGCATCGTCAGCTCGCTCGAGAATGTGCCAGCGTCTAGCTCACTCGCCTGCTGTAGCTCCTCGCCGTCGCGCAGGCCAGATTGCAGTAGTTCAATGATGCGCGACTGCGCTGGCGTATCGCCGAGCGGCATCTTCAGCTGATTCTCAAGATTTGCTGGCATAATAACTTCTAGAATGTCCTCCACTTGTGTGACGGGCGTGGCACCTTGACGTATGAGTTGGTTGCAGCCAGCGCTGAGGGGGCTGGTGATATTGCCGGGCACGACAAAGACATCTTTGCCTTGCGTGAGCGCGTGCGTGGCAGTCGAGAGTGTGCCGCTTCGCGCAGCAGCTTCGGTGATGAGGACGGCATCAGCGAGGCCACTCACGATACGATTGCGTTCGAGAAACCGATGCGCAAGCGGCGGTATGTCTGGCTCGTATTCGCTGAGGATAGCGCCTCCGCTCGCCAAAATATCTAACCCGAGCTGCCTGTGGGTGTGTGGTGTGATTTTTGAGAGCCCATTCGCGAGTACTGCAAGTGTCGTGCCACCAGCTTCAAGCGTGGCGCGGTGAGCTATTCCGTCGACACCGAGCGCCAGGCCGCTCACGACAATCACTCCCCGCTTGGCGAGTTCATAGGCAAATTTGTGCGTGACTTCTTCGCCATATCTGGTAGGTTTGCGAGTGCCAACGATGGCGATTGTAGGTTGACGAATACTAGGTAATGTACCAATATAGTATAACGCTCGTGGTTTTGGATTCACAGAGGTCAAAATGCTTGTGAATTCGTTGTCATCTGGAGAAATTTGATTGATTTTCATATGAAATATGTAAAAAGTGTTGACATAATATAATATACGTGCTAATATGAATAACGATTGATTGATCAGCGAGGTCAATCAAATGCACCTTATACCCCCTATTCTAACTTATGTTAGGTTGTGTGCAATGTGTTCTCTAAGTATCTACCCTCCGCTTTTTGAGCCAACGAGTGCTAAAATCAGTGCTCTGGACGAGCATTGCATGCATACTAACCCCTTTAACTACCCTTTTTTCAAAGGCGGACATTTTTCGGGCAACTATCAAGTAGTGATCCTTCGGGATCAGGCGCACACCTTATGGAGTTTTGGTGCTGACGCTTTGCCTTTAGGAAGCCCGGGTGGGTTGAAGGGTGAAACGAGGCCAGGTGATGCCCACCCTTACCTGGCCTCTTTTTAGTTGGAAATGAAACAGCCCCGCCAGTTTCCTGGCGGGGTCTTACGTTTGACAGTCTGCGGCTAGTAGGCGGGAAGGATGCCGGGCCGAGGCTGGTTCGGTAGCTCAGTGATGAGCTGCCGCAAGGCATTATCGATGTCCCATCGAAGTTCAGCCTTTGGGACTTCGCGAACGTAGCCGATCATCATGGCAGCCCGTGGGTACAGGTGCCCTGTGCCAACCCTGCCGTCGGGAGAGATGTAGAGGTCGCGCACTCCTTCTCCTGTCGAAGGGTCTTCGACCTGAATGATGGACCACTTCTCCGGCTCTTGGGGAGTGCGGCGCCAGAACTGCCACCACTGGCGATTGGTCGTGTTGCGCACGGGCCAGCATGCATGCTGGTTGGCGCGGATAACGTCGCCTGCCTGCCGCAGCAGCTTGGGCAGTACTGGGTCGGCATCAAGGTAATTTGCCACCAGGAATCTCCTTTGTGCTAGTCCTGTCAAACTCCATTTTGTAGAGAGCGACAGGTCGGACAAAACCGATTTGCCGACTCTCGACAAAACTATTCACAATAGTAGCACTTTTTGGGTAAAAAGCAAGGATGATTATTCGGGAATGACGTGTATTTCCGCGAGCTTCGCAAGGCTCGCTTGGTACACGGTGATCTGCTCGGTGCTTGGCTCGCGGCCGCTTGTGGTTTTGAGATGTTTTTCGCCATACGGAGACCCTTCGACAACAAGCCCAGTGAGTGCGGTGTCGCCAAGCTGTCCCAGTAGCCACGTGTAGACTCCTGTGCCATCTTCGGCCCTGTCATAGTGATCCGGACCGTAGAACTGTTCTATTGAGAGTGATGTGTGCGGCTGTTCCATGGTGTGTAGTATGGGAGCTTGCCGCGCAAAAGGCAAACATGAGCGCAATAGTTGCAAAGGTGTATCGTGCAATTGCGGTAATTGCTGTATAGTAATGGATGAATTATGCACGAATCTCATCCTTTACGAATTTTTTGGTTTTCTGGACTTCTTACTATTTTACTTGCTGCCGTTGTTGGCTATTATGATGGTCTATTGGGATTGTGGCTATTTGCTATCCTTGTAGTACTTGAAGTGACGCTTAGTTTTGATAATGCGGTAGTCAATAGTAAAGTACTCGCTACCATGTCTAAGTTTTGGCAGACGATATTTTTGACGGTCGGTATATTTATTGCGGTGTTTGTGGTGCGTTTCTTACTCCCTATCGTTATTGTGCAAATCGCCAGTGGGCTGGGCTTTATGGATGTGGTGCATCTGGCGCTCAACGACGCTGAAAAATATGGTCATGTGCTGCATGATGCCGCGCCGATGATTGATGCGTTTGGCGGTGCCTTCCTGCTGATGGTAGCGCTAAGTTATTTTCTTGATTATCGCAAGGAAGTTCACTGGCTCAAAGGCGTTGAGCCATGGCTGGCTCGGGCTGGTCAGTTTGATAATATGCGCGTCTCGCTTATGTTGGGGCTGGCGGGTGTACTATATTTTACGGTAAACGATAAGTATCAGGAAGTTGTGTTGATCTCGTGTGTACTGGGTGTATTACTCCATCTTGCTCTTGGACTGATGTCATCGTTTTTCACCAATCACGAGAAGCACGAAGAGGAGGCTCGCAAAAAAGCACACAATATCAAGACAAAGACAGGCATGGCGGCATTTGCCAGCTTTATGTATCTTGAAGTTCTCGACGCGTCGTTTAGTTTTGATGGTGTGATCGGCGCATTTGCTATTACGTCGAGTATTCTGCTGATTATTGCAGGATTGGGCGTCGGCGCGATCTGGGTACGCTCTATGACGGTTTATTTGCTACGTGCAGGTACGCTGGCAAAATATCGCTATCTTGAGCACGGTGCACACTGGGCGATCTTGGCATTGGGTGTCATGATGATGATTAAGATTTATGGGGTAGAGCTGCCCGAATGGATGGTGGGTGGCGTTGGATTAGTGTTTGTTGTCACCGCCATTACGTCAAGTGTGTTAGAAAAGAAACGCATGGACGCCCGAGCTATTGTAAAAAAAGCTTAAGTATGATATAATAAAAATATGGAGCAAGTGGCAATTGCTTGTTCTGTACCTATTTATTGCGCCTTTTTGGTGCACTGGCGAGAGGAATTTCATCATGAACGCAAATGCTGCCGAGAAGTTGATCGCCGACTGTGACGGTGACATCGACAAGCTCACTGCAGCCATCGTGCAGATGGGGATGCGAGAGACGATCGGTGACAACTCACCCCTCAACGTGAACCGCCCGAGCGATCGCGGCGAGATGGGTGAGCCTTGTCTGGTCGACCAAGCGAACTGGCGTGCAGTCATGGGGTGGATGGCACTGATCACTGTCGTGGTGGCTGTCATCATGGTCGTCGTGCTCATCCCGAGCAGTACCGCAGCACCCATGCTGGAGTGGCTCCAGAGTTGGCTGCCATAGAGGCGGCATAAGTTAATGGGGGCGAATGCGGTGAGTTCCTCTCGCCACATTCGACCTGAATATAGAAACACTGTTTTGTATATTGAGGTCGGATGAAATCTTAGTCAAGTTGCCCGTTGTGGCACTTGTTGCACACGCCGCTGAGCTCCACGGTGTGGCTTTTGAGGGTAAACGTGTGCCGATTGGCGATAAGTGTCAGTACGTCTTCGAGCGTGTCGCTGGCGATTTCTTCGGCGTGGCCGCATACTTCGCAGATCATGTGGTGGTGATGCGGCTTGAACGGCTCGGCGAGCTCGGTGTAGGGTGTCCATCCGCGAATTGTCGTCGTGGTGATGCCGAGCGTGGCGAAGAGCTCGAGCGTACGATAGACACTCGCTCTGTCGATCCCGGGGGTTCTTTTGGCGATTTCGCCGTTTTTGAGTGGCTCATCAGTATGTGTGAGCGTGGCGAAGACGGCACGACGCGGCTTAGTGATGCTCTGCCCTGCTCGGCGGAGGATAATTTCAAATTCATGATTCATACTCGCAGTATAGCATATTATTGCGACAATATCGCAAACTTACCTATAAATGCAACATTTTTGCAAAAATACTGCATCGAAGCTACGATGGGAGTCATGAGAATTGCATTTGTCGGCAAAGGTGGCAGTGGCAAGACGACCACAGCATCGCTGTATGCGCACTACGCGAGCCAGCGTGGCGGACGCGTATTGGCGCTTGATGCGGATATCAATCAGCATTTGGCGGTGTCGCTTGGCTACACGGGCACGCTGCCGAGTATGGGTCTGAAATTCGATACTATCAAGCGCCATCTTCGTGGCACCAACACGCGGTTTTCGGCCGACGAGATGAAAAAAACAACTCCTCCTAGCCGCGGGTCACAGTTTGTGACACTGGCTCCAGACGATTGGTTTATGAGGGAGTTCACCCGCGAGGCTGATGGCATCCAGGTGGCGGGTGCGGGTGAAATCCCAGAGGGCAATGTCGGCGTGAAGTGTTATCACGGGCTCAACGGTGCGGTCGAGCTGGTGTTGGGGCACATGCTTGATACGCCAGAGGACACGGT
>JAPUEH010000005.1 GCA_027492635.1 Candidatus Saccharimonadota bacterium
GATTTAACGTCGCACAATGTATATTTTACGACTTATATATAATGAAAGCGTATGAACAAGGATATATTGTACATTCAAGCCCGAATATCAGCACATATATCGAACATCTATTTTTCAGTAGGGGGTTTACTTCACTCACATGTTCCAACTTATTTATTATGTACCTTATAAAAGAAACTTCTTATGTTTATGAGTATACAACCAGGCTACCATCAACCAGCAGCACCATGGCGTACATAGAACAATAAGTAGTTGTAATCATGGTCACATTTTGATTAATTTGACTTTATTCCCAATACTTGACTTTGTATAGTTTTTCCACAATAGTATCTATTTCCCGAAAATTACATGGATCATAGACGCATCTGTACAAAGAATACTATTTGACTTTTGTTCCCTATCATTGCCCTACTCTACTTTTACAATCTACAGTTCCCTTGTTTGACTTTTTAACAAAAATATAATTATATATGTTTTTGATAAAAAGAACATAGTTAGAACACCAGAAAATAGAGCGGAGCACACCGCCATTCTCCCCTTGCCCGAGCCCCCTACTCTCTATAAAATACCTTACCTTTGACACGTAGATCTATGTATTTTGGCGCCCTACCCTGCCTACCAAAGAAGTCTAATGTACGAACCATATCTTCCACCTGCTCTCCAACAGATCTATCTATCGACATAATAATCGGGTACGCTCGTCCCTCGACAACTAACTCCACCTGCCGTGACGTTCCAGTAGGAATGCGCACTTGCTGGACATTGATAGAGTTCTGCTGTGCAAGCGCCACCACACGGCCAACAAAGTTTAGAAATCGCGCACTTGCAATTGCAGTTCCCGACGTGTGCTCAACGCCGCTACTATCAACTATCGTGACACCAGGAGCCGCATAGACATTGCGTGTAAACGACACGCCTTGAGCATCAACATAATACAATTTATCCTGTACCTGCCAACTTACGACAGGTTTCCTGAGTGTGACATGAAACTCCGTAGTCACTGGAGCTGCATAGCCAACTTGCTTCACAGTGGCCACTTCTGGATGTTCGGAAGCAACAAAAGCAGTAAGATCGTGCATATTCAGATTAAATCGTAGTCGCTCAAGAGGATGCTGCGACAGGTACTGCTGAATTGTCTGTACATACTCCTGCTCACCAGATGTAAGACTCACATTATCGGCAAATGAAGTCTGAACATTTGCAGTAAACTGCTGCAGAAAGATTCCAAGCACAATGATTGTCACCAAAAGCCCGCCCAAGAGTGTAGAAAGCTTATGGCGTAGGCGCGTAAGATGATGTACTTTTTCGCGCGGTGTCGCTGCGTTTAGTGCATGCTGCTGAGCCGTACGCAGAGTATGGCCCGTACTACCTGCACGAGTACGACCACGTCGATACGAGGCAGCTTGCCGCTCACGCTCATCATGGCGATCATCGACACCGCCAGCTATTCGACGACGCGGCAGAGACGAGGGTGTTTTTTTTCGTGAAAAAAGTGACATGGTACTTATGCTATTGTAGCAGCTTTGTCCCAGGTAATACTATATCGCAGCCATGATGATGGTTGCCATGTCCCGTGCAGCATGCGGTCGAGCAAACCGCTGCAAATTACTGGCAAGTTTTGTACGGCGCTCATCATCTCGCAATAGCTCAACAAGCGTCGCATCAAGCACTTGGCCTAACGTGTCATCATGAAGCGCCACAACCGCATCGTACTTCGCAAATAGCTCAGCGTTTTGCTGCTGGTCGCCAAGCTGCTTCGCTGGCACAGCAACAACAGCCTGCCCAAGCCCAGCCAATTCTTGAAGTGTCGTGGCGCTTGCACGCGTCACCACAACATCAGCCGCACCAAGAAGTTTATACATGTCCTTGTAAACAAAGGCCACAGCCTTGTAACGGTCGCTGTCATCGGCTCGTGCAACTGCATCATCAAAGTTTTTGATACCTGTCACATTGTAAAACAAAACTGACCTATCATCTTTATGTGCCAAGGCGGTATCGATAATTGCATGGTTAATAACAACGGAGCCTAGTCCACCTCCGACAGCCACAACCAGCTTTTTGTCCATAGGCAGTGCGAGTTCGGTGCGATACGCTGCACGCAGTGCGGGGGTGATAGGTTTGACAGATGAATTGATTGGTACACCCACATAGGTCGTAATACTTGAGTTATAATTATAGTTTTCAAGCGGCATACCTGTCCCTATAGCTGTCGCAAATCTTGCGAGAAGCTTATTAGTCAAGCCTGGACGCACGTCAGAGTCGTGAATCACGAGGGGCACACCCGACAGCTTCGCCGCCAAACCTACTGGTAAACACACAAACCCGCCTTTTGCAAAAACAACGTCTGGCCGAAATCGCATAATAATCCATAACGACTTCAAAAAACCCGCAGCAGTCTTGATACTATCGGCAACATTTTGCAGAATAATTGAGAAATGGCGCACATAATGCCACCACGAAAAATGCGCATAACGGCGCAACTTACCCGAAGGAATCGTTGCGATACTCACTGGTGCCGACACACTATTCATAATACCGCGCGCTTGCTCACGAAAGCCTTTGTCACACACAAACAGCACCTCAAGATCATCGTCCTTCACTTGGCGCACTAGCTCATCGAGTACTGCGGCGACTGGCGTAACGTGGCCTCCCGACCCCCCGCCGACCGCGAGAATTTTCATTCGTGACCTCCTTTATATGTCCATGTACAGTATAGCGTGAAATCTGAAAAACTACACCTAATGCTGCGGCAATAAAAAGCATACTCGTACCGCCAAAACTAAGAAACGGCAGTGTAATACCTGTCAGTGGCACCAGCCCTATCATGGCAGCAACGTTAATCACTACATGGGAAGCGATCCATCCAAACACTCCAGCGACAACCAGCCGATATTCTGGCTTCTCCAGTCTGTCTATAAAACTCAATATGCGCATGAGAAGAAGATAAAACATCACGAGGATAAACACCAAGCCTACAAACCCAAACGTTTCACCCAAAATAGCAAACACAGAGTCGTTGATAGCTTCTGGCAAATAGCCTGCAGCCTGGACACTGTTGCCTATACCAACCCCCAATACACCACCACTTCCAATAGCAATTTTTGCATGTGCAATATGATAGCCCGAAGGATCGTCTACCGATGCTTCATCCCCTTTAAAAAATGTCATAACACGATCAATACGGTGTGGAGCGGTCACAATAAGCAACAGGCCTGCGGCGACTGTCAACGCAAGCAACACGAGCCCTACTTCCTTCTTTACTCCGGCAGCAACCAACATAGCCGCCACTATAGAGAACAATGCAATACCAGTCCCCATATCTTTTTGAAATCCAATCACAAACACTGCGGCAACCGCAAGCAGGGCCAGTACTGGCACGATAGTTTTTTCTGTGTCGTTGATTAGTCCCATACGCATACGTGCCGCCAAGAAACCGCCAAGAAAAATCAACATTCCAAACTTCAACAGCTCAGCCGGCTGGAACGTTCCTATACCAGGCAGCACAAACCATCGACATGCGCCAAGCGCACACTGAGTGACCGCCTCTACATGGACAACATTCCCTAGCAAAAACAACAGCGTACAGGCTGCTAAACCAACATACAAAAGTATCTGCCGATATCTGAGCAGTGCGTCTATTTTGAATAAAAACGCGAACACAAAAAACGATGCCACGGCAATCACTACACTCACCGCCTGCTTGATGACAAAATACGTTCCAGACAGATTGCTGCCAAACGACTCGTTGAGTACATTGGCGCGTTGTGGCCCTATCGCAAAGATAATAATAAGACCGATGACCACAAGAATCGTCGTATACATAAGCAGCTTATAGTCAGGATTATGCCGGCGAACCAGCGATGACGCCGAGCTGCCCACATGCCTCAGCGAGTCTCTCATCTTAAATATGTCCTCCTGCAATCGCAAGGTATACTCCCGCCATCGCAGCTACTGCGCCGATAACCCAAAATCGCATCGTTACTTTTGTCTCTGGCCAGCCAGCGGCTTCAAAGTGATGATGGATCGGCGCCGAAGTAAATATTTTTCTATGAAACAGGCGCTTGCTTGCGATTTGAATCAGGCTTGAACCAGCTTCAATCACAAAAATCACGCCGATGATAGGCAGCAGGAAAAGTGTGTTTGTCAGCATCGCCACTACGCCCAGCGACACACCAAACGCAAAACTGCCCACATCCCCCATAAAGAATCTCGCCGGGTAGATGTTAAACCATAGATAGCTAAGGAGCGCCCCCACAACAGTAAAACAAAAGCCAGCAAGATAAAATTGACCCTGCAAAAGTGCGATAACACCAAACGCGCTAAAACTAAGCGCCAACAAGCCCCCAGCCAAGCCATCTAGACCATCGCTAATATTCACCGCGTTACCTGTCGCCACAACAGCAAATGCAAACAGAGGAATCATCATCCAGCCAATATCAAGAGGACCTGCAAACGGTAGGTGTACGCTCGTATATCCTAGTTTAGCAAAGAAAAACCAGCCAAGCCCAAGGCCAAGAGCTGTAATCATCATGAACTTTGCTTCGCTCCTCAGGCCTGCGACGCCCGTACCATCACCCCTAATATTAATGATGTCATCGAGAAGACCGACAAATGCACCACCAAGCAGACCCGCAAGCGGTAGCCATGTCTGTCCACGATCAAGATTCGCAAGTGTTACTGCCGCAATAGCCAGCACGCCAATACAGCCAGCCATTGTTGGAATATTTCGTTGAAATTTTTGTTTATGAAGTTTTACAAACACCATTAGCTTTTCACCAGTTGTGCTTGTTTCACGTTGTTTTTTCCAAAACTTAAAACGATATGCAGCATAAGTGTAGATAGGCGTCAGCATCATCGCTAGCACAAACGCTGCCACGCTCAAGATAAACACACTCGTCATCTCGCTTGTTGATAAAGTAATCGTACTGTCGTTCATGTTACGCCCTCGGTTGAAGTTGATAATATCCTAATAACCAGTTTGAAATGTCGGTAAAAATCGGCATGGCATGTTTATTGCCCTCAAGATTCATGTTTTTACCAGATACCTGCACCATTATAACGTATTTGGCACTTGAATCATCACCCCCGAAGCCCAAATAAGTACCAATAGTTTGTGTGCTGATGTACTGCCCATTTTCAAGCGTCTGGGACGTACCCGTCTTGCCACCCACATAATAGCCAGGTAAATCATCCTTTGTATAGCCCGCCCTTGCTTGATGAACCATCTCTTTTGCCGCCGCAGATGCTTCGGCACTGATTACAGCAGGCTTTGCTTTGGAATTATTCTCTTTATTCAGGTTGCCATTTTTGTACACACCCTCTACGACCGTTGGCGAGTAATATGTACCGCCATTAATAATTGCCGAAAACCCAGCCGCAACTTGCATCATTGTCACATTGAGGCCTTGGCCAAATGCCATATTAGAATAACGCACCGCATTACCTTCTACGTCTTCTGGCGAAATCAACAGCCCTTTTTGCTCGTTTGCTATCTCGATGCCAGTACGTTCGCCGAGACCAAAACGATTGTGGAAATAATCATAAATCGTATCACGTGCCCCGCGAGTAATCCGCGAACCATCGCCAAGCTTTTGCGCAATCGTCACCATGCCGGTATTCAACGAATTATTAAGTGCTGTCTGCATGCTAATAGTACCCGTCACTCCTTTGAGGGCATTGGTAATTGTACGATCTTCAACTTGTATTTTGTCGGTGTTATAAAATGTCGTATCCGCAGTCATTACTCCCTTGTCTAGGCCGGTTGCTACAGTATACGTCTTGAGCACTGACCCTGGCTCGTACGGCTCAGTCGTCGCAACATTACGAAAGACTCGTTCGTCTGTTACTTTGGTGAAATCAGCCGGATTATATGTTGGAAAATCGGCCAACGCAAGCACTTTACCGCTACGGGGATCCATCACCAGCACGCTTCCGTGTGTAGCGCCAGACCGTTGAAGTCCAGCGAGCAATGCCTCTTGCGCCTTTGATTGGATGTTGCGATCAATTGTCAGTACGATGTTTTCACCATCAACTGCGTCCTTACGAATATTATCCTTGCCGATAGAAAGTGGAACATTGGCCACATCGGTCACCGACTTAAGCAACCCGTCCTTGCCCATTAGCCGATCATTGAGCTGTTGCTCAACGCCATATTGTCCCCTACCCTCGTTGTTAACAAATCCGATTGTCTGCGCGGCCAGATCTCCTTCGGGATACACACGCTTAGATACTTTTTGAAATCCAATGCCTTTTAATTTCTTTGCCTTAATCAGCTCCGCCTGTCGCAATGTAATATTCTTTGCAAGTACTCGGTACATCGATTTTTGCTGCTTGCCTTCAGCAAGTACCTTTGGTATGTCGTCTACCAAAAGATTGCCACCCGCCACCTCTGTTGCAACTTGTGCGACTCGTTCAGGCTCAGTCACGACAGTCGGGTCGGCAAACAGTGTGTATACCTGCTGATTCATCACCACGGGTACTGGCGTATCACCATCCATTGCATACACCATTCCCCTATTGGCTGGGATAACCAGTTTCTTGACTTGCTCTTCTGAAGCAAGCGCAACATAATGCTGATGCTGAATCACCTGCATCCAAAACAAACGCACAACAATCAAACCCATCACGATAGAAAGCGCGATGGCAAGAAACTGTGATCTGGTGATCGTACGAGATTGTTGCATATAGTTATAAGTATAGATTATCGAACGTATTCGGTGCTAGATGGTTGTGTCATTGCTTTCGCAACTTCGCTATTCTTCACGTTTTCGAGTGCGCTCAGGCGGGCATTTTCAACCTCAAGATCGGCTTTTTTAGTAGCAAGTTCATTGATCTTTTGGTCAAGTTCGCTCGCCTGATAATCGTAGGCCGCAGAGCCAGAAGCTTGCGTGAGATAAATGAGCCCCAATATAAGAATCATCAGCGCTACGAGGATTGTGTGCATGACTGGCCCCAATTTGACTGGAGAAACAAAACGAGCAGTGTTCTGATTGCGTCCCCAGCTTTGTTGACGCCGACTAGGATAGGTCGCAGTGCGAGAGTAAGACATGTGGTGGAATCTTTCTTTTTATTTTTATGTTTTCTCTGGCGATTGCCTGCGTATATATACGCAGGCAATCGAGATAGAGGGTATTACTTAACTTTTACAGCTACTTTTTGTTCTGCTGAAAAGTTTTGTACTTTGATGTGAATTGGCATGGTGTTACTGCCCTTTCTTATTTATTTTTTCACTGCCCCGCGGAGCTTGGCGCTTCGCGAACGCGGATTGTGAACATCGTAGGTTGCACCGTCGAGTGGTTTTTTGTTGAGTAACTGCAGTTCGGCTTCGAACCCTGCCTGAGCCTGCTCTTTGAAAAACTGTTTGACCAATCGATCCTCGAGACTATGGAAGCTTATCACCCCTACTCTACCGTTCTGGTGTAAAAGGCGTGGTAGGAGTGGTAAAATCGCTTCCACTTGCGCGAGTTCTTGATTGACCTCGATTCGCAGTGCTTGAAAGGTACGCGTGGCTGGATGGGTTCGTTGCCATTTGCCACGATGAAGGTGCGCGATCAATTCGGCGAGCTCTAAAGTAGATGAAAATGGCCTTCCCTGCACTATCCCGGCAGCAATTCTTCTTGCGAAGCCTCGCTGTTCCTCTCCATACTTGGTGATGATGGTTTCGAGCTGATCTTGTGAATACGAATTCACGATTTGCTCGGCAGTCAATTGCTGACTGCGATCCATCCTCATATCGAGAGGTCCCGGTTTGGCAAAAGAAAACCCTCTACTCGCCTGATCGAGTTGTGGTGACGACACTCCAAGATCCACAACTACGATGTCAAACTGTTTCTGATTGGCGATTAGCTCGTGAGCCGCGCTCACGAAATCGGTTTGTAGCAACCGTACGCCTTGCTTAGAAAACCGCTGGAGATGCCCTATGGCATACTCGTCGCGATCGACAAGCGCAGAATCAGCAAAGTTTTGCGTCTTCTCTAGAAACGCCTCGGCATGACCACCGTAACCAGCAGTCAAATCCAGATAGCTCTCCCCTTTTTGAGGTTTGAGTAAATCAAGCGTCGCATCGAGAAGCACAGGAACATGTAGCTCGTATTCTTTCGAATTCCGAGACTGTGGTGGAATATGTTCTTTAATACTCATACCCTCCTACTATAACGTAAGAGTCGTTAATTGCGGATGCATTTTCGAGCTGATGTGCATTTTCTCGCCGAGAAACGAGCGAAGCTGTATCTAAAAATACAGCGAGCAAGTCTCGCAGGCGAAAAATGTGCAGGAGCCGAAATGCGCCGCAAGTAACTCGAGATCACCAAACTGGCAACGTAGCTGTGTTGTTTGTTTTTGCTTGTTGAATGTTTGTTTTTGTAAAGTCGATGACACCGTTATATGTTGACGTGCAACAGTTAATGTGGTGTCAAGTGTGAGAGACTTATGTGTGAGGTGGAGTTTTTGGGAGGTGTGTTTTAAGTAAGGTACGCCGGATTGATTTTACGTGATTCCGGAAGGCTCACACCACGTTGCCAGATTGGCAGATCTCGAGAGTTTCTTCTGATAATTTCGGATTGTTAATGTGCCAATATTCAGGGGTGGTTATTCGGCCGCTTCGATACGCCAGTAGAGTCCTGCTCTTGTAGCGACAATATCGCGGTCTATCCCTGCATAGTCGAGCAAATGCTGCTCTAGCGTCACCCGACCTTGTTTTTGGTCGAGCTCATCGGATGATTTTCCTCTGCGGAATTTGACATTGAGATCAGCGATCTCTTCGTCGAGGATACTGCCCCGAAGTGCTTGTTCTACTTCCCTGTCCCACACGTCTTGTGGGTAGAGATGCAGATAGTTTTTGAACCCTCTAGTAATGACAACCCCGCTGGCGAATTCTTGTCGTAGCTCGGCTGGGACTGTAAGACGGTGCTTGTCATCCAGCTTTCGCTCAAAGTAATCTACCGTTGCCACTTGTGTTCCTTTGGGCTTAAAAGTTTGTTGTGGTTTAGTGGACTTGTTTGTTTTTGTTCGTAGTTCTTACGTTTGCCACTGAATTCATCATACTACCCACATTTACCCACTGCAACCCCCATTTTTGACTTTTTCATATATCACATTGCGAGTTTTCCACTTTTCTGTGGATAAACTATCCAAACACTAGAGAAAACTCCCCGCTTCTATAGCGAGGAGTTTGTCACAAAAAATACCACGGTATTTTGCTATCGACCGAATACAAGCGCAGACACAACATAGTCGTACTCTGTTGTCACTTGTAGCAGCACCCAAGTAATCAGGATGACCATGTTAATCAAAAGTGACACGATGAGCACTGCATTGCGAACATCTTCACCAATCGTCATCTCAACAATACGCTCTTCCGCTTCAGCAAGCATCACTTTGTCCTTGGCAAGTTTGCGCTCGTCTTTTGCTAATGCTTTTTCAAGCTCTGCTTTTGTTTTTGTTGCTGTTTTTTTGGTTGTGGTTTTTGTTTTCTGTGTCATAATACTTTTCATACTAGCATACTGCTTATGTTTTGTCAATAGTTTATAAAATATATTTGCATTTTTAACTATTACTTTAGATTGTGTAATCATACTCAATCGAACCTTCTAGGTAACCTAACCACGCTTAGAACTAAAGCAAATCTATGAGCTCTTCCAGCCTCGTCACATGCACAACGTTCCTCGGAACCCTGCCAAGCTGCGCAGGAAGCGCTGCCGCGTAATCAAGCACCTGATATCCGCAGGATGGCTCGCCCGGAAAACCGTCGAAACTTGCAGCCTTGTCGTCAATAAGCACTACTCGCGCTGCGACACCCCCACCAAGCTCACTTGGCAAAGCAAAAACACCAGACCTCTGCTGCCACGTCGAAATTAGCACACCCTTATGCTTGTTAGTTGTAACAATTCGCTTCACACGATTAAAACCGCTTGCGCTAAGCTTAAGATGCTGCCACAACGGATTGCCATAGGTCAGGATACCATAGCGATCACCGCGCCCATCGAGAAACTCAAGCAACGCAGCCGCCCCTGGCAACAACATATTGAGGGAGCGCGACTCATGGATAAACTGCTGCTGCAACTTATCCCATTCGCTAGCCCGAGATTGCGCAGCCAACTCATCACGGACAAAAGTCGCTGTATCAAATGAATCGCCCTTAGCTTTGACATCGGCATCAATCTGATGGACTTTTTTCATCGGCAAGTCAATATACTGATTTACCACTTCGATGAATACACCAAGCAGCTTGTCAGAATCGGCAAGCGTACGGTCAAAGTCGACAATATAGAATGTACTATTCTCGGGCGGCACGTGAGTATTCATATAGCTTGATTATAGCATTTGCCACCGCTCCTGAATCATGACGAATCAATGTACGCGCAGCAGCTATTGGATCGGCTGTATTAGTATTTCTCCAAATCGAGCCAGATAATAACTTAGCACCTGCCGCGATATACGGCTGGTCGTGAAGTCGTGCCTCATCATAGTTCACACTTTTTTCGCCGAGCTTGGCATATTTTTCGAGCAGCTCATCGGTTGGTCGCTCGGTATTGAAGAGTACCGCATCAAGAAACGGCTGCCCGGCGAATCGTTCAATCTCATCGGCAAAATCACTCACTTGATAGCCATCTGTTTGACCTGGTTTTGTCACAAGATTGCAGACATATACACAAAATGCCTTGGTGCGTGCCAACGCCTCACCAACACCAGGTACAATCAGCGCAGGCGCAAGACTACTATAAAGCTGGCCTGGCGCTATCACAACAATATCCGCCGTCTCTATAGCGCGAATCGCCCTAGGATTGGGCTCAGGATTGGGCTCTAGCCACATCTCTGGACGTTCACTACGAAAATCCATCTCGCTAATCTGGTATTCACCTCTTGTTTCAATACCATCACCATCGCGCATAGCAAGCTTAACATTCGTAAGCGTAATTGGCTCAACAACACCTTTGACGTTAAGGATTTCACTAGCTAGCTCGACGCCACTACCAAAATCCCCCGTCATCTTTTCTAGTGCCGTAAGAAAAAGATTACCAAACGCATGCCCCTTGAGACTACCCTCTTCGAATCGATAGTTAAACAAGTCACGCACTTTATCAGAATCGCTAAGCGCCACCAAGCACTGCCGAATATCGCCAGGTGGCAACGCACCAAGCTCATCACGCAACACCCCGGTACTACCACCGTCATCTGCCATGTTGACAAGAGCAGCAATTTGTGATGTATAATCTTTGAGTGCCGAAAGTAACGTGAAGCTACCCGTGCCACCTCCTATTACGGCAATTTTTGTCTCTGTACGAGCAAATGGCTCTTTCATTTATGCTACCTTTCGAAACTTTTTGATAACTTTGCCAAACCACACCGCACTCGGACGTAGACTACGTTCCATCGTAAGGTAGTTGACGCGAGCCAGACCAAAACGAGGCCATCGTCCACTATCAAGCTCGATATTATCAAGCAGACTCCAATGCAAATAACCAAGCAATTCAACACCCTCTTGCTGAGCCGCAAGCATAGCACGAACCGTTGCTTCTATCCACGCCTGGCGCTTCTCATCTCGCGCATCAGCAATACCGTTTTCTGTAATAAGTATAGGTAAATGATACTTTTCGGACAGGCGCACAAGCGCGTGCTCGATGTTATCAGGAGCCAAATCCCATCCCATATCATTAAATTCATTGAGCTCGGGGTTGTGAATACGATACCCATAAATGCGATAGCTACGATAATAGTTTACACCAAGAAAATCGCATCTTTTATATACACGTTTCAGAAAATAATCATCATGGGCATATTGCATGATAGATGCGCTCATACGGCTTAGCCATGCATCGTCACCAGCATAAATATAGCCAGTGTGATATGCAACTGAAACCTTGGTGCGGGGTTTGAGCGCATGAATAGCACGAGCCGCTTGATTGTGAGCACGAATAAGGTTGCGCATCACGGTAAACGTCTTCCAGTTGCTCTGGAGATTCGGTGGCCAAACGCCCGCATGATAGCTGCGCTCGGCGTAGATATTGGGCTCATTGATTGTAATAATATAGCGCACATTTGTACTAAGTTCTTCTATAACTTTCTCAGCAAAACGTACAAAATATTTAACATTTGTGCGTTTTTCAAATCCGCCGCGCTCAGCAAACCACACTGGAAGTGAAAAATGAAAAAGCGTCATCACTGGCTCAATACCACGTTTATGAAGCGACTCGATGTACGCCTTATAGTGCGCAATAGCTTCTACGTTCCACACTCCTTCTTCGGGCTCAATGCGCGACCACTCAACACTAAATCGAAACGCATTCATATTGAGCTCTTCTAGCAAATCAAAATCCTGTTCGTATCTATTGTAGTGATCGACCGCCCGACCAGATACATAGTTCGCAGGATTAGACGCAAGCTTTTCGGTATGTGGCCATGATGCCAAGTCTCCATATTGATACAGCGCGCGCGCTGCAAGCGCACGGGCATTTTCAAGTTCCCACACACTCCATGTATTATGATTACCGCCCTCTACCTGATGCGCAGAGGTAGCTGCGCCCCACAAGAAGCTTTTCGAAAAATTAGTCTGTTTCGACATACCTATTCATTGTACTACGAAGCTTACAAGTGCGCGAGCCTCACCCGCTAGTGTATGATAGGAGTATGATTACACTGATGCTTCATATGTTGTGGCGCCTGCTTGTACTAGGTATAGGCGCGGGTGCGATCTGGATTGTCGTGACAAAAGGCGTACCCTATGCCGATCAGCATGTACCGACTTTTTTTGCCATCCTTTTTGCCTACTGTCTGCTAGCCTATCTCATCATCCCGGCGCTCTTTCGCCTGTATCACGTCATTGTCAAACACGACCATATCCCCCTCTACGTCACCACAGGTGACGGCTGGGCGTCCGACCCTGTCAATCTGGCACTGATTGTCAAAGACCAGCACCATCTCGAAAAAGCATTCGCCCGCGCCGGTTGGTACAAAGCAGACGAAGCAACACTCATGAATACTCTTCGCGAGGGTGCTTCGATTCTACTCAATATGTCGTATCCGCAGGCACCAGTAAGCGCGCTCTATCTTTTTAATCGCAAGCACGATATCGCATTTGAATTGCCCACAAATGACAAACTCAGCGCACGAACGCGCCATCACCTGCGACTATGGCGCCTAGAGGCACCGAGCGAAGACAGACACGATCACAATCATTTTGATTTTTGGAGCAGCAAACTATTTAAGTGGATATCTGGCGAACGTGAGGTATGGGTTGCAGCCTGCACAGAAGATGTACGCCCTATTGGCGTTCGTTGGCGCACAGGAACTATCACGCACGCTATTGACCATAACGCTGATATTGAACGCGACTACACTATTGATTCGCTAGAAAAGGCGGGACTTATTAGATCTACCGACTCTAGCGAACCGGGTGAAGAATATAAATTCCGAGGACAACAGTTTGGGACCTTTATCACCGATGGAGCGATAAAGGTCATTGATATCAAATAATTACCGCCCCTTATCCGCCACAAGCCAATAATCTCCAAGTTATAATGCCGCGTCCCCCCCAAAGTGCTTCTGTAAGCGCATTTTGATACTGCCCTCGTGTCGCCCCAACTTATCCGAGAGGCTTTTGATGTCCGTGCCGTTTTGAAATTCTTGTTTGAGCGTCGCATCATCTTGATTTGTCCATGGCTTATACGCATTTGGATAGGTTTCGCGCATCTTGGCAATCTTCTCTGCCCAGCCAGAGCTTGCGGCCGCTTTTTTATTGAGTTTGGCGGGGGTTCGCGCATCTTCAGCCCGCTTGATGGCGCGCTCCTCGAAATGCGCAAATCGCTCGGCGTCTCGTTTCGTTTTGTCGCGTAGCACATCGTCGATTGCGAGCGCGTCTTCGCTAATGGCGAGTGCTGTACGATTGATGCCGTAGAGATACAAGCTGTCGATGTTTTTGACGCGCGACAGCGCCACATAGCCCATGCCAGGCACAAACGCTTTGCGCAAGTCGATACGCGCCGCATCGAGCGTCATACCCTGGCTTTTGTGGACAGTAATCGCCCAAGCCAGACGCAGTGGAATCTGGCTGATGCTGGCGCGTTTTTTGTCGCCGTCGCGCAGCTCCCAGCTATCGGGCACCATCGTGACTGTTTTGCCGCTACGGAATTCGACAATTGGGTACTCTGTACTTGGTTCAAAATCTACCACGGTGCCGATACTGCCGTTGACATAGGTTCGTTGCGGCGAGTTCTTCACCGCCATTACCAATGCACCTTTTTTGAGTGCCAGTTCACTTGGGGCAAGCACCGATCGTTGCAGCGATTCGACATAGTTTGCCGAGCCTGTCGTAAACTGCGAAAACGTTCGCGCTTCGCCTGGCAGCGCTCGGAGCTTGGCGTGATTGATAGTGTCGACATCTATGTTGACCGTGTGTAGTTCGGTGATGTCTTCTGGATTTTCTGGTTCGACTTCTGCACGCGCGAGCAATTTCTCGGCATGATGGCGGCGGATATCACCCGCTCGTAGTGCCGTGAGGATATCGAGCAACTCTTCGTCATCCTGGCGATGCTGTTCCTGCAAATAAAGTACCGCCGGATCAAGCTCTTGCCACACCTGGCTGCTCACCACAAATCCTCCCGCACGCGAATCATTGCGATTGACGGGCGGCAACTGGAAGAAATCACCGCTCATCACCACCTGAATACCGCCAAACGGCTCGTCTTTTTTGCGCACCAGCCGACAGACTTCGTCTATCATATCGAGGCGAAAATCATGTAGCATACTAATCTCGTCGATAATCAGCACGTCCGTCTTTTCAATTGTCTCGCGGCGCGTTTTGCTCATGTGATCGGCAAAACCAGGCCGTAGCTCATCCGCGACACCAATCCCACTCCATGCATGAATCGTATTGCCGCCGAGATGTGTCGCGGCGAGGCCGGTTGTCGCTGTCACCGATACATGCTTGCCCTCAGCCTTGGCCTCGCGAATAAACTGATCGAGCAAATACGTCTTACCCGTACCTGCTGGTCCTGTGAGCAGCGCGCTCTCGCCCTCACAGAGGATTTCTAGTGCTATATCTTGTCTCATATCTGTATAGTATTGTACTACGAAGCCGCCTGCTATTGTATCCTACTTGTAAATCGCTTATGATTAAACTATGCAAAAATCGAGTGGGTTTACTATTGTCGAAATTATCATCGTATGTATTGTAGTCGGCATTCTTGCTAGTGTTGTAATCGTTGGCTGGTCTGGCGCACTCACCTCTGGTCGTGATCGTACGCGTGCAGCCGAGCAAAAAGACTGGGCAAAGCGCTTTGAGACGTACCGTCAACGTTTCAGCGTCTATCCTGCCTCCAATGTAGCTGGCACGGCCGCACTCACAGGCACACACTGCCTTGGGGTCAATTTTCCCAGCAGCCGCTGTATCAATGCATCTGGCACAAATCAAAACGCTTCAAGCGACATTATGCAATTGCTTGCAAAAGTTGGCACGCTGCCAGATTATCAGCACACAACGACGCGTGGCGGCTACGTTGGCCCTTGGGTAAGTTACATTGCAGGAACCCCGGGCAATATACGCATTTATCAGGCGTTTGAAGGCGCCAGCTGTCCCGCAGACACCACTCAGGATACAACCTACACAGGAGGTACCGTATGTTACATACAGTTCACAAAAAACTAGGTTTCACAATAGTTGAATTAGTTGTAGTAATTATTATCCTTGGCCTACTCATCTCTATCGGGTTTGTATCTTGGAACGGTATACAAAAACGTGCCTACAACCTCGAACGCCTCAACGAACTAAAAGGCTGGGAAAGTATTTTCAAGCTCTATGCAGCACAAGAGCGTAAATATCCTCCAGTCCCCAGCCATGGTGGTTACTGTCTAGGTACAGGTTTTCCAGACAAAGCTTACATAGAATCTTACTTCAATGCCACTGGCGTCTCTTCTGGCGATCGCTGGTCACCAGAAGAGACTGCACTTCCATCATCGACTGGCTTCTGCAGAAGTATACTCTCCTACGGACCAGCCAATTGGCATACGCGCCATCATGCAAATGGAGCGCTCAATACAGCACTTGCGACAGTTGGAAAATTACCAAAAAACACCCAATCCACTCGTCGCGGCGCATGGCTTGTCGGACCATTTGTCACTTATAGTACTACGCGAATCTTCCTTACGCAGTCGTTCGTTGGCAATGCTGGTGACTGCCCAAAGAGCACTACTTACAATAACACAGATGGCAGCGGCATGGTCCTATGCGATATCGACCTGCCTCTCAAAGCATTTGATATCGTACCCTAGTTCAATTGCCACTATCCACGTGGCGGCTCGCCATCTGGCTCGTCAAGCAGCTTCTTGCTCTTGATCTCGTAACGCCTGCCAGTAATCTGACTTGTCATATAATCTTCGTTGATGAGGCTTACAAATGTATCGAGATCGTGTCCATCCATGATGATAATCGCACCCGCGTCGTCTGTCATGATGTCGAGCTGCATTTCATCGGCATATTCTACCGCTTGCTCCTGCGTGACACCGCCCACTTCCAGCTTCTGCAGCTTGGTGACGATTTTTTTGCGTTCGCGCACCATGTCATTGAGTGTCAGTCCCTCTGGAAAACTCAGTTTGTATTGCTGCTCGATCTCGGCCACACGCGCATCGGCGATAGCTTGTTTCTTGTAATCGTAGTTAAATAGTCGCTCAAACTTGCTCTGGTTGAACACAAAAATATCTTTGTCGATAATCAGCACCTGATTGTCTGTTGGCAGTTTAAAGCCCACTTCGGCTGCAAACGCACCAAACTTGCCGTCACGAAATTCCCATGATGTTGCACCTTTGAGTACATTGCTTTGTTGCACCATTTTGATGATATAAAACTTCACATCTTTATTTTCAGGGTGCGTAAACTTCGCCGCAATACCTTTGATGCGTTTGAATTCGTGCTCTTCCTCGCTAAACTCCACGATATCATGACGTTCGTGCTCGATGAGATGAATAAGCGTCTCGGCTCGCCCGACTTTTTCCAGGTCGGTGCGAAGTAGTGTGTTTTCTTCGCCGTCACTCAGCTCAAAGTCGCGTACAGAAAGGCCTGTGCCCGCGCCCATTGTCACAAAACCAAGAATATCATAAAGAAACAGCGGCTTGATCTGCGCATTGAGCTCGCTCGCAAAGTTTGTACTATACGGCGTGTAATTTTTATTGAACAAAAAAAGTTCTACTTCGAGCTCATTTTTTATTCCGTCAGTATTATTTGCCCACAAAAATATATCGGTCGCTTCGCGTGTTTGATCTTCCATATTCTAACTTTCATTTTTGTAAATAACTACCGACCATTGTACAACAAACATGCATACTGCACTACCGATCAAAATATGTCGCATAGTTTTTTCGCTCTTCGCAAAACTCAATCTCACCATTATCTACTCTATGCATACGAGTCGATATCTCGCGTGCGGTGTGAGCAAAATCACCTTCAGTGACAGCCTTCAGTTCATCTTCTCTGGCGATTTTCTCTGCAATATCACTAGGCACGTGAACATTGTCGATGTTTATATCTTCGAGACGCACATTATCCTGCAACACACCACCCATAGTCTGTTCGGTACTTCTACGCGACTCGATCACAGCGCCATCCACCACCCTAAACACATCATCGGTATGAATTTCATTTGCAGACACTCCACGTGCCGTACCGCTAATCTCGCGCGCAGAAATATTGTGGATAATCTTTAACCAAGCCGCAGTGTTTTTTACCTCATCCATCTTTGCATGTACCACAAACACATCTTCATATAGAATTCCGAATGGCTCGCCATCGACGACGTCTGGTGCTGTGTACTGTGCCATAGGACCAATACGATACGAGCTTTTGAACTTGCGTAGTTTACCGTGACGATGAGCAAACAAAATACACGATCTAGCAAATGACGTTATCTGTTCGGAAGTCGGTGGATTTTCTGGACGAAGCAAAAATTCGCTCATAAACTAATCTCCTATCAATATACCTTATATGCTACTCCTCTTTTTGATACTTGTCACTATTCCCAGTCAAACCTATGTCCAAAGTGGCCATAGCGTGCCGTTTGTTCATAGATTGGTCGTTTAAGCTGCAACGCGTCGACAATCCCTTGCGGTGATAAATCGTAGCCTTCTACCTTTTCTTCCACACCGTCAACAATCACTGTCGCTTCGAGGGGCTGGTCGTACCCGATAGCATACGCCAGTCGTACAACTACTTCGTGTGCGTTTTTTTGCTTCAGATACTCTACTGCGATCTTGCGGGCAATATAGGCCGCGCTGCGATCGACCTTGCTCGGGTCTTTGCCGCTAAATGCGCCGCCGCCTATCGGAATACGTGGACCGTAATTATCAACCGCTAGCTTGCGCCCTGTCAGCCCAGCATCAGCATCAAATCCGCCAACATTCCAGTCGCCAGCCGGATTAATATGCAGCTGCACCTGTTTTGCCACATGCGCTAGTTCTTGTTCATCAAGCCAAACTTCAACTACATTTCGCAGTTCGTCGTGCGGTGCATGCTGAAAACTCGCCACCACGCTTATGATTTCATTGCCATCAAGTGTCACTTGTGTCTTGCCGTCGTGCGGCCAATGTTCGTACAGCTCCTGGTTGAGCGTGCGCGCGAGTACAACTTCAAGCGGCAATAGCTCCGGTGTCTCACTCGTCGCATAGCCGATCATAATCCCCTGATCACCGGCACCACCAATGTCGACACCTTGGGCAATCTCTGCACTCTGCGGCGCAAGGCGGTTGATTATCTCTACGTCACCAGCCAACCGCCGCACAATCGCCGCCACGTCGACATCCGCCCTGCTCGTCACCTCGCCCGTCACAAATACCGCACCGTGCCCGCCCGCCACATCAACAGCCACGCGTGCGTTTGGATCTTGGGCTAGATGTGCATCGAGAATCGCATCACTGATTTGATCGCAGATTTTGTCTGGGTGTCTAGGGCTGACACTTTCGGCGGTGCGATAACCCGCATGCTTTACGCCAGCCGATAGACGTGCTCGCCTTTCTTCTGGCGAACTAACCCCGCCGGCACCGCTAGGTGCGGCAAGCGAGCCAGAAGAAATGGCGGGCTCGTTTATCGGTATTGCGACAGATTGTTGTTTTACAGACATAAAAAATCTCCTTCCTATCTGCCCTAGGGCGCCTCGGAAAGAGTAATCATATTGCGCAATAAATTTGCTCATATCTCTCCTAGATGCTCTAGGCTGGATTTAGCACCTTGCTATAAATAACAGGTTGCCGGTGGGTCGTAGGGCCAGTCCCTCGCCACGCTCTTGATACTTAATTGTTAACAATCTTTATGGTAGCACACTCTACGCAAAATGCGCGAATAATTTTCGTAGTTGTTCTATATCGTCCCGTGTAACTTGAGTGTAATCATGTGAAATTGCGCGCAAATCTGCATCGTCGGCGTGCAGTCTCGTGTCGAGTATGAGGTCGGCTGGAGGAATCTTGCTTGTTGGCAGCATCTGTATATCTTCATCAATCTCATCTTCAATTGCTACCATGTCAATCTCCAAACGCAAATTCCCGATACTAAACAGCCGCTGCACCATAAAATCGCGTGCCAACATCGGTTCTTTGTGCTCACTGCCGACATGAAACACCTCGCGAGATTCCACAATAATGTGCGCATCATACGGAAAAGTGCGTGCGGCGTCAATCACTGATGAAAATCGCCTATGTCCCACTTCAAACTCCTCTGCCTGATATTGATACACTGCCTCCGCGTCCACAAGTAGGTCTTCTCGCAGCGACTCATCCAAAACCGCCGCGTCTACCTTGTCCGTCTCGACAAAAGTAATCTCATAGCGATCATCACCCGGATCTGCCTTGCTGTAACGCGTCATATCATCAATCACCCCGTACACTTCGCGAGTACTGCCACTACCTGTATGCGTCACGATTGGTTTTGTTTCGTATCGATCATTGTACATCGAACCACGCACAAATGCCGCGACACTTCTCACTTCATCGACAAATTCTTGTTTTTCTGATCGTGATAGATGATACTCCGGCTGTATATGCTCCATATATTTTTATTATATCATAATATACTATTTATTACAATGTGTTACTCTGTGGAATGCTGTGCATTCACTAGCACATCATACCCATCCGTTACCTCATCCCCAGGAGCAAAACCAAGTGATTCCAGTGCCTGCCACAGCTCCGTCACCACGGCGCTATAATCAGCATCCTCGTCAGTCAGCTTCTCTATCTCGACAAAATCACCAAGTCCTTTCACAGAATCGACGCACAGCTCCATATCGTTGACATGCGCCGTGCGCCGCGTCTTGGTAATATCGGAGTACGGCACAAATCCAAGCTGTGAGATAATATGGGCCAACTCATCCGCATCGCTCACCTCTGTCTCATGCTCAATACTATCGAGCTGGTTTGTCACCGAGCGTTTAAGCGTAAAAATCGTACGCACCGTACTTCCACGAGTCTCCGTGCGAATCCGCAGCCATGGCGCCGTGTTCTCGTCGTTGCCGCTCTCGCCTGGTAGCCCAAAGACCTGATCGTGCTGCGTCACCGAATCAGAAACATCAACACCCCTAGCTTGCAGACGTGCTATCACCTCGTTGAGATTTTGCGCCCGTACCTTTACTTCGATTTCCCTCATAGCCGCGCGCCCTCGCGCGCCTTGTTGGCCCATTCGTCCGCAAGCTCATTGAGCTCAGTTCCCACATGTCCGCGCACCCAGATAAGCTCGGCCTGCGACTGCTGATACAGCGGATATACCTTCTGTACAATATCAAGGTTCTTGATTTCGCCGCCTTTTTTCTTCCAGCCTTTGGATTCCCAGCCTGGCGCCCACTTCGTGATAACATTGATCCAAAACTCGCTATCAGTACGAATCTGGCACGACTCATCAGCCGCATCCTCAAGCGCCGCCACGATAGCCAGCCCTTCCATGCGTATATTTGTCGTCTCACCCTCTTCGCTACCCAGTATATGCGGCTGCCCGTCTCGTATCACGGCATACCCCCCAGGTCCTGGGTTTGGACTGGCGCTGCCATCGGTATAGTATTCAATCATAGGTATATTGTACTATCACTCGCTGTCGTGCCCAAGGTCTGTCAGATGCTCAATGAGCTCTTCACGGCTCAACTGATCTATATCGATGCCGTTTTTCTCGGCAATCATATAACCCTGAATAATATGCTTGAGCCGAATCGCATCGTGCCGCCAAAAATGATCGATTTCGAAATGATCCGTCGAATTCATCACGCGTACCGACACTTTTAGTGATCCAAAAAACGGCCCCACTCCGCAACTCACGTTGAGAACATCTTCAATGCTAATACTCACCGTGCGCGATGTAAAAAAGAAGATTCGCTCAATAATCGTAATCTTGGAGCGATCAACAATCACGGTATCAGGAAACAACGTGAGTGGAAACACAGTGTTTGCACTCACCAATACTTCGTGGGACCGTTTGGCGAGATTGCGCAACTTATCGATTTTGCGCAAATTGCTTGCATGACTATCTTCGGGTGATACAAACCGCGGCAAGAAGCTACCGCTCACAGGCGAGGCTATCTCCGTATCCAAAAAACGCCGCGCTGCATATACCCCATGCATCGCGGCGTAGCCTAGCTTTTTACTTCTACGCGCCCAGCTCACAGGGCTCATAGACACAGGAGAAGACGACCGAGTACGATTATCTTTAACACTTGGCTGCTGCTTTGACATCAGAGCGTCCTCCCGTTAGATTATTTCTATTATACTACACCGACACTCTATTCTGCTACTGGAACACTAAGATACTCGCGAATATTACTGATATATTCGGTACTAAAATCATCGACCGATTCTGCTAGTAGCTTTTCAAGCGAGTCGCGCTGAGACTCCGCCGCCGCGCCAATGATAGGATTGTGCACCCATACACGCAGGGCAACATCAGCACGTGTCAGCTCGTCTTCGAGCAGCGCGATTCTAAGCCCGCATTTACCAAGACCCTGAATACCACCCGCGAGCCGCACCTCGTCGAGAGACAACTGCTCAATCGTCATAGGCGCCCGCACACAGCTCATACCAACACTTCTGGCAAGCACATCAGAGAGTTTGCCGAGCGAGGAAAGATTGAGCTTTGCATCAATATGACGACCAAGCGCCAATACTTCGCCAGTCGCGACAGTACCTATCGCCGCTCTACCAAAGTCAAGCTCAAGATTTCTTCCCGACTTTGGAATGTTTTCTATCACCGTGCCAGCGCCATAGACTTGCTCGCGAGAAAACTCCAGCTCATGTCGTGATGCTGCCTCAAACCGCACGGAATTACCAGCTAGCCCCTTTGCCGCGCCCTTTAGTCCGCCTATCAACCCCATATCAATTCTCCGATTATGTTGTGCTTGGAGTATACACCCACTACCAGATAAAACACAATGTGTATACTAAGAGTATGACCAATTTCATGCAACGAGCCATAGAACTATCAAAACAAGGTATGCGCGCGGGTGAAGGTGGACCTTTTGGTGCAGTGATTGTACAAAATGGGCAAATCATCGCCGAAGGCAACAATCAGGTGCTACTCACGAACGATCCGACCGCGCATGCAGAAGTGGTTGCGATTCGCAGAGCGTGCGCAAACCTTGGGCGTTTCGACCTCTCAGACTGCGAACTATATACCTCTTGCGAACCTTGTCCGATGTGCCTAGGCGCCATCTACTGGGCACGACCAAAAGCCGTCTACTACGCCAACACCAAGCAAGATGCGGCAGATATAGAGTTTGATGATTCATTTATCTATGATGAAATCGCTCTAGATATGAGCAGGCGCTCAATCCCTTTTATACATACATCAAGTGATGAAGCGCTCGACGTATTTCGAGAATGGGGCGACAAAAGCGACAAAACACAGTACTAGGTAGTTTAGCGGTTCCCTTTCGCCCTATTATGCGACTTGCATAGCATCTCACAGTTGTCCGATGTCGTTGTGCCGCCTTTGCTCCAAGCGCTCACATGGTCTGCGTCCATTTCAGCTAATTTCCAAATACGCTTTGCGTTTGCATCATGACCAATGGCACAATACGAACAGTTTGACACCCCTTCCGCTTCGGCTCTTTCAATTTGCCGAGCGTACGCCGCACGTTTCGTAGCCTCGTCAAACACGCGAATATCCAGTAATTGCGTATCAGTAGACCCGCCTAGGATATATTCAAATACTCCTCGCCGATTCTTTACAAACGGGTCGCCGTATAGCTGCCTCACCTTCGCCGACACATCGTTTGGGCTGTATGCCCGCGCGCCGTACGTTTCGTAGAGCTGCCCCCATTTTAGGCCACGCATTTCACTTTCGACATCTGTAAATACACCATTCACCCAGTCAATCACCGTGCCAAAATACGTCTTCAGCTCGTTGATAGTCGTATCTGTGCGATGGCGGCTCATATAATCACCGATATTGCCGCGCGAAACCCAGTCAAGCGCTCGCTCCAAATAGTCCTGCCTATCCGCACTGCCACTCACATACGCACTCCATTTTTGGATATTGGCATTTTGGCTATTGCTAAACTCTTGCTTCGCCAGCGTCACAAACGGCCCAGAATATACTGCATTTAGCAGCTCCTGAGCGTTCAGCGGCACGCCCGCGATATTGATGGTGCGAAACCACTCTTTGATTTCATCCTCAGAGCCCTCACATTCGTAAATTAGCAGTTTGCTGTCCATAATCTTTTTCTGATTATCACTGGTGAGTCCGCTAAAATATTGCTCGTGGCCGTTGCTATCGCAGACGGCAAATTTGCCTGCCACGTACCGCCCGATGCTGGTGATACGCTGCTGCCCGTCCAGCACCTCATACGTGTCATCGCCAGTTTTATTAAAATAAATCAGCCCTAGTGGATAACCCTTCAGCAGGCTTTCTATCACCGCCACATCACGCTTGCCATCAGCATAGATATAATTTCGCTGATACTC
>JAPUEH010000006.1 GCA_027492635.1 Candidatus Saccharimonadota bacterium
CCTAATGGACATCAGATTTTGAGTCTAACGTGTCTACCAATTCCACCATCGCGGCCTAATGACTCATGGCTCCAAAAACACATGCGTCTTTCTATGACACATTAAGTATTGTATACTAAAAGAAGAAGAAAAACTAGAGATGGATCCACGTTCACAATCACCAGCTACGAGAAGTACAACACCGGCCCCTGCGCGCGGATCTATTTCATCGTCCGCTGGACATCCTCGCGAAGCCGCGGCAAATATCGTACGCAATGAGCTTGACGCCATTTATTCTGGCTCAACAAATGCAGATACTCCACACACCACGCCCATCGCTCAACCTACCGCCACCCCCAACACCAAGGTCGCCGCAGGCAAAGCAATGGCAGCTGAGGCCACAAAAGTCGGAGATGACAGTCCCTATAGCAAAAACCATACAGCACCAGAACTCAATCAAGCTGAAAGCTGGAAACGCTATCATAGCGCATGGCAAGATTATTACCAAAAATACTACGAGCAATACTATGTAAGTGCCGTCAAACAGCAAATCGCACACACGGGCAGTCAGCAAACTATCTCGCAGCCCACGACCACCACAGCGCCAGATGACGATGGGATATTGACGCGCGATGAAGCACTCTACGAACTCCGTCAAAACATCATTAGCCAAGCCACAGAGTCAGCCAAAAAGGTTCGAAAAAGCCGTCATTTCATTCCAATTGCTGCCGCATTCGCAGTCGTTATTACTTTCGCACTCTTACAGTACAATCAAGTGCTCATCGCCAATGTGAAAGCATATGTATCACCGGGTACTATCGAGCCGCAAAATATCATCATTGATCCAAACGCCGACGTACCAGTAGGGCCGGAGACAAAGATGATTATCCCAAAGATTAATGTCGATGCGCCTATCGTCATGAACGTCGGACCAACCAATGATGAGCAGCTCAAAGCGATGGCAGATGGCATTGCACATGTACGCTATCCAGGGGCATCAAGTGAACCCGGTCAGATAGGAAATACGGTATTCTCTGCACACTCTAGTAGCGATTGGACAGATAGTGGTGCCTATAAGTTTATATTCGTTCAGCTAGAACGCCTTGCCGTCGATGACGTCGTTTACATCAATTACAACTCCAAGCGCTATAGCTACAAGGTGTTTGACACAAAAGTTGTGGATCCAAAAGATATTTCCGCCCTCAACTACACGGGCAGCGATCCTGTTATTACCCTCATTACTTGTACGCCGCTCGGTACAGCCGAAAAACGTCTGCTTATTTTTGCAAAGCAGGTAAGTCCCGATCCGAGCGCAGCAACAAAACCCGCGCCTTCGCAGCAAGTAACTTCCGCTTCTTCTGCAGAGTTTACTGGCACATCGCCAACGTTCTTGGAGCGATTGTTCGGGGCACGCTAGCCGTTATTGTGACACCGGTGCTGCAAGAGCACGAGGTTCTCAACTCGTTGCTTTACAATAAACTTGGCAAGTCAGTCTTTATTGTTCGATGTCGAGAAGCTGGACTCGCGTCAATACGATTCCATCGCCTTCATGAGCAAATGCGTACATATACTTTGCCGATGGACTCAGAGTTGCACCCAATTCGGGCACAACTGGCATGATATCATTCTGATTTGCTCCATCAAACTCATATGTACGAAGTTGCCCCTCGTGAGCACCCCACAACAAAAACCCATCAAGGTATTTTAATTTTTGTGGTAAAGGAGCAGATGCTTCCGCCAGTTGAGTCGAAGCTACTTGTTTGGTCTCAAGATTGTACGTCCCAAAACTGTAGCCGTCTTGGATGGCTGCAAACTGGCCGCTATCTGTCATATTCGTATCAATGATTGGCCTCTTGAGCTCAAGGCTCCGGACGGGCGTCAGGCTGAGTTTAGACGTTAAATCATTTGGCATACCTGTACTTGAGAATAATGTAGCCTGGTTACCGTGCGAGACAAGATAGTAGTATTTGTCATAGTATTTACCGACATCAAACTGGGCATTGTGCACACCATCATACGCAACTGTCGTCACAACCCGCGGTTTCTTATAGTCTTTTTTAGTATACCCCACCTGCTGCGTGGCGTTGCTTGCATTCGCAACGTAGAGCACAAATCCATCGCCGTACAGTCTAAAATCAACCGCGCCCTCAACAATTGGCCGACTCATCGTTTCGTCGCGCAGACTAAGTATCCGAACCGTATCATCGACAAGCGCATACAGTATAGAGCCATCACCCTCTGAGAAAACTGGCTTTGTTACAGTAGAATCAAGTCCAAACGTCCGATTAACATTTAATGACTCGCTGGGCTTGTCTAGATTTAAAATTAGCCATTCATGTTGCTGATCGCCAAACGTATGCTTGAGAAGCACTTTTTTTTCATTGCCCGTCCAGCTTTCAATCTCAAAAGCAGATGCGGGCTGCTCCTCTGTCGGCTTTGTATATACATCATCGGGCAACGCATACTCTTTCGTCGTCACTTTTTCACTATCGAGCATCGCAACGGTCACAATCGGAGCACTTGGTTTTGCGAGCACCGCATAACGCTTGCTTGATGGACTCGCAAGCGCACTCTTGACTGTACCGGGAAATGCAGCGACTTTCTCTGGCGTAAGTGTTTCAGGAATAAGGCGAGGGTAGGTAGCCCACGTAATGTTACCTGCTTGAATCGGGACGGTTTTCTGCCACTGTCGATAGCCAGTTCTATTGATTGTGAGAGCGTAATCGCCAGGTTGCGACACGAGCTTTGTAGGCGTCTGAGAGCCAAACGGCGTGCCATTGGTCGTAATCGTTGCACCAGCCGGCGTACTACCTATTTGCAATATACCCCCTTGTTCGATGCGACCGTCCCGCTGGTTAAACCCATAGCCAAGCGTCAATGCAGTAAGAATAGCAACACCGCAAATTACAATAATTGTCATAATTGTGACTGCGGAGAAGTGACGCCACAAACGAGCCCGTTTGGATGGTGGATGATACATAACTATATATAATTATACAACCCTTCCTAAACAAAAGCTATATTTTATGACTCCGAGGCGGATTTAAATACTTGTTGCAAACACTAGGCAAAGTGCTATTATAGTTAATAACACCTACGAGACATAAGCGGTTTTGGTGCACTAACATAGTTCTATAGGGGATAAGGATGAGTCAAACACAGACAGTGACAATAAATGGTCGCAAATATGATGCGCGCACAGGGCTACCTGTGTCCGATGGCGTCTCGCCCCATACAACCCGACAACAACTCCGAGCAGTGGCAGCCCCAAAAAAGCAGCCAGACTCCAAAAAATCAGCTCAAGCCGCTCAACTCATACATTCAAAAGCTCAACGCTCAAAAACGCTCAACCGTAAATTTACCAAAAAACCCCACACTACATCAAAAACCGCAGCTACAACCATACAGCCTGCCATTTCTCGACCAAGCAACAGACGTCTTGATGGCGTCAAGGCGCCCGCACACACAACGACGCTCCACAAATCGACACTTACGCCAAAAACAAGCCCTCGCGTAGTCACACCAATCCGTAAGCCCACACAGCAAGGACACACAGTCAATCGTGTGGCAGCGCAATCTACCGAAAAAACTGACACTCCGCACATACCTCATCCAGCGGTAACACGCGCTCATCAACAGCAATCACTCAAAAAAACAGAGGCCAAAAAACAATTACCGCCAGCAAGCGTCGTCAAGCAAGCTGTTATTCAAGAAGCGCTCGACAACGCACCAAAACATCATGCTAAACAGCACAAGCACGGGCTATCAACCAAACAGCGTATCTCAGGACTTGTGTGTGGCTGCGCAGCATTAGTGTTATTTGCAGGCTACCTCACGTATCTCAACGTTCCAAATATCTCTGTACGTGTCGCCGCAGCACAAGCTGGTATCAACGCATCATACCCAGGCTATCACCCTGATGGCTACCGCCTTAATGGACCAGTCGCTTACAGCAACGGTCAAGTTCGTATGCAATTTGCAGCCAACACAGGCGCAAGTGGTTTTACGATTAACCAATCCCGCAGCAATTGGGACTCAAGCGCATTACTCGAAAATTATGTCAAACAAAAATCCAGCGACGAATATAGCACCTCGCAGGAAAAAGGACTCACTATCTACAACTATGGCAGCAATGCCGCATGGGTAAGCGGGGGAATCCTCTATACAATTGAGGGCGATGCACCGCTCTCACCAGATCAGATCCGCAAAATCGCAACTAGCGTTTAGCCGCCCGAGAAGTATGTTATCTCTGTCAAAACCTAAAGAACCCATGCTAAAATAGATAGATGACAGAAATCAGAACTCGTTTTGCACCAAGCCCGACCGGCCTTTTGCACGTCGGTGGCGTGCGCACCGCACTGTTTGCGTGGCTTATCGCCCAGCAGTCAAACGGCACATTTATTTTGCGTATCGAAGATACCGACAAAGCCCGCGAAGTAGTGGGTGCTATATCACAAATAGAAGCCAGCTTGCGATGGCTTGGCATCGACTGGCAAGAGGGGATTGACAAGGGCGGCACACATGGACCGTATCTCCAGTCGGATCGTCTGGACATCTATCAGGAATGGGCCAAAAGGCTCGTCGCCAGCGGTCGCGCCTATGCTGATCCTTATACCAAAGCAGAGCTTGATGGCTTCCGCGAAGAAGCCAAAGCCGCCAAGCGTCCGTTTTTGTACCGAGACCATCGGCCAAAAAATCCACCCGAATGGGACGGCACGCAGCCGCTTCGTTTCAAATCCGAACCAAAAGCCTACACGTGGAAAGATGCAGTCATGGGTGAACTCCATACCGGACCAGAAGCGATTGACGATTTCATCTTGATGAAGTCTGACGGCTATCCAACGTATAATTTTTGCCACATCATCGACGATATGCTGATGGAGGTTACTCATGTCCTCCGCAGCCAAGAGTTTATTAGCAGCACGCCGAAATTTCTCAATCTCTACGAAGCGCTCGAAATAGAACGTCCGACGCTCGCGACACTTCCATTTGTCATGGCAATCGACGGCAAAAAAAAGCTTAGCAAGCGCGACGGCGCAAAGGACATTCTCGTGTACGGAGATGAAGGCTACCTGCCAGAAGCAATGATGAATTTCCTGGCGACGCTTGGTTGGAATGACGGGACCGAGCAAGAAGTATTTACGCCTGCAGAACTCATCGAAAAATTCAGCCTCGACCGAATCCAAAAATCACCGGCACGGTTTGATGAAAAACGACTTTTGTGGCTCAACGGCCAACATATCCGTTTGCTAGGTCTCGACGATCTCATGACACGTGTTGAACGGTTTTGGCCAGCAAGTGCCGCACACGCAAGCGCAGACAAGAAGAGGGAAGTACTCGCCCTTGTGCAAGATCGGCTCAAAACGCTCGCCGACCTACCTCTGCTCAGCAGCTATTTCTTTGAAGAACCCACACCAGATTGGAACATCCTGCAAGACAACAAGCAGCTAAAGAAACTTGCTACCAGTGAAATCCGCGCACTACTCACACAATCAGCCGAAGCTCTTGAGCAGCTTACAGATGACGACTTCCATCCAGAGACTATACAGGCCGCGCTCAACACACTCCTTGAGTCTACCGGTCAAAAACCAGGTGTGCTTTTTAGCCTTATTCGGCTCAGTGTCTCGTGGGCGCCGTTTAGTCCCGCACTGCCAGATACTCTTGCGGCATTAGGACGAAGCACGGTGCTCGCCAGGATTCAGCGAAGTATCAACGCGACTACAGCCTAGACGCTTATGCTATACTAAACACTATAGATGCAACAACAAAAACCCCATACTGCGACAAAACGCGAGCGACCCTCACGCTGGAACTATTTCTGTAAATGGCTGGGTGGTCACAAGGCTCTTGTGGCAATTTGTGGCGCACTTGGGCTAGGTACTGTCGTCATCAGCATACTGGCGTTTGCAATCTTTCGCCAAGCCCAGACACAATCGGTTGACGTGCCGCTTACGCACGAAGTCCAAAAGAAGCCTACTGCGCCCAAATACCACTCCGCACTCACAGGACTCGAACTGTCAGATGAAGCCACCACGAAAAAAACTGTTACTGCCGTCATGATTGAAAACAGCCTGGATGCCCGTCCGCAATCCGGCCTTCAGGACGCAGAAGTCGTCTACGAAGCTATCGCCGAAGGAGGAATTACCCGATTCGCTGCGCTTTATCAGCAAAACCAGCCAGAACTTATCGGCCCTGTGCGTAGTCTGCGCATGTACTACCTTGACTGGATTGCTCCGTACGACCCAAGTATCGCACACGTCGGCGGCAGCCTGTATTCGCTACAAGAGGTCCGCAATGGCAACCATAAAGACATCGACCAGTTTTTCAACGCAAGCACCTACTGGCGGGCAAGCGATCGCTATGCGCCACATAATGTCTACACCAGTTCTGCAAAGCTCAATGAGCTCAATACGAGCAAAGGGTACACATCAGCTAATCCGCAGCCACTCCCGCATGGCGATTCACCACTCGGCAGCGCCGCACCCGCCAACCAAATCAACGTGACAATGAGCAGCGCGCCCTACAACAGCAACTGGAACTATGACACGGGAAGTAAGTCATATCTTCGCTCACAAGCCGGCGAGCCGCATATGGATCGAGAGAAAGGACAGTTGAGCGCCCAGGTTGTTGTGGTGCTCGATATGCAAATGGATCTTGTCATGGAAGATGGATGGCGCGAAAATTACCATACGGCAGGCACTGGCGATGCCATGATATTTGCAGGCGGCACAGCGATGAGCGCAGTATGGCACAAAGAAAACATGGGTCAGCAGCTTTCTTTTACAAGTAAGCAAGATGGAAAACCGTTGCCACTACCACGAGGCAAAACATGGATTTCCGCGGTACCAGTAAACGAAGGAGGGGGCTCGTCATGGCAGTAAAGCCAAAACCGCAAATCAAAGACTTTTATAAGCACCACTATCGTGTGAGCTTAGCTGTTGTCATCGTGTTTCAGTTTATAAGCGTATGCGTACTAGCTGGCGCACTTGTTACTGCGGAGATATTAAATCATATGGAGCCATTATTCTGGTTGCTCCTGATACTCGCGCTTGTAACTGGTTTACTCGTAAATATCATTGCGCTCGGTGTCATCATCGAACCAATGCGAGCAATCGCCGCAGCTCTATCGTATGTCGCAGGAGAAAAATCCGCCGACAGGCCACCAAATCCAAACACAGGTCGCTATGCCAAGGACGGCACCAAAAACATGCTTGACCTCATCTATGCGCTCACGTACGAACATGACACTGGACACACGAGTGCCAAAATAGCACCCATCGATCAACCTACTATACTTGATCTCGACAACGCGCTCGCTCAAACCTCTTCAAGCGTGGTTATCTTCAATCCAAAAGGTGATATCACGTATGCAAGTGCTCATGCGCCTGTTCGCACATCACCAAAAGGAGTGAAGCAACTTGACCTCATGTTTGATAGCGGAGATATCACATTTGAATACTGGCTTAAAGACTGTGCAAAAGATAAAATCGACAATCAAAAAGTTTGGGTAAGAGTCCACACCGACCCAAATAGCACAGGAGAGCCACGTATCTATGATATCGCGGCGTCCTACTCGCGCGGCAGTGAAACAGAAGTCGTCCTTGTCATCCAAGACCGTACTGATCAATACCTGCCAGACGAAAAAGACCTCGATTTCATTGCTTTTGCAGCCCACGAATTACGTGGACCAATCACGGTGATTCGTGGCTATTTGGACGTGTTTGACGAGGAGCTCGAAGGCAAGCTAACCGACGAACAAAAGACTCTGCTGGGGCGTTTGGTTGTATCTGCAAATAGGCTCAGTACCTATGTCAACAATATCCTCAATGTATCACGCTATGACAAAAAACACTACCAAATTACACTCTCAGAACAGCGAGTCTTCGACATCTATGATTCTGTTGCCCACGACATGGAGATGCGGGCCGCAACACTTGGGCGCCTGCTTACTGTTGATATTCCACACGATCTCCCGACTGTCGCAGCCGACCCAAACAGCATTACAGAAGTACTTGCCAACCTTGTAGACAATGCTATCAAATACAGTAGCGAGGGTGGCATTATCACTATCAAGGCTACACTGGCGGGTGATTTTATTGAAATCTCCGTTATCGACAATGGCATAGGTATGCCCGACAGTGTTGTCCATAATCTTTTCCATAAATTCTACCGCTCCCACCGCTCGCGTGAACAAGTAGCGGGCTCAGGTATTGGACTTTATATATCCAAAGCTATCGTCGAGTCACACGGCGGTACCATTAGCGTACATAGCTCAGAAGACAAAGGTTCAACATTTACTTTTAGCTTGCCCATCTACAAGACAGTTGAACAAAAGCTCGTCTCGGGCGATAATGGTAACAACAAAGGGGTGATTAACACAAAGCAAAACTGGATCAGCAACCATAATATGTACCGAGGATAATCATTATGGCAATAAAAACAATTCTATGTATCGAAGATGACAGGCTCATAGGAGAAATGTATGTGCGCAGCCTGCGTAAAGCAGGCTATGATGTCGACTGGATGATTAGCGGTAATGACGGCCTCGTAGCAGCACGCAACAAGCCGTACGACCTTATATTGCTTGATGTAATGCTTCCAGAGCGCAAGGGTAGCGATATCCTCAAGACTCTACGTTCAGGAAATCATGACATGATCCCAAACTCCAAAGTGCTCGTACTCACAAACTTTGAGCAGGATGAAGAGTCGCGCATGGCAATGGAGCACCGAGCAGATGGCTATCTCATCAAAGCTGACATTACACCACGCAAGTTACTTGGTATCATCGAACAGCTTGCCAAGTAGACTTTACTCATACAGGCTTATTTGATAGAATATTGTAGTTGAGAATGATTACAAAAATGAGCAAGCTAGTTTTTGCCAACAATTTCACTCACCGCTTGGCCTCATCGTCTAACGGTTAGGACATCAGGTTCTCATCCTGGCAATCGGAGTTCGATTCTCCGTGAGGTCACCACGAAAATAGACTCATCACGCGATGGGTCTATTTTCGTGGGATACTCTATAGTCGCAGTTTAAAAAAATTAATACGACCGCATCCGCTCCAGCTCAAACCCAAACTCTCTTAAATCAGCACAGTCCGGGTTATAGTATACATACAGCGATCGTCCATCATTAAGCAACTGTTTGTGATGCAATTTGCGACCTTCGAGATTCTTCAGCGGAGAAAGGGTAAGGGTCATACCTTTGGCGCAGGCATTTGCATGCGCCATCATAGCAAATAATTCCGTATCAGAAAAGGCATTCACCAGGCCCATAGCCGCAGTCTCACCAATTGCCGCGCGACCGACGCTAATGGCAAGCGGATCGCCTTTTTCGCTATCATACTCAGCAATTCCATAGGTAAAATCATCAACACCATACCGCTCAACATTCGCTGGTATATAAAGTTTCATCGCGGGGAAATATGTGTCGCCGGTGCGCGCATCGACAGGGGCGAGATGAATCATACTCCTTATGCTACCCTGCAGCATCGCTAGAGTAGTAGGACTAATGTTTTGCTGCGACGCTTGTTTCATGTATAGCAAATATCCCACCCCTGCAGCCACAAAAAGCATGACAACAGCAAAAGGAATGATAATCTTGAGAAATGCTTTTCTATTGAATGTTTGTTTTTTCTTCTGCATAGCCTTATGATACCGATGCACAATATTTTTTACAATATACACCTACTTGACACCCAAGCAGCACGCCACGCTATACTAGGTATGGCTATGTGAGTACTGGTAAAACCTTTTCACTCGCAAGCTATAGTATACGCGATTAACGTCCGAAAAAGACGTCTTAACACCTCCAACGTGGTAAAAAGAGTGGGCTTTAGAATCAAGATTCTATACGAGCGGTCAGCTACTCCTATCCACCGCTGGAATACTCCAAAATCCGTTCGCTAAATCATCAAGTTTTAGCCCTTTTCTCGAGGAGAAAAGAGTCAGGAGTAGAAACAATGAAACACTTCAAAAACCAACCAGTCAACGTTACTCGCATGAGTTTTGGGCATAACATGCGTGCCTACCCAACTCGTATCGAACTCAATGGCCAAACATACGAATTCGTAGATCGCGGACTTAGCTGTACGGTCAAAAAAGGTGAGCACCAAACGCACATCTTGACGCTCACCGACGGCAATAGGCAGTTCTGGATACGCGAAGGTGCACATGGAAACTGGACATTACTCGACATGAGTGCGTAATCACCAACTGCACCTTCTCTAACGGGGGTGCAGTTTTTGGCTATACAAAATAACAAATAGGCGTATACTAGTGGCATACCATAAACGGGAGATTATTATGGCGGAACAAGAAGTAAGTTCGTATACACGACCACTGGTGGGGTTGGTCGTCACACAAGGAGTATTGGCAATTTTGTTTGGTATTGCCGCACTGTTTTGGCCAGGCGCCACAGCCTCAATTGTTGCAACATTGTTTGGAATGTTCGTACTCATTTGGGGCATTTCATTACTAGTTCAGAGTCTTATTGGCATTGGCAAAACCGGTCTTTGGTGGCTTGAGCTCGTGTTTGGTATCGCCGTACTGGGTCTCGGCGTCTACCTTGTGCGCAACCCCGACACGACACTCGCATGGCTCATCCTCTTTATCGGATTCACATTTGTAATTCGTGGTGTCGTCGACCTCGTACAGGCGTTCTTCAGCAATGATATAGCCGTGCGCGAAAACAAATTGTTTTACATCATTAGTGCACTGCTTGGGCTAGCTGCCGGTGTTGTCGTCTTGCTGCACCCTGCGGCAGGCGGCTTGGCATTCCTATGGGTCGTAGGACTCTATGCTATCGTGCAAGGTGTTGTACTTATTGTGCTCGCCAACAAGTTTCAAGCACTTGTAGAAGATTAGTTATCGCTTGCCAAAAACAGCCTCTGCCACACAAGAGGCTGTTTTTATATAGTTAGTGAAAAAATATTCACTGATTCGACATGCATACCATGACAAACTAACAATATGAAAGAAATTATACACCCACCAAAGCAGCTACACCTACCACGAAATCAATTCGATGATATCGAGGCATACACAACATATCCAGCGCATGACCCCGCACTTATTGCCAAACGTCGCGCACATCCCGGCACACTTATTGCCAATCAAGAGCTGCGAGGAATTGCCATTTTTGATGCACTCACGCCAAGTCGTTTTGAGACACCTGCCGAACAGCGCGCTGCCAGCGAAATTCGCGAACATACAGGTATTGGTTCTGGCTACTATGGACTCAACAACGGCACGACTATGTATAGTCAGCTGACGATGGGACTTGTTGCTGACGGCGATCGTACGCTCACTAGCGAACGTCGCTACATCACACACGAAGAACACGAGGCTCGCATGCACAAATTCACCGAAATCGCAGGCTCGCTTGCGCTTGTGCGACTCAACGTCTTGAACAGTGATAGCGACCCGGAACGTGGCCACAATCTTGGCCGCCATATCGGGCGTAAGCTGGCAAATGCCGCACTCCATTCGCGTGTCCATGATATGCCAGGCCGGTTTTCACACCTTCATCCCGTCGATATACAGCTACTTGTGCGCGACGCATCACTTGAGTTACTCGACGAGGTAGCCGAGCGAGGGAGAGAAGATAGTGCACTACCAAGTGTCGCGCAACTCGCCGAACCAGATTCACCTGTGGCGGTACGCATTCGGCGAACAGCACCAACAGCCGTGCGGCACGCCTACGAGCATGCGCTAGCAGAAAACCCAGAGCAGTCGCTCAGAACGTAAAACACCACAAAAATAGACGGCCGTGCGGGAGCCGTCTATTTTTCCAATACGCTTCTGCGTGATTATACAAGCAAGCGGAAGCGTAGCCTTTAGGGGCGGCTGCTACTTGCAAATTCATTTCGACGTAGTAGCGGGAGGGTAAACCCTCCCTACAATTTAGTGAAAAAGTATTCACTGCTTTCTAAGTAGCCAGAGATCATACTAGTAATAGAACATAAGCAAGGAGCAAAAAATGGTAGCAACACTCACTCAGCACACCACTAAATATCAAACGTTTGATCTTCAAAACATCCCGCGGGAGCTTCAAGCATTTTGCGAAGTGTTTGAGTGTTCGGTAACATTTCCGGTGCCGACCAATCGGGATGCATATCCCAGTAGTATTCCGCTAGTGAGCTGTTTTGGTGCAACTCTCCCTGAATATCATTGCACACCAGGAGTGTAAAATGGATGAAGCTTTCGAGAGATCCCTCGCGATAGACGCGGAAATACCCGCCACCATGCACTACGAACTCGCCGGCAAGTCCCGTCTGCTCCCGGCATATTTGCGCGGCCGTCTCAACAATCTTCTCCCCAGCAACAGGCGACGCATTCATAAAGCCCGTCAGGCCAATCAGCGGTTGACTCTTGCGCCGCATGAGCAGCCACGCACCGTCACTCGACCGACGGATAGCAAGCAGTAGAGTGGAATAGGCGCGATCAATCATGCGTGTTTGCTTTTTGAGCGCACCTTTGCCGACACGCTTACCTTCGCTTGTTAGTGCGTAGAGTCCTTCGCTCGTTTTTTCTACCAATCCAGCTTTGATGACTTTTTTGAGATGATAGTCAAACGCTTTGTTCTCCAAATCATCAGGCTTAAGCTCACCAAAGCGCATCCCATCAGAAAATGCCAAGGTATATACAATATTTTTTTGGATATGATGCTCAAGCATACATAAAGTATATACCAGTATGCCGCTAGTTAAAAAATACGCTCAGACCTGTTGTATCAATCCCGCTAATGGTATAATCTCACCATGGCACTACATCCAAACTATGCTGACACCCTACTTGAGCTTGCAAACCTTTATCCATCACCTCACAACGGCCAACCTATCACCTTGCAAACGATCTCACCAACAAATTACGAGGCCTACTTCAATCACGAGCGAGGCCTTCAATCAACAGAAATATCCTTTTTATTTAGCTTTGTGACCATGGGTGTGTTTGCAGCCCACCTAGAAGCATGCGGACGAGCACTTGGCCATACAATTTCCATAGAGCAACAACTTCCAAAGCGAGATAGTCTACACACAGAAGGCAAATCACAATTCGCCGTCATAAGCATAACTTGGAACACGCAGCCACCTGATACACAACTCGAGCAAGATATTCGCACACGTCAGACCTCACGAAAAAAATATCGGCGGGGACTTACGACAACTGAGCGACAATCGCTCACGCAGATTGCATCACATGATGACATACAACTTCACCTGCTACCACATGAAGTAGGGCAGGAGATTATTTGGCTCAACCAGCGTGCCGTATTTGATGACATGTTTGTGCCCGCCGTTCGAGAAGAGCTCAATCATTGGCTGCGTTATTCTCATCAAGAAAAAACAACCACACGCGATGGCCTGTCATACGACTGCATGGAACTCAACGGGCAACTATTAAAGTTTATTGTCAATCACTATCCTATATTGCGTGTGCCAGTTTTGTCTTGGTGTATCAAACAATACTATCTACGAACAATGCGGGATGACAGCACAGTAGGTTATCTCGCCGCACCGTTTCGGACAGAACAAAACGCGTTTTTGATTGGCAAAACCATTATGCAACTGTGGCTTAGTCTTACTCGTAACAACTATTATTTACATCCATTCGGTACGATAGTCGCCAACCCGGATGCACATCGCGACTTCCTTTCACTTGTTGCAGCAACCGAGGAAGCCGAAGAGAGTTTTGTTGTCTTTATATTTCGAGCGGGTGCATCCGATCCACCAATACGCAGCGAGCGCATCCCGTACAATCAACACCTCATTAGCCCAAAGGAACCCTCATGATTCACTATCTCTATACTCACTTTTTTAATCTTTTTGACAAGCTACTATGGTACATAGATACTGGACCAAGCGTACATCGCGTCTTTCTATCACCACACATTGGTAATTTCCGTGTCATAGCAGGTAAGATTCGTACAGTACGAACCTATGACAAAGCACGCAAACAAGTACCCGCCTATCGTGATTTTCTAGACAAACACCCTCATAACAAGCCGGTAGTCGGTTGGAGCCACACCAATTTGGGCGACATTCCCGAAATAGATAAAACGACCTACATCAAACCATACAGTCTTGTCGACAAACTCTATAATCGCGACTTGCCAAAAAGAGGAGTGATGTTTGATGAATCTTCCGGTAGCAGCGGTAAGCCGACCAGCTGGGTACGTGGGCCAAAAGAACGACGCTGCATCCAACGAGTTATGCAAGTTGCGTTTGGCGAATACCTTGAGGGAGATAGCCCTATTGTACTAAACACTTTCTCCATGGGTGCATGGGCGACAGGTTTCAATACAAGTATGTCGCTCATAGGCATCAGTAGAGTGAAGTCCATTGGCCCCGATATCATCAAAGTTGTCGACACACTCAATGAGCTTGGCCCCGACTTCAACTACGTTATCTTAGGCTATCCTCCTTTTTTGCGAAAGCTTACCGAGTCAAGTGAGATCGACTGGAAGAAGTACAATATCAATGCACTGTACGGTGGCGAAGGTATGAGTGAAGACATGCGGAAATATCTACTGCAATACTTTGGTAGCGTCATAGGCTCTTACGGAGCGTCTGATCTTGAAATCAATATTGCACACGAAACCGATTTTACAATTGGTCTGCGCAATGCGCTCTTAGAAGATGCCAAACTACGACAACTACTTCTCGTGGAGACACGCGGGATTATTCCGATGATTTTCCAATTTAACCCATACGACTATCTTTTTGAGACAAATGACAACGGCGAGCTTGTCGTCACAATCGCACGTGCCGAGAACATAAGCCCTCGCATACGCTACAATATTCACGATCTGGGACATTCTATAGAATTCTACAAACTCAAAAGTTTACTGGAGAAAAATGGCTACAAACACCTGCTCAAAAATATCCAGCTAGATTTCTCTGTCGTTTTTCACTATGGACGCAGTGATCTATCAGTCGACTATAACGGAGCAGTTGTCGGGCCAGAAGAAGTTAAACAAATCATTGCCGAACATAGCCGCTACAATGCGCTCATCAATACATTCCGCCTCATTAGCTATGAGGATGCCGAAGCACGCAAGCATCTGCAGATTGCCGTTGAGCTTGTCGAAGGAGCAACTATGGATAAGCATACGTCGAACGAATTGCTTCTGCATCTTATTGATAAACTACAGATACTCAACCTAGACTTCAAATCCGCTTACTCAACAGCCCAACTAAAACCAGAAATAGCAATACATCAGTACAACACTGGCTTATTTGATCCAGCGCATGTCAAGCTCAAAAATGACTATGTATGGAACATAGACTATACTCGCGCCAAAGAAGAGAATATCATCCAAAACTAGTTAAGCGCAACAAGTTCGATATCAAACACCAAGTCGCTGTTTGGCGGGATGTTGGCGGCTGCGCGTACTGAGCCGTAGGCTTTTTCCGAAGGTATAATGAGCCGGCGCGTGCCACCAATTTTCATACCAGGGACACCTTCCGTCCAGCCGGCAATGACACGGTCAAGCGGAAACGTCACTGCTTCGCCAAAATCATGACTACTTTGAAAAATAGTCCCATCCGCGCAGAGCGCACCAGTATAATGTGCTGTCACCGTGCCTCCAGCTGGCACTTCGTCACCAGTACCAACAACAATGTCGATAATTTCTAATTGCTCAACCTTTTTAATAGGGTCGAAATTTGCTAGTTTTGTACCTTCTAGTTTCGTATTCATACTATCTAGCGTAGCATAATTCGGTCAGTTATTCGACAGTTAGTACGCTATATCTATTGCTATATGACAATATATAGCACTGTTTATATATCTTTTTCGTTAGTAACACTCTCATCGCTACTCATTGCAGCTTTGTCATGTAGTGTATGTTTGCGACCTCGCCATATCGGCCAATTGAGGGCTAGTCCAGCGAGTCGGGAAGAATACTTTGGTGCAAATTGCCGCTGCATAAACTCAGCAAACGGCGCTGTATTACGCTCAGATGCAACACGCTGACGAATCGGACGGCCAATCATGCTGCCAAGTGATGCGCCCGCGGCAATCGTAAGCGCGACAGCCGCCGCCGAAAACAAGGTACCGATTGCCTTAAAAAAGAGCGGGTCTCCTGGTGGATACTGAATCGTCTGCATGAGTCCTCTGTACAACATAAGCCCTGGCACAAGCGGCACAATACCACCTGCAATAATCCCCACGGATGGTGTGCGCCAAAACCTTGAAATCAACGCCGCTACAAGGCCGACAAACAATGCCGCTATACCACTCGCCGGTATGTACGAAATGCCTAGCTGCTCCATCGCGTACGACATAATAACATAGCTACACCCGCCGATTAGCCCGATGCCGAGAATCGCGCGTCGCCGCGTCTGCCCAGATAACGCATAGCCAGCCGCCGCGATAGCCGAGCCAATCACCATAAACTCAAACGCATTTGGCGTCAGCGGATCAGACGATACCGCAATACCGATGCCAAGTTTACGCGCCGCATAGAGTGCACCCAAAATACCAATCACAATACCAGCTGTCTGCATTGCAACTTTTGTAATGCGCGCATTCGCCGTCACATAGTACTCATCGATCGCATCCTGAATTGCGCCTACAATTACCAGTCCCGCCACAAGCATTACCACCCCACCTACTACCAGCAGAGTAGGGTTGATACCAGCAAAAAATTCAAACCCGTGCTGCGCCAGTGCATTGATACTCGCCGCAATGAGCGTGATACTCGCCGCTGCGACAATTTGTCGAAAAAACGGCGGAATCGAAAGCTTGACCAATAATGCCAGCAGACGATCGATCACTATCCCGATACCAAATGTCGTCAATATCACATGCCAGTCACTCGTATACAGCAGTGTCACACCAGCGACGATAGACGCATTGCCAAACATCACCACCCACCATGGAAACTTCTTTGGCGCATCGAGAATCTCTTCCAGTAATCGTTCTGCTTCATCAAGCGTATGCTCACCTTTGCGAATTTCGAAAATCAGGTTTTGAATCGACTGAATCGTCATATAATTGATATCGCGCAGCACCACTGGGCGAATAATCGTGAGTGGTTCGCGTTCAATGCCGCGTAGCTGCGACACCATAATAACATTGGCGCTAATATCGATATATACTGGTTTTTTACAATACATGTCCGTCACATCCAACGCTTTTGACACAACGCTATTCGCCGACACACCCATCGAAAGCAGCTGTTCAGCCATCGTTGTCATCATGCGAAGTGCGCGCATATTTGGCGTGAGTGTTTCGCCAAATTTTTCGATAAGCGGCAACTCTTGCACTACACTAGAGTCCATAGCTTTCTTGCGACCAAATGGCCAGATTTTCATTGTTTGTATTGCTCCTTATATTGTCTACTGTTAGTCTAACAAACATCCGAGTACAATAGAAGTCAAGATTATGTTTGACACGCTTATCCATCGCTGGCTCCACATTCCCTACAAGCTTCACGCAGACGTTGTGCAAGACCCTCCACGCCCACGCGCCACACTACTCATGCTCCATGGTATTGGCAACAATGGACATTCGTGGGATTCAGTGATTCACACACTACCCCAAGATGTACGCATTATCACGATCGACTTGCTTGGATTTGGCAGGTCGCCGCGGCCGCACTGGATAGAGTACAGTGCGCACGAACAGGCGAGGAGTATTTTGCAGACCTATCTTTCGCTCGGCATTCCTGGTCGTGTCATCATCGTCGGACACTCGCTCGGTGCGCTCATTGGCGTAGAAATCGCCAAACGCTATCCGCTACTCGTCAAATCTCTTGTACTAGTAAGTCCACCGTTTTATCGCCCAGAAGATCCCACTACCAAACAGCTACTCATCAGACCCGATGCCATGCTCCGCAAAATCTATCGTAGTGTCGATCAAAAGCCAGACGAGTTCGTGCAGCTTGCTGCTATCGCTATGAAATACAAGCTCGTCAACAACGTATTCAACGTCACCAGTGAAAACGTTGGTAGCTACATGGCTACCCTCCAGACCGCCATCGTCAACCAAACGTCGATGGATGACGCAGAAAAACTCTCGCTACCCATTACCATCGTACATGGCCGTCTCGATCCGCTCGTCGTCACCAAAAACCTACGCTACCTCGCAAAAACTATGTCAAACGTCACATTGCGTCGCGCTATATCTAGCCACGAACTCAGCGGCGCACTTGTACCCGCCGCATCGCGCGCCATAGCAGAGCATATTACGAAAGCCGAACGCTCAGGCCGAGCCCGCCAAATTCTTCGCAAATAAATACGGGTGTGTCAGGCGTACTACTGGCCGTATCATATTTATAGCCCAGCTTGTCAAACTCTCGTAGCTGTGCCGTATTTTGCACACGATTTGCAATCAGCCAGTGCGCAAACGCACCGCGCGCAATCTTGGCGTGCACCGTTACAAACGTTGGCTCGCCGGTTTTGGCACTGACCGTCAAAAACTTCGGCGCGACGACAGGCGTATCGAGATAGGGGAGTAGGGCTTTTGTGTATTCTACTGCCGAAAGATTGACGACAAGCGATGTATCCTGCGGCAACAGCTGGGCGATTTTATCACCCCAAAATTTATACAAATTTCGATACGGCTCGTCGGGTAATTTGTAACCCATTTCTAGACGATACGGCGCCACGCTATCGAGCGCGCGAAGTCCACCGTAAAGCCCCGAAAGAATCAGCAAATGTTTATTCGCATAGTCGCGATCGGCTGGCGACAACGACTGCACTTGTAGGCCGCTATAGATATCGCCGATAAACACGTCGAGCGCAGGGCGAGTCTGCATCGCACCCCTCGACCAGCTTTTTAGTAGCATTTCTGTTTCGGCAGCTTTTTTATCCGAAAGCTTCATCGTTTGCGCAATCTGTGCTACATTGAGCGATGCTAAGTAGTTCGCCAACTTTTCCGCCTCAGCCAGAAGTTGCGGTCGCTGATACGGCTGCGTTTCGTCTGGCGCAGGACGCATGGTTTTTGAGGAGTGGAGGAGGATTTGGAGCATGATGTCTAGTATATAATACTGCAAAAGTATCATCTTCTCAGCCCAAATCTCAATCATACACCGTTCAATTTATTATATTGCTCAAGCTTGCCAAACGCTCTGACGGAAAAGATAATTAAAACTATATCAGTATTTGGATGAGGTACAGCAGTTATGAATGAAAAGCGCAGTGGTAGTGAATTTTCCGAGTCGGACAGTCTTAGGGAATGGGAAGAGCGTGCAGTTGCACGACAGGCAATTGTAGCGGACTTTCAAGAACAATGGCTCGACGAGATAGGTAGCGCATATACAGCAGAAGTAGGCAGGCGACTTGAAGGCAGGGACATCACTGACGCAACAAAGAAAGCCATTGAAAAAAGAGCACGTAAAGCCGCACAAGTAACTTTTGCTAAAGCAAAGATTGAATCTCTTTGGGACGATTGGAAGCCCGAATATGGCGATCCTGTAGATTTTATGTATTTTATCGTTGAAACCACACAGATCCCGTTGGCAACTGTCAATCTCGCATATAGTCAAGTTGCCAAAGAGCGCAGACGTCAAACGAGATAGAAAAGCCCAAACACATGCCGTTTTCTAGTTGCAGCCAATTATTATAATTAACCAACTATGACAGAGACCCTCGTAAACACTCAATAAATAGCTGTATACCATGCCAATAGGGTAGTTGCTTTTTATAAATTATAATACTATAATATATAAGTGCGTAGGCACACCGACGTGCCTACAGTTCTTCTACATCCTCCTACTCACTCCGGAAAGGAGTGCCGATGTTTCGACAAAAAGTTGCCCGCGTCATCACACCCGAATGGGTACTGGTAGGGGCGGGCACCGCTATCCTACTGGTGCTCTTTGCATCATCTTGGTACGATGCCACGACTCACACCGACCTGTTCGCACTGCCCGAGTGGCTCGGCGACAAACATGTCAATCTGCATTTTCTCGCAAACGAGATGTTGATGCCGTTCTTTTTCGCCATCGCCGCAAAAGAAGTGCGAGAGAGTTTGCTGCCAGGCGGTGCGCTCCATGGTCGGAGTCGTGCTTTGCTGCCGCTCGTCGCAACGGCGGGTGGTGTCATTGTGCCGGCGGCACTGTTTGTCGGAATCAGCATGACGCTGTCGCTCGGTATTACCAAAGGTTTTGTCGTGCCGACTGCAACCGACATCGCGTTTGCGCTGCTCGCAGCGAGACTACTGCTGGGCGGATCGACTCATCCAGCAGTCACACTGCTGCTTACGATCGCTGTCGTCGATGATGGCATCGGCCTGGTGATGATTCCGCTCGTGTATTCGGGCGGTGTCAACTGGCTTGCGTTCGTGGGTCTGCTGGTACTCGTGCTTGGCGCATCCTGGCTGTTTCGCGGTCTCGGCATCAAGAAGTGGTACTGGTATATCGGTATTCTCGGTGCCATCAGCTGGTTTGGATTCTTGTGGCTTGGTGTCGAACCGGCAATGGCGCTTGTACCAGTCGTGCTGGCGATGCCCCACGGAGCAACCGACCTCGGTTTCTTGAGTCCACGAGAGCTGTATCAACACGACTCGCTCAGCGAGATGGAACATGCAGTTGCACCTTGGACTGGAGTCATCCTGCTGGTATTTGGTTTTGCCAACGCCGGCATCGCTCTGACGCCGCCCGATTCGACCGCATGGACCATTCTCACGGCGCTGATTGTTGGCAAGATTGTCGGCGTACTCGGTTTCGCGTACGTTGGTATGCGATGCGGCCTGCGACTGCCAGCCGGCATGCAGTTCAAGCAACTGCCGATCGTGGCCGCTATCGCCGGTATCGGTTTTACCGTTGCCGTATTCGTCGCGGGCGTTGCCTTTGACGGCGAGGTAGCGAGCCAAGCAAAAATGGGTGCGCTTTTGTCGCTCCCTGTCGGACTACTCATCGCGTTCATCATGACACGAGTACTCGGTATTCGCAAGCAATCCTAGAGAAGGGAAGTAGAAGACCCGCCCCGCTTTCAGCGTCGAAAGCGGGGTCTCTTCATGCGTAAATACTATTGCATGCACGAATCGCCAAGGGTATAGTAAAAAAGAATAAAGGACAAAAATATCTATGGAACTATCTATCACCGCAGTGCTCGCACTTTTTACATTGCTTGCACTTTCTACAGGCGTGTTTTTCATCGCCAAACGCACCAACGTACCCTATACAGTATTACTTGTACTTGTCGGGCTCTTGCTTGTACCTATCGTGAAGCTCCCATATCTCGAAAGCGTGTTTGGATTTCTCGATGATATCCAGCTCACGCCAGAGCTTTTGTTTTACATTTTTTTGCCCGTGCTGATTTTTGAATCTGCATTCAACATGAACGTGCGCAAGATGATTGATAGCGCATGGTCAATTGTCCTTCTTGCAATCGTTGGATTGCTGGTGTCTACACTTCTCATTGCCTGTGCAATCTGGGCAATTCTTCCGCTTATAGGGTTCGATGTACCATTTGTCATCGCGCTGCTCTTTGGTGCAATTATTTCGTCGACCGACCCTGTGGCAGTCCTCGCACTTTTCAAGGAATGTGGTGCACCGCGGCGACTCACTATGATATTCGAGGGTGAAAGCCTCTTCAATGATGGTACAGCCGTCGCGCTATTTATGGTCATCTTGGCTGCAGCTACCAGCGGATTTCATGGTACAGAAACCATCTTTGAAGGTATCGCGATGTTTGTCGGCATGGTGGTGTTCGGCATCATCCTTGGTCTCGGTATGGCAATGCTTTTTTCGCGCGCGGTACGCTTTACGCGTGCCAATGAATTTGCAACTGTTACGCTTCTTATTATCTCGGCGCACTTCGTGTTTATCTTGAGCGAACTCATCAACGAACACGGCCTCTTTGGCTTGCCAGTTCATGTGTCATCGATCATCGCGACGACGGTTACTAGTTTATTTCTTGGCAACTACGCTCGTCATACGCTTTCGCCAAAAACCGATCAATACCTCAGTAAGTTTATCGAACATATGGCGTTTATCGCCAACTCGCTCGTGTTCATCTTGGCTGGACTTCTCTTTGCATCATCTGGAGTTGATATACGAACCCTATGGCTGCCGATTCTCGTCACGGTACTCATTGTTGCGCTCGTACGCGTCGTAGCAGTCTATTCTGTCGTATCGCCGCTCAACTCGCTCAAGCTTGAAAAACCAATCCCACAGTCTTGGCAACTCCTGCTTGCGTGGGGTAGCTTACGCGGAGCATTAGCCATCATTATCGTGCTGCTCATCCCCGATAATTTTACGGTTGCCGGCTGGAACTATGATTACTCGCCAAAAGAGTTTTTACTCGCGCTCACAATCGGTTGTATTTTGGCCACGCTGTTCATCAAAGCACCGCTTATCAAACCTATCATGCGCAAACTTGGTCTCGACCAGCCAGAGCCGCTATCCGAAGCGCAAGAGGCAGACCTGGGCGTCTACTACTTACTCACCGAACGCGAACGTTTCAAAACCCACAAGACAAAAGGCTTTGTCGATGCAAGCGAATACCGCAAATTAAAACAGCTACTTGATCACAAAATCCTCTCAGCTCGCGCCGCACGCGACAGGCTTAGTGAAGCACACGGCAAAAAGCTTTTTGAGCAATCCCTGCACCTCATGGCGATTCATGTCGAGAAGTTTACTGCGCGCCAGCTCTATGTAAACGGAGAAATTAGCGAGCGTGTCTACCGAAAAATCCACAGCAAACTCAACGTACAAACCGAAAAAATAGAGGACGCACAACATGAAACGATCGACCCCGGCACGTCAATCGACCACAAAGATGTCTTTGAGCATTTGGTAAACTTCTTACAGATGTTTCCGTCAGGCAAACGCGCGCACCTTTCAATAGCCGAGAAACTCCAGTACTACCGTGCACAAATGATCATTGCACGCAAAGCCGTCAAAGCCCTTGCGACAATACAGATGAGCTACAAAGAACCTGTGTTTGACGAGGCTGCATACGCAAAAATAATTGGCAAGTACGAACACTACCGCACACAAAACGCCGACAAAGTTGATGCGCTGCTCGCCAAACATCATGACGAACTTGCGCCATATCTCGGCTATCTCGCACAAAAATCTATCGCTGCCAGCAGCAACCGAGCCATCACGTATCTTCACAACCAAGGTGTGACCGATGAAGAAGTCGAAGAGGCAATTCACCACAAATGGTCAAAGTTGAGCACATAGACAAAAAGAGAGCCGACAAGGCTCTCAAGTATTCTCAATACATACCTCTTGAACTATTCAAGACTCTGAAGCAATAGACTGAGTTTTTTCCAATTAGCAAAATCTTCAGAATCTTCATCAAGCATAGCCGCAACATTTAATATTTCATATAGTTCAGGCTCTTCGTCGCGGGTGACCCAATCATCACCATTCACGCCATCTGCACCTTGAAAAGCAAGTGCGCCGGTAATATCCATGGCAACACTATGCCCTTCGCCTCCTATGAGCTCCTCTGAAGTAAGCGAGTCAATTCTCTGCGATAAAAGCTTCAAGTAATTAACCATAGCTGGCCTAATATCACGCGAAGAAGGCTCCGCAAAGACTTGCTTGCGGAGACGTAACTCCTCGGATTGATTAGATGTCTCTGATGTCATAGTTTTAATACGTTGTTATACTAATATTATTATAGCAATTAAAGTAGGGGAGTCCCCCGCAATCCGCCTTACGCAGATTGCGGGGGACCGGGAGACGC
>JAPUEH010000007.1 GCA_027492635.1 Candidatus Saccharimonadota bacterium
AGAAGTAGAGCTACTTTTGTCCAAACGGACAAGAAAGGAGTCTACAATGACTCGCTACACCGTCACGACCATCCGTCCCTTCGCCAAGAAGGGACAGCGGATCGTCAGCCGCATCCCGCGCAAAAGCGGGTACCGCGGACTGAAAGTCCGACGGGTCGGACAGGGGGTGCAGATCACGCACCGCACGTTCTGACCCGGCCAGACGTCAACCTTGACGACGTCGAAAAACTAAAGCAAGGACGCCTAATTTGAGATTTCAGGCAAATAAGCAGGATCACCTGCAGCAATCTCTCACCCGCCAGAGGCGGAGATGGTCGATGCAGCTCATCATGAGCGCTCCTATCTCCGTCTCGGCGGCAAACCCTTGAATCTTTATCACTGCGTAGTACAAAACATGCTATCTATAGATAAGGATTGAAGTAACAAAAACGCCAGCACAAAGGCTAACTTTTACGGAGGTTATTTAATTCAAGAAGTTTGTTCTTTCTGGTGCATCTCTGTTATTCGTGGTAAAATATACCCCATATGCAACGAATTCTTTCTACTAACACGCCAGAGTATATCGACCAAACTATTTCTGTCAGTGGCTGGGTAAATAGCCGCCGCGACCATGGCGGGCTGATTTTTATTGATTTGCGTGATCACACAGGTATTGTGCAGCTGGTGATTAATCCAGAGCAGCGCGAGGCGTTTGGCTTGGCCGAGCATGTACGCGACGAGTATGTGTTGCGTGCGAATGGCACGGTGAAGAGCCGAGAAGAAGGACTGAAGAATCCAAATATCGCGACAGGTGGCATAGAAATTGTCGTCGACACGCTCGAAGTCCTCAACAAATCCGAACCGTTACCGGTAGCGACGCGCGATGAAGGCCAACAATCTGGCGAGGAGTTGCGACTTAAATATCGCTATCTTGATTTGCGTCGCCCAAGTATGCAAAACACGCTTCGCAGGCGTTCGGAGTATTATAAAGTACTACGCCAGTATATGGACGAGCATGAGTTTACAGAAGTGACGACGCCGATTTTGGCAAATTCCAGCCCAGAAGGCGCGCGCGACTTCCTGGTGCCAAGCCGCGTACACCCTGGTAAATTCTACGCCTTACCCCAGGCCCCGCAGCAGTTCAAGCAGCTTTTGATGGTAGGTGGCGTGCCACGCTACTACCAAATCGCCACGTGTTTTCGCGACGAAGACCCGCGAGCAGACCGTCTGTATGGTGACTTCTACCAGCTCGATCTCGAGATGGCGTTTGTCGATGACGGCGAAGTTGTGCGCAGCGAGATGGAGCCGCTCATTAAAAACTTAGCGACAGATTTTGGTGGCAAAACACTCGTCAGCGAGACGATTCCACGGATTCCGTATCAAGAAGCTATGGATCGCTACGGCAGTGATAAGCCAGATTTGCGATTTGGCATGGAGCTGATTGATTTGTCTGATGATCTCGGCGGGACTGAGTTTGGTGTATTCAAAGGCACACTCGAGAGCGGCGGCGTGGTCAAGGCAATTTGCGTGCCTGGCGGTGCAAGCCTGAGCCGTAAGCAAATCGATGGATTTACGGAAATTGCTAAGCAAGAAGGCGCGGGCGGCTTGGCCTACATCAAATACGAAAACGGCGAGTCTGTATCGCCAATTGCCAAGTTTTTGACGGCCGACGAACTGACGGCTATTCAATTGCAAACAGGTGCAACCGATGGCGATGCAGTCTTCTTTGGCACTGATAAGCGTGCGGTGGTAAACAAAGTACTGGGTCGTCTGCGTAGCGAATTTGCCGACCATTTTGAGCTCAAGGACCCGAACAAAGTCGCGCTGGCCTGGATTGTTGATTTCCCGTTTTACGAATACGACGAAACAGCACGCAAAGTCGACTTTGGTCACAATCCATTTAGTATGCCGCGTGGTGGCGTAGAAGCTTTGCGCGCAGCCGAGACAGACGAGCAAAAATTGGCGTTGGTAGCCGACCAATACGACATGGTGATGAACGGCTACGAAATTTGTAGCGGCGCGGTGCGCAATCACAATCCAGAAGTTATGTACGAAGCATTCGGACTGCTTGGCTACGCCAGAGAGTATGTCGAAGAAAAGTTCGGCGCCATGCTCACCGCCTTTAAATTTGGTGCACCGCCACATGCGGGCTGTGCATTTGGTATCGACCGTATCTTTATGGTGCTGACGGGCGAGCACAATATTCGCGAAGTCGTGGCGTTTCCAAAAAACGGCTCGGGTGTAGATGTGATGATGCAGTCACCGAGCAGTATCGATGGAGCGCAACTGGGTGAATTGTCACTCAAGATTGTCGAGTCATAAGTATTGACAAACTGCGCGATAGGCAGTAATATAGCGGATGTGCAAATCGCACAGACTACCTACCTGAAAGGGTGAATGATGAAAACCAAGATGAGCGCCGTTGCAGGCGCCATCCTGATGACAGTAACCGTCGTGCTGGGCATGACGGTGGGTGCGGGCGCAAGCTCAGCGGAGACCGTCGTGTCTCTCGGGGCGGGTGATCGCATTGGCTTCCTGGGTGACGGTCTCGATCTGTGTACGGTCGCAGCTGTCGGCTACGACAGCCACGGCAACAAGGTCGCGCTCACCGCTGGCCACTGTGTGGTCGTGGGTCAGCCCATGACCAAGCTGAAGGGGGTCGGACTGGTCGTCCCCAGCGGCAACCGCGTGTTGATCGGCACGGGTGCCGTCAGCAAGATGACGGTGCAGGGGGTCGGTCAGACCAACCGCTTCGACTACGGATTCATCAAGCTGAACGATGACGTTCAGCTGCAAGGTGATTTCTCCGGTGTCGCAGCGCCTCGACTGGGTCTGCGTCTCGTCCGTGTCGGCAACGACGCTGGTATCCCGACGCGCAACTACGACAGTGTCGTGGGTTTCACTCAGCGTGACTTCACGTTCACGGGTCTCATCGCCCCTGGTGCATCGGGAGGTCCGCTGTTTGTGGGCACTCAGCTCGTCGGAATCGCCTCACGCGCCGGCGTGTTCTGGGGTGTTCCCCTGAATGTGGCACAGCGTGTCGATGCGGCTATCGACGACGCCACCGCTGCTGGTGGTGTCGGTGCTGGTTTTCAATCCATCTAGCTCGCTGCTTCGACAGTGAAGAGATAGGTAGTCTTCCCCCTCCTGGCGTATGCCGGGAGGGGGATTGACTTTTTAGGGAATCTTTGTGGCGAGAAATAGACACGCTATAAAGTGTGCCGCATATATAGAGACGGCATATGATACAATCATAAGAACAATGGCAAAACTTTCCGACGTAAAAGTTGTGGCAACATCGGCAATCGTAAGTATTTCAGATGTGGTATTAAATTTAGTAGTGGCATTGGTAACGGGCAGTACTGTTATGCTCTCTCAGGCATTACAAGGACTGTCTGATCTTGTGACGGGCGGGTTGTTGTTTGTTGGTGTGAGGCGTTCAAAGCGTAAGGCTGACGAGCGGTTTCATTTTGGCTATGGGCGCGAGTTGTTTTTTTGGGTACTTATTGCAAGTATTATTATGTTTGTCGGCACGGGCGGCATGTCGCTTTATTTTGGCTGGCAGCAGATTACCGGCCCGTCGAGTATTGATAAGATATGGTTGGCGCTGGGTATGCTGGTGTTTGGATTTTGTACCAACTTCTACGCGTTTCGACTAAGTTTTTTGCGGATGCGTACAGAGGGAAAGAAGCGCGGACGTACGTGGTGGCAACACTTTAAACATTCAAGCATTGTCGAAACAAAAGCCACATTTGTGATAGATTTTCTGGGCACATCTGCTGCCGTACTGGGCATGGGCGCACTCTTGCTCTATGTACTAACGGGTGATGCTCGGTTTGATGGAGTGGGAAGTATTGTGATTGGCGCTAGCATGATGGCAGCAGCCTTTTTTCTCATGCTTGATATTCGTGATTTGATTGTAGGTAAGGCAGTGGACGAAAAGACGCTCGCGGCAATCTCTCGTGCGGCACTATCAATTCGCGAGGTTCAATCCGTGCTTGATTTGCGCACTATGTACCTAGGCTCGTCGAAGTTATTTGTGGTGATAGAAGTACATTTGCGAGATCATCTCACGACAGATCAGATTGAGCATGTAACAGACGAAATCAAACGTACAATCAGTCGCCGTGTTGCTATCGTAAAACATGTGCAAGTAGAGATCGAAACGCCAGACGAAGAAATTGCCGCACGTCGCAAGACTAATCGCAAAAAATAACGACCTTTGTCGACGGCACCTCTGAATGATGGTACTATAGTAGTGTAACTAAAGGAGCGACCATGGAACAAATTGAACTCGCGATTATATTACTGACAGTTTTAGTCACAATACTGACAGTTGTGCTCATCATGCTTATTGTTTTAGTTGTGGTGGTGCTTAACAAGATCAATAAAGTTGTTGCAGATACTCAGCAGATTACCGAGAATCTATCGTCGGCTACCGCGTGGTTGTCGCCAACGACAGTGTTTTCTGCGGCTGTACGCGCTTTTCGTAACAACAAATAAAGGAGGAAGATGATGAAAAAAGTATTTGGACTGGTTATTGGAGCAGCAGCTGGCTATATAGCAGGTGTATTAATGGCGCCAAAAAGCGGCAAAGAGACTCGTGACGACCTAAAGGCAAAAAAAGATGAGCTGGAGCAAAAAGCGGCCGATAAAAAAGAGACTGCTAAAGAAGTACTTGATGAAAGTACGCGTACTGTAAAAAAAGGTGCCGAGGAAATCTCGCACGAAGCAGCTGATCTGAGCAAAAAAGCTCGAGGGTCTGCCGATAAGATCGGTAAAGAAGCTTCAAAGCTTGGCACACAGACCAAACGTAGCCTTGGCCGTGCGGCAGATACTGCGGCAAAAACAGGCAAAGATGTCGGGCAGAGCGTTAATAAGCTTCGCTCATAGTGAATCTCGAAGATTTTTCTAGGTATATTCAAGAGAAAGGTCGGGCGCTCTATCGCGACATGCCATGGCGACATGATACGCGCGGCTATTATGTGTTGGTGAGCGAACTAATGCTCCAACAGACACAGGTTGAGCGAGTTATACCAAAATTTGAACAGTTTATCATGCGATATCCTGATTTTCCTACTCTTGCAAATGCAAGTTTGGCGGATGTGCTAACTCTTTGGAGCGGGTTGGGATATAATCGCCGTGCCAAATATTTGCATGATGCTGCCAAGATGGTGGTGACGAGGCATAATGGGCTGCTACCAGTAGCTCAAGATGAGCTTATGAAATTACCAGGCGTAGGTATTAACACGGCGGGGGCTATCCTTGCCTATACCTATAATGAACCGGTAGTGTTTATTGAGACGAATGTACGGACTGTCTATTTCTATCATTTTTTCAAGAATCAGCAGGACGTAGCAGATGCGGCTATTCGTGAAAAGTTGGAGCAAACGATTGACAGGGAGCATCCACGCGAATTTTATTGGGCGTTGATGGACTATGGCTCGTATCTTAAAAAATCGGGTGTAAAGAACGTTGCTGCGAGTCGGCATTATCGCAAGCAGTCGCCACTCAAAGGTAGTGTGCGTGAAATACGCGGACATATTATCCGTGAACTTACGCAAGGAGAGCGATCATATACTACGCTACGCAAAAAGCTTGATCCAGGTGATGGTCGTTTTGATGATGCGTATACACAGCTACTTCAGGATAGCCTAGTCGAGCAGCGTGGCGGTATAGTGAGTTTGACTAGAGAGTAAATGGTTGCGATAATAGTTTAGATGAGACGAATACTCGCGATACTACTGATTGGCACAGCTTTGGGGGTTGGTTTATTGGCAATTGAGACACAGACTGCTCGTGCTGTTGAGGCGGGTGAGCAAGGAAGGCTTAAGCCAAGTGATTTGTCGATTTATAATTCAGTGACAATGGATTGCCTAGCGGTCAAGTTCAAGCTAGGTAAAGTGCATCAACAAGATGGGTTGCTTCGTGTGACGCTTGGCCAGTCTTATGAAACGATATCAACGAAATTGATGGCTCGACTCAATGCTCGGGTGGTGGAAAACAAGCTGGATGGTTCAACCCTTATCAAGACGGCAGCCGAGTTTGAAAAAACGCTCGGCACATTTCGAGACGACTATAGACGTTATGAAGTTGCGATGAATAATCTGATGAAGATGGACTGCCAATCCCAAATGCAGGCATACTATACAGCACTTCAGTCTACGCGTGAGCTGCGCGAAGCGGTTAATACTGATGTTAGGAAGCTCTCTAGTCTTGTGAGTCAATACGACCGAGAGTTTCGTGAGTTCCGTGAGCAATTGAATGCAAAAGAAGGTGATCGCGATGCAGCAACAGAATAGTCATGACGAAACATCGGCTCGAGGTGCTCGCCAAAAGCCGTTACTTGCATGGATGATTACGGGTTCGGTGATTGTCTCGCTACTCCTCGTTATTTTGAGTATGTGGCTCTACAATTTGAGTGGTGCGGCCCAGTTGGATCTGAGCCGGCCTGGTTATCAAGATGTACGAGCCAAAGCACAGCAGTCGCAGCCATTTGAGGGATTTGACTCGACGGGTGCGCTGGATAGTACTTCGCTGGATGCATTTGAAAATCTGTATCGCAAGCAGCAGCAAGATATCAATCAAAAAGACAAGAGGTTTGATGCGGCGTCGCTTGACGATGCACACCTGGAGATACACGTCGAGTAATGGTAAATCCTGACGATTTTGTGATAGCGCGCAAACGCAAAAAATATAAATTTGCACTGTTTGCAAATTCCTCGTTGTGTTTTGAGTTTGACGAATGGCAACACCAATCAGCGGATGTTGTCGAGATCGGCGCGGGCAACGGGCTGTTTGTGGTGGAGCTGGCGACGCGCCACCCAGGGCAACAGTTTGTCGCGCTTGACGTCAAAGGCGATCGCTTGCAGCGTGGTGCCCGTGAGGCAGAGGCACGCGGCCTCGCAAATGTACGATTTGTGCGTGCCAGAGCAGACCAAGTAAGTGAATTGTTTTCTCACGGCTCGTTGCAGCAGCTCTGGCTGACGTTTTCTGATCCTTTTCCCCGCAAGCACTCGGCGGGACGGCGACTCACAAACCCACGGTTTCTCGCCATGTACCGCGAGCTACTGGCGGACGAAGGCGCACTGTATATCAAACATGACAATCGGGATTTTTTCCACTGGAGTCTGGAGCGGCTGGTGGAGGTGAAGTGGCGTGTTGATGAGCTGAGTTTTAATCTACACGAATCGTCGCTGGATGATGATTACAAGATCCTTACAAGCTATGAACAGCGCTGGCTCGAAGAAGGGTTGGTGACTAATTTTGCGCGTGCTCGCAAGCAGTAGCATTTTATGCTACAATAAGTAGGTCAACGGACAACACAAACAAATCCTACTCGGTGAGAGAGTGGGGCGGAGAAAAAATGGGATATATTCATGACAAGCCTGGTCAAGTAGACCAGACAGTGACGGCGTATATTGTGCGCCGTGATGGAGATGACGTGTATGTCATGCTCCATAAACATAAAAAACTTGGTATGTTGCTGCCCGTAGGTGGTCATGTCGAGCTCAGCGAAACCCCGTGGGGCGCGATGGCGCACGAGTTGCAGGAGGAATCGGGCTATACGCTTGATGAGTTGCAGATCTTGCAGCCACCACTTCGTATTGAGGTACTTGATAAGGTCGCGCTGCACCCGCAGCCGATTGCCGTGCAAACGCATGATATCACGCCAGAACATTTTCATACTGATATGAGCTACCTATTTGTTGCCGAGACACATCCGCGCGGCGAGCGTGCCGAAGGCGAGTCGCGTGATATTCGCTGGTTGACGCGCGACGGGATCGAGCGACTGTCGGATGATGAAATCTATGATAATACGAAGCAGATGTGTTTTGCGATTTTTGACTCGTTTCTTGATGCGTGGCAGCCAGTTCGGGCGACAAAATTTATGACTCGATTGCCGCTATAGACGAGTATAGCAATATGGATTATTGAAACATTTCCGAGACTCCCCGATGTTATAATAAGACTATGAAGATAATTGTCGCCTCCAAAAACCCTGTCAAAATAGCCGCCGTTCGGAGTGGATTTGCACAGCTTTTTCCTGAGTTTGAATCGTTTGAAATCGAAGGCGTGTCGGTGCCATCTGGCGTGCGCGACCAGCCAATGACGTTTGAGGAAACACTCGAAGGCGCAAAAAATAGAGTTGCCAACGCACGGGTGGAATATCCTGATGCCGATTTTTGGGTTGGGCTCGAAGGCGGGGTGGATTTGCATGGCAATGAGATGGCGGTGAGTGGCTGGGTTGTGGCCGAAGACGCATCTGGTCGCGTCGGCAAATCCATGACGAATACAATCTACTTGCCACCACGTGTTGCCGAGCTGGTGGCTGGCGGTATGGAGCTAGGCGAGGCTGATGATGTGGTGTTTGGTACGCACAACTCCAAACAATCTAATGGTGCAGCTGGTATATTGACACGCGATGTCTTGAAGCGCGAAGAAGGATTTATGATGGGTGTGGTGGGTGCACTAGTGCCGCATCGCAACCCGGATTTGTATTAGATATGGCGGGTTATGACGCAGTACTCAACATTTTGTTGGGCGGCGGTATAGCCGTCCTGCGTACTGACACACTGTACGGTATTGTCGCGCGGGCGGATGACGAGCATGCAGTGGCGCGGGTGTTTGACGTGAAACAGCGTGATATGGACAAGCCGTTAATTGTGCTATTGGCACACTCGCACGATGCCTGGGATGGCGGCGATGTGCTGGAAAGATTTTCGCATGGCGAGCGTCCTACGAGCGTAATTATTGACTCGCCGCACGCCCCCTCGTGGCTGCGCCATCATGATGGAACGGTCGCATATCGGGTCCCGAAATCACCAGAACTGCGCGCCCTGCTTGCCGAGACCGAGCCGCTCGTGGCACCAAGTGCCAATCCTCAGGGGCTGCCGCCAGCACGTACTGTACAGGCGGCAAAAGCATATTTTGGCGATGCGGTCGACTATTATGCCGACGGCGGCGAAGTGTCGGCAGATAGTCCAGCGTCGCGTATTATTCGTGTTGCGTCAGATGGCACGATTGACGTGATTCGTGATTAGGCTTCGCGGTAGGTTGGCTCGGCGTGCTCGAGGTAGTAGCCAAGGTTTTCTTCTGGGTCGGCAAATTCTGGCCGCCCTACGAGGTCGCGAGTGATGCGCTGCCCGATGGCGGTGGCGACAGGGGTTTGGATTTCAAAGGTGAGGTCTGCCATATCAAATCTTTGATCTCGTGCCCACAGACCTTCGACGAACACTACTCCGTTTGCCGGAGCTTCGATTTCGCTGCTGATGACAGGCTCGTTGGTCTCGTAATCAAATCCTCTCGCACGAATTGGCTCTCCATTGAGCCAGTGCTGCATGTCGGCCTGTGCACCAGATAAGTCGTAGATGTCGGCTGCGTCGAGATTTTTTGGGCGCTCACCTCCGTGTAACTGCGCCAAGCGCGACATACCAATATTGTAGTCGTCGGTAGAAAGTACGGCCGTGCTGACGCCATGTTCGGTAAGTCCCGCACGCAGTTGATCAAGCAGATGTGATTTGCCCGAACCAGAGCGCCCATAGAGCCGTACGACAGGCAGGCGGCCGCGCGAAAGTTGAGTGGAGCTTTTGGCGTACTGCAAGATAGCGTCGATTGCGATGTCGGTTTCAAATTCTCGGTGCGGTGCGAACGCTTCGCGGCCACCGTGTTCTTGACGATAGGCGTGATGTGCCCGCCATTCGTTGTCGGTGAAGATTTCTCCCGTCACGTCGATGAAGTCTTCTTGGTTCAATGCGTACTCATCAAGAAATCGCTGCCATGCCGCTGGATCTTCGCTCTCGACGTGCGAGTAGCCGTCTGGGTAGAAGTCTATGTCGATCGATTCGAGCGGGCTGCTGCGTGTTTTGCGAACGGTCGGCAAATCTTCGGCGGTGTAGTACTCGTAGCGCTCTCGGTTGATCGGCGCGGTAAACTCACTGCGCGATAGCCCATCGTCGACTATTTCGCCGCGGCTCTTCAGCGTGGCGTCTATTTTCTCGCCTTTGGCACTCGTCGTATGGCGCAGCCGCAAGCTGTAGGGTTCGCTCGGATGGCTCAGGTAGGGCTGTTCGATTGTTTTGGCGGATTGGGCGAGAAATTGCCGTAGGATTTCGGGGTTGCGTGGCACATAGGTTTTTTCTGTTTCGTTGTAGTTTTGCTCAATACTATTTGTACGTGATAATTTTTCTGCCATGTGGATAGTCCTCCTTTTCTTTGTACTAACAGATGACTTTTTGATAATAACGCGCTATGATAGACAAAACTAGTAAGTATAATTTGACTCAAATATGATTGACCTACGACACGAACCAACGCACCACATCCAGCAACACATCTTGGGTGTGCTGCGCTATAGCGAATATGTACGTTTTCGCGATATGCGGCCGCCTGGTGTAGATAGCAACCTCTATAGCTACCATCTAGGGCGACTTATGGCGCATAAATTTGTCACTAAAACAAAGCAGGGATATTCCCTCTCGGTCAAAGGCGTGGCATATATAGACAGAGTGTCGCCCAGTACTCAAAAACCGCGCGAACAGCCAAAGGTTATGACTATGGTTATCATCATGGACGAGCATAGAGAGGTGCTGGTGCGACGCAAGAAATCACAGCCAATGATTAACAAGGTGACGTTTGTTACGGGTGGATTTTATATGAACGATGTGAGTCTGGAGCAATCGGCACTAGATAAAGTACGGCAGCAGGCTGGCTTGGTACTTGATACGCTCGAGCATATTGGTGATTGTTACACTCGCATCACACACGAAGGTGAGGTGGCGATGAACACGTTGATTCATGTGTTTTTTACCAGAGTGCGACGTGCAGATATTGAACCAAAAGATGTAATGTTTTGGCGGGCACTGAATGATTTTGACGATGCAGCTCCAGCATCACAGCGACTGGCTTATGAATTACCAGAACTGCTAGAAGTTGGACGATTTTTTAGAGAATATAGCGATACATTACAGTAACCAGAGCTCACAATACGCGTTGTGAAATCTGGGAACTGCCGAATGGTAGCGGAGACGGGTTGTCTCACGCTGCCACTCGGACTTCCGGCCCTACAGGCGTGCTGCGTGGCGCAGCAAGTCAATCGTCGAGCGCGACGGCAACTTGATGTGCCCGCTCTTTTCGATGTGGTTGAGCGCCCGCTGGTCGGCAAGACTGAGCGGCACATCCTGCGGTGGCTGATGGTCGGTCAACGCCGTGTCGAAAGCAGGCGGCTGATCCCAGTCGTCATCGAAGGCCGTCTCATCGTCATACCACGCTTGTGCCTCGGCACAGCGCTGGCAGTAGTTGAGATAGGGGTCGTTCTCGTCGTCTTCACGGGGAAGACGCGTGCACGGATACTTGCAGTTGGTGCAGACGAAGCTGATAACCCCGTGGGCTTCCGGACAGAGGTCGTAGTCCCAGTTGTCCAGGGAGTCACAATAGTCGTCGAAGTAAATCCCCGGATCAATGTCGATGTCGGTCATACGAAAGCTCACTTTCGGATTGTAGGGTCGATACACAAGCAGGATTAGCTAGCGTATCTTTTTATTATACACGAAATATATATTTATGTCAATAATATATAGAGGTAGCTTTGAGATATTATGCCAAAAAGTCATCGATAATCTCATCGAGATTGTCACCATTTGTCTCGTACACAGTATTGTATGGATTACCAGCTACCATACCCGAAAGTTTGCGGCTTGAATCGGGATTAAATAGGCAGAGGATTGGTTTGCCGAGCTGTTCGGCATACGCCAGCTCATAGCCGACACCGAGTGACGGATTGGTGACCTCGGCAATGACGGCATCGCAGGCTTGAATCATCGCGATGTCTCGCCTGTATATTTGATCGACGGGCAACGGACTGCCGCCCAGGTGAATCGCATCGTGCACAAATATTTCGCTGAGCACTTCGCCGCCTGCCTGTTTGATTGCGCCAATGATTTTTTCGTACAGCGACGTGTCGCCACCGCCGCGTATAGAGCACGCGAAATAGACTTTTGTCATGACAAGTTCTTCCGCAGCCAGCTGTCGATCGACCCTGCGCCCATGCCAAGCACGAGATGTCCGGCATCGCGATGACGAGTGATGTCGCTCCAGAGCGTGTCGTCGAATTCGGTGAAATGGAGGCTTTGTGGTGTGAGCTGGGCTGTGAGTTGGGCGGGAGTGAGGATTTCGAGATGTGGGTCTTCACGTGAGAGGTAGGTGGGCAGCCAGTAGATTTCATCGGCATTTTTGAATATCTCATCGGTATATTGTTGCCTGATTTCGTGCTGGCGAATGTTTTGATGCGGCTGGTAGACGAGCACGACGTGGTTGGAGAGTTCGCGGGCGAGCTGCAGGGTGGCGGCGATTTCGGCGGGGTGGTGGCCGTAGTCGCTGTAGAGGTTGTCGGCGAGACGTTCGAAGCGGCGGATGGTGCCGGGGAAGTTTTCTATGATTTCTGTCAGTAATCGCAAATCAGCGGCAGCGATTTTTTCCGAAGGCCCGCTCGCCGCTAACTGATTATTTTTGTCTTGGCTCGCTCCTGCGGGAAACGCAGAGCCTTCAGAAAAAACACTGCCGCTGATTCGCTCGACTGCTTTGAGAGCGAGCGTGGCATTGCGGCGATTATGTTCGCCAGCGATTTTGAGCGGCAAGACCTCGCTTGCCTGCAAAATCCATGCACTGTCACCGCCTGCAAAGTCGATATAGTCAGCGTCATGCTGCCAGAGAATCGTGTGGTCGGACTGCTGAATAAACTGTCGAAAAGCAGATTTATAATCGCCCTCTGCTGGGTAAGTATCAGGATGGTCGTAGTCGACCGACACAATGACGCTGAGGTGTGGGTGAAACTTGAGGAAATTACGATCGAATTCATCACATTCGTAGACAAAGTATTGTGCGTTTGGATCAAATTTGCCGCTTGGTCCGAAGCTAATCTGGCTGCCAATACTATAGCTCACAGGCACGCCAAGCTGCTCAAGCGTCCAGACGAGCATCCCAGTAACGGTGGTTTTGCCATGAGTGCCGGCAACAGCGATGAGTTTTTGCCCGCTATCACGGATAAGTTGTTCGAGCAGGCCATCGCGTTTGGTGGTACGAATACCGAGTTCACGCGCGGCCACAAGCTCCGGATGATCTACTGGCAACGCGGCGGTGTAGACAAACCAGTTGATAGGCGCGGTGGCGTGCGTTGTGCGTAGAGAGTCGCCCGTCTGTTCACCGAGATGGAGTTGCACGCCCTGTTTGGATAGTTCGTGCGTCGTCAGGCTTTCGTGCAGGTCGGAGCCAGCGACAGTGTGTCCGGCGTCGATTGCCATTTGGGCGAGCGGACCAAGTCCGACACCACCAATCCCAGAAAAATAAATATTCATTGTCTCTAGTATATCACTTGGCAACAAGAGGCGAGTGTGGTGTAATGGAAGGTGAACAGGAAACCATAAAACAAAAAAATGTTTAAGTCATTTGTGTACCGCATACTGCAGCGCCGACATTTCTGGCGCCATGCTACGTTTGGGCAAGTTGCCGAGCTATATACCGCGCGATTACTTCGTATGACAGGTAATGCGATGATTTCTACTTTTGTAGCGATTTACATGTACAAAAACGGGTACGACCTGCACTACATCGCTGTATATTACGCTGTGTATTTTACGTTTAAAATCGCTATTTGTTGGCCAAGCGCTATGTTTGTGGCAAAGTACGGTCCAAAGCATGCTATGCTAGTGGCGAATATTATTAGTATCCCATCCCTGATAGCCTTTTCGTTCCTAGATGATATAGGACTCTGGGCGCTGATTATTTACACACTGTGTCAGGGCACGTCAATGACCTTGTATGGTATTGCCCATCTTACAGGCTTCTCAAAGGTGAAGAGCGACGCAAATGCAGGCAAAGAGATTGGCTATATGAATATTATGGACAAAATCGCAGCAGGTATCAGTCCTCTTATTGGCGGTGCTATTGCTTGGCTTGTGAGTCCAGAAGTCACGATGTGGATTGCGTCTGGCTTGCTGCTTGTAGCAGCGATTCCACTATTTCGTACGGCTGAGCCTGTTATGCAGGGGCAAAAGCTTGATTTTGCAGGGTTTCCTTGGGGACAGACTTGGCGAAGTGTGCGTGCTGAGGTTGCTATTGGTGTTGACACGGCTTCGATTATGATTGTATGGCCGCTTTTTTTGGCAACTGTTGTGTTTGCAAATTCTGCATCGGCCGTATATGTAAAAATCGGTGCGCTTTCGGCGATAACGATTTTTGTCGGCTTATTTGCTTCACGCGCATATGGAGTGATGATAGATCGCAAAAAAGGTAGAGAATTATTGGGCTATTCGACGATAGCAAAAAGCGCTATACATCTTGTGCGTCCTTTTGTTGCCACGCCTCTGGCAGCATTGCTCACAAACGTGCTCAATGAGATGGCTGCTGCTGGCTACTCGATGGCATTTATGCGTGGTATGTTTGACTTGGCGGATCGTACCGGGCATCGTATTGTTTACCTAATGCTTATAGAGATGGCGCTCAATGTCGGTGGATTTTTGATATGCATAGTGATGGCTATCGTAGTGATGTTTGTGCCGGATATACGCGTAGCACTTTGTATCGTGTTTGGTGTGTCTGCCGCCATGGTCCTTATGATAGCATCGGCACGCTTCCCGCTCTATCGCCGTAGCATCTAATTCTGCTATACTAAACGTAAGAAATTAGGTGGGTAAATGGTAGAACGTCGCAAGGTCCGCAAAACAATCAAAAGTCTACAGCGAGTCAAAACATGGCAGCTGATTATTTTGCTTGTGTTGATGGGATTTGTCTCGGCAACGTTTCTCCGTCTCAATAATGTTGGGATGGTGCAGCGACGAAACGCGGTAATCAGTGCCGATAAGCAAGGCGAAGAAGACACGACACGCTCACGGCTTCTCGAACTCCAACATTATGTGGCAGCCCATATGAACACTGGCAAAAATGATGTTTATTTAGCATCACAGTACGAGCGGGATAAAGCTGCATTGATTCAGCAGGCATCTCAGGGCAACGAGAGCGGTGAGGTGATTAACGCAAAAGTTGACGCCATATGTAAGCCGCAGTTTTCTGGCTACAACCAGGGATACGTGGATTGTTTTGCGCGCGAATACGCCAAATACGCCCCTGGTAGCGACCCCATATCGCAAGTGAAGATGCCCGACCCCGACCGTTATCGTTTTGTCTTCGCGCCGCCACTCTGGTCGCCAGACTTTGCAGGCTTTTCGCTGCTTGCGTGCGCACTTGTATTGCTCATGATTATCACGCGTCTTATTAGCCTGTTGGTACTCAGGATTTTGCTCAAGTTTAAATACCGTGACGCCTAAGTGTTGACAATAGAGGTGGCCTAGAGGTACGCTAGCTAATGTAAGAAGTTCTTAAATAGGAGGTATACATTCTTATGGCGTATAGTCACACAAACTCAAAAGGCGTTACTTACTACTTGCACAAATCAGAAGTAACTCTTCGCGGTGGAAAAACGCAAACGATCTATTTCTTTGCGAAAAGTGAAAAAAACGAAAAGGGTGAGCCTGTAGATCTTCCAGAAGATCGTGTTGTCAAAGAAAACCCACGCAACGGTTTCTTGACTGTTTCTAAGAAAAAATAAGCTTGAACGTTTTGCCTGAAAAGTGCTATAGTAATAGCAAACAAACAGGTGCCAAACAATCCCCCTGCCTCCCGCGGCAGGGGTTTTTGGTTGGATTGATTTTTGTGCATAAGTGTGATATAATAAAAGTATGAACGAACTGCTATCGTACTCGGATATTGATGTTCCACGTGATGAGATTAATGATGATGGGGATATTGTTCCGATGGATGTTGAGCCGTCGTATATAGCTCCTCCAACTAATATATTTGATAATCAATTAATTGGGTCTATGGAGACCACTGAATCTGGACCAAGTGTGACGCTTACCGACAGGGCTGTAGCATTGGCTACGATTATGGCGTACTACAATAAGCGCAATATGACACGGGGCAGTAAGAAACAATTATCTATTCCAGATAGTGGATTTAATACTCAGTATAAGAACCCTAAAGACGTGCAGGCTGGTGCAGAGCGTAAGGTAAGGGCTTTGTACCCTGCATACCTGCAGGGGATTGCAATACTAGAGGGGGTTGATAGCCCGTATGAGTTTGATAGTAATGGCACGAGGAATCTTCGTCCAGATGTTGTGAATATGAAGCATGAGATTAACGAGGCTTTTCTTGACGAGAATTCCAATGCCACAGAGCGTCACAAGGTTGTGGCGACTGCGCGTCGTGTCACAAAGATAAAATAGGTCGATAGGAAATCGCCAGCGGGCTGGCTCCTTCATTCATTCACGAAAATATGTAAACACATTTTCGTTTCATTCTTTTCGACCTACTCAATCTCAACCACGAAAAAATCAGGCGCTAAAGGCCTGATTTTTTCGTGGTGGGGCTGGTAGGAATCGAACCTACTACCAAGTGGTTATGAGCCGCCTGCTCTAACCGATGAGCTACAGCCCCACATACTTCGTACATTATAGCGTAGGCCAGCGTTTTAGGCTATAATAAGCACTATAAAATGTCTATAGAAACAAAAATCCGCCGCACCATCTATCATATCCGCTACCACTACCCAACGCGGGAGATTATTACCGTGCTGCTGGTGGGTCTTGCGATTGTATGGTTTATCTGGGGCTCTGTGCAGGCTATGCAAAAAAACTACGAGCTCCGCAAAGTTGTCGAAGACAAACGTCGCACCGCACAGCTCACCGAGCTGGAGATGAAGACGCTTGAGTACGAACAGCGCTATTTGCAGAGCGAGGAATATAAGAAGCTGGCTGTGCGTGAGCGTCTTGGCTACGGCGACCCAGGCGAAAAAATACTCGTCTTGCCTGCCAATTCACCCGCGGCCACCGCAGCCGATCAGACGACGTCTACGCAGGCCAAAGAACAACCCGAGCCAAGCAACTTGAGCCAGTGGGGGAACTTTCTTTTTGGGGGAAATGTACGGGAGTAATATGATACACTAAGTGCATAAAGCGAAGCTTAAGGGGGTGATTGGTGAAGAAGATTGGCTTAGCGATACTATTTAGTGTAATGTTTGCGACAATACCTTTGGACTTGTATGCAGCTGATCCTGCAGGCTGGTTGGGATCTGGTGTTACGACGAAATGGAATGAGGTGCACGATGGAAGGCGCGTCAGTACGAATGGATACGAGTGTGAATATAACCCCGCTCTTCCTGTGCGCGATAGAGCGGGATATATGTCAACAATAGTTGAAGACATTACTATCAAGGCATGTGTAACACGAGGTAAGTATGTAAACATCGCATATGCGATGGATCAGGGTCAATATAGTGGAGGAGCTGCATATAAATACGCGTCCTTTGCAGGAGATACGCGCATGTACCCTTTGGAGATACCCGGCGAACCAACATATTCCTACTATGATTTTAGACTTGTCAAAGGTCAGGACTCTCTTATTATTGAAAGCTCAGGCTATGGCGGGTGGTTTATTTACGACAATCTCTCCAGTAGATTGGTTAAATCTACAACGCCAGGTACAAGCAATACAATATACACCTTAGACAGGAGTAATACGACACATCGTTTCTCTTTGCCTGTTGCGCCACAATCGCCGGAGCACTATTTGTATCAGCGGGGTGTGGGTTATTCAAAGAATGGCCGCTATTTTGCTTTTGCTGCAAATAGTAATTCTTGGTCTCATGCTTCACAGATGAGGTATTATCTACTAGACTCAACGACTGGAGAAGCGAAGCTGTTCAGCGTGGCCGAAAAAGATACAACAAATTCAGTCCAGGAGCAAAAGAGGTTTACTGTGTCCGACGATGGTAAATATGTGGCAGGTGGCACTATGCTTACGTTCTCGATATGGAATACTGACGGGTGCGGTGTTGCAATGTCGTCCTCGCATGACGGTATTACTGCGGATCCATGTCCTTCTGTGGTTATTGGCAAGCCTCAGCCGAGCAACCCTCGATATACGGATTATGGAGGGGATTTGTATAGTTGGTGGCGAACGTCGCTTTTTGAATTTACGGACAACGATAGGTCGATATCTTTTGCTGCGTTTCAGCAAGGATACAGCTCTACGAGGTATTCAATTGCTGCTCCGGGCTATACACCGGACCGTCTTGGTTATCTTGCTCTTGGTGACTCCTACTCTAGTGGCGAGGGAGATACTTATATAGATCCGCATACAAACTCAAAACGGTACCGTGAGCATACGAATGTCGAGGAAGATGCAATAAATCCGCGTGAAAAATGTCATCTCAGCACTCAATCATATCCGTATAAGCTTGCGAGTAGTTTTTCCTGGAATCTTGCAGATCAAAACAATATAGCAGGCAGGTGGCAATCGGTGGCTTGTTCTGGCGCGCAAAAATACGACGCCAACGAATATAATAGTGCATACTATATGGGGCAGGGCAAGGGTGCTGCTAAGCAGCTTATTGTGAATGAGCGTAAACCGAGGCTTCAGGGCTATGCAAACGCCGCACAGCTTAAAGTAGATGCCCTCAACGAATTTATCCCTGGTCGCCAGAAACAGATTGAATTTGTAAAGAAGTACAAGCCAAAGGTTATTACGCTGACGATGGGTGGGAATGATGTAGGGTTTGGTGACAAAATTAGTATGTGTATCTTTCTGAGTACAACTTGTTCAACGGCTACCGAGGAAGAAAGAAAGCTACTTGGACATGACATAAAAGGACAGTTTTCTAAGCTGACAAGCTTTTATCGTGAACTGCAATTAGCCTCGCCTGGAGTGCGCATATATGTACTTGGATATCCTCAAGCTATCACTGATGGAGAAAATGATATTTGTCCCTCGAATGCCGATAAGCTTAATTACCTGGAAAGAAAAATGATAGTAGCGGGTTATTGGTATATGAATCAAGTCATACACACGGCAGCTCGCGCACAAGGAGTGCACTATGTAGACACCCAATGGGCGTTGACTGGCCATAGGCTTTGTGAGGCGGGTAATAACCCATATGTGATAGGGCTTGTGGCTTTTAATAATAAAACTAAAGACGAAGTGCAGGAGACATTCCATCCAAATGCTGATGGCCACTCCCTTATAGCTAATAAATTCTACGAAGCACTGAACTATAAAAACCCATTAACCTACAATGGCTACGCTAGTGATGCCAATGCCAGTCTCACTGAGGCGGATATTCCTCATTCTCTATATTTACAGACGGACACCACGGCTACACGGAATGTGGAGCACAAAGCTTCTACGGACTCTGAGCAAGTTCGATCAAGTAGCATGAGTATAACATTTGACAGCTTTACATTTCTCGCAGGTAGCACTGTACAGATGACATTACACTCTGACCCTGTGGATCTTGGAACTATGATTGCGAGCAGTAATGGTGCGGCGAGCGCCACGCCAACAATCCCAAGCACTGTTCCGCCGGGTTATCACACTCTTGTCGTATCCGGCCAAACCCCCTCTGGTGAGGATATAGAGTACGAACAGATCATTCTTGTCAAAGGCGAAGATCCTGATGATATAGATGACAACAATGTGCCAGATGACCAACAGGTTTGCGGTCCGTTTATTACGCCGTCCAGTGAAGATGAAGATTATGACGGCATAGATGATGCCTGTGACCCAGAGGTAACCGACCCAATTCTCTATATTGCCCGCAATGGTGCTACAGAAAAAGGCGAAGACTCCTCAAAACTCTATGTCTACCGTAATACTCGCGCCAGCGGCATAACTGGTATTACTACCGACTATGTGGATATTTCTACAGATGCAGACAACAAAGAAGCCCTTGTTGCATCATCCCTCGACACCTCCACTTCTGCCACGTACAATAGATTTATAATGCTACAAGATACCAACAATCCAAACATAAAAATCCCCATCATCTTCGCAAAAGACATCAACAGCACCTGTATAGCCCTCCAGCCTACCGACTACCTTTCACCAGTACTCAACCCCACCGACTCAAACTACGCCCTAAGAGGATTTACAAAACTAACACAACTGCCAGCAGGAGAAAATTGTGAGTAAAATTACTAACAGCAAAAAGACAACAGCAACTAACATTACCAAGAATATTGAACTAATAGGTATTGTTGGTCTTGCGGCGTCTGTTATGGCATATGTTGCAGTGGATATTATACGGAGTAACCTTGCTTCGTTTAGGGACTTTATTTCCATCTTCCAGTTTATATATTTATTACTCGCAGGCATCTCCCTCGCGGGATTTATAATGACTGTTTTTGCTGCAATAAAGTCCGTAGATACACCCAAACGAGTAGCGTTTGTAGTTGGTGCTATAGGGACTTTCTTTTTGACTAAATGGCTTGTCACTATAGACGGTGTGCTGGGAGCCACACTCAACAGCTTTTAATTGAGAAGACACTCAACCCCACCGACTCAAACTACGCCCTAAGAGGATTTACAAAACTAACACAACTGCCAGCAGGAGAAAATTGTGAGTAAAATTACTAACAGCAAAAAGACAACAGCAACTAACATTACCAAGAATATTGAACTAATAGGTATTGTTGGTCTTGCGGCGTCTGTTATGGCATATGTTGCAGTGGATATTATACGGAGTAACCTTGCTTCGTTTAGGGACTTTATTTCCATCTTCCAGTTTATATATTTATTACTCGCAGGCATCTCCCTCGCGGGATTTATAATGACTGTTTTTGCTGCAATAAAGTCCGTAGATACACCCAAACGAGTAGCGTTTGTAGTTGGGGGGATGGGCATTTTGTCCCTGACCTGGGAGCTTGTTGTCACAGGTGTGTTTGTCGGTGCACTTACTAACTTTTAGGATAATCCTGATCCCGACTACCTTTCACCAGTACTCAACCCCACCGACTCAAACTACGCCCTAAGAGGATTTACAAAACTAACCACACTACCAATAGGAGAGAATTGTGAGTAAGAAGCAGCTAGTCAGCCACCCTGAGAAGTCGTCAGATAAATTACAGCGATGGAGGGGATTCATACTGGTCTGCATATCACTTATCGGCATATACGTCGTTAAGGCAATATTTGATGGCGCGACACCTCCGAGTGTTTTGATGATACTGTTGATTATTTCTGGTTGTTCGGTAATAGGCTTTTTGTACGCTTGTCGTGTGCTCCTCCATCAATCTTTTTCAACCAAGGAATATGCGACAGTAGTGTTATGGGTAGCACTGCCTGTAGTATTTTTTGTATGGACCGATATGATGTCGTATAGTCCAGTGATACCTTATATTTTTCATCCCAACACATCTTTTTATGTAGGTATAGGATTAGTGTTAGCTGCTGCTGCGACATACTCTTTCTCTTTTGCTGTGCTCTGGCGTGAGAGAAGTCGTAGAGTGCTGCATGCGGATGTATCTTGGAGGGAAAGTTTAATAGATAAGCCGTATTACAGGCCGGGGCTGGCCGTTACTCTGACGGTAGTAAGCTATTTAGTTCTCTTCTATCAACCCGGTGTTCCGACTGATGTATCGGCTGAGCGCTACACGGCTATAGCTCAGACGGTCGGATTAATCAATCTTGTCTTTGCATGTACGGCGGTAGTGCTATCCATTATGTCGGCATTTAGTGTAAAAGGTGGATGGAAAATAATTTTTATGATAAGTGCATTGGTAGGGTTGTGGGTTGCGGCATATCAGATTTTAGGAATAGCGTTGAGTGGTGGTATATACTAATTATCCAAAAGAAACTGGCTATGGGGTATGATTATAAGATTGAACCCCGCAAAATAACAAAAGATTAGCTAATAGCTACTTAAAATACCTCTTATGAATACTCGAAGCCGCAGCCGCCGATCCAAGCAGTCCGAGCGTAGCGAGTACAAGGCTGGTGCTCACGCCAAAGCCAGAGAAGTATTTGAACGAAATGGTGATGATACTGACGACGAGGAAAAAGGAGGCGCTGCCGAGCAGGTGTTTGTTTTGCATAATCACACTGGCGTAGAATACACCGAGTATGCTTGCAACGAGGAGAATAAACCAGATAAATGAGTAGTCGCCATAGGTACTCACATACATGGCACCGAACCCCACGAGGGCGGCAAATGAGTCAAAAGCACTGGGGGAATTGCGTGTGCCAGCGTAGAGCCGGCTCACGACTCGGGTCGCATAGACGAGGAGACCAGCGGAAAGCACCAAAATGGCAGACCATACGTCAGCGGACAGGTCTGTGTCTTTGATGATGCCAAATAGCGCCGCAGGCACCGACATTACGCAGAGTAGTATGCCGATCAGCAACACGATATTTTTGCGTACGACTCTGTCGAATGCGATGTGGACGGCACCTGTCACGAGGAGTGCTGCCGCGCCAGCAAAGAAATTGACATCGCCATAACCGCCAATCATTTCGTTGATGACGATGTAAGCGCCGGTGATACTCGCGAGCGAGCCGGTGAGTAGTAGTGCATTGGTGAGGCCTTTGCGGATGTCGGACTGTGCACCATAGGCGATGAGATAGTAGGCAAAAGCCCATAGGCCGCTCGCCATGCCGACGCTGAGGATAATGCGAAGCGCGGGTGAATTATCGCTCCATGTTTGAGCGATGACCGAAAGCAATGCCGCATATAGCATAATACCTGCGATATAAAACATAACGTCAACGGCCGAGAGGCGGGATTTTGCTGGCGTATCATCAGGTTGTTTTGTATCAAACAGCGCGTCGATGTCGCGTCGTGTGACGATGCCATCGGCAATAGCACGACGAAGTGTGGCGAGAAGTTCGGTTTTTTCTGTCATTATTTTTCTACCCATCCTATGAAATTAACCGAGCCGCTGTATTCTTCGGGCAGGTTGATTTGCTTTTTCTTGAGTCCATCAGCAAGATACCACGACGAGTCCGAAGAGCTCCCTCCCCAAAACAAAAAGCTGCCACTGCCGTTTTCGGACTTCAGTTGGTAGTTGTCTGGTGATTTGGCCGAGGCTGATAGCGAGTAATTCAGCACGTTGGCATAATCTATGCGCGTGCTCGTATTGGCTGAAGCGTCATAGTAGTAGAGCGTGCTGGAAGATGAGTCGTCGCTGAGGTTGGATGTATTAATGGTAATCTTGCCGTCCGCATCGATGCTATATCGATCGGCACAGCCATAGCTATAGCGACCGCACGAGCTGTAGATGAAGTCGTAGGTAGGATTGGCAAACAGCCGTGGCAAATATACGAGCGCGATAGCAAGTAGTATCATGGCGACAGGAGCTGCAAAAAGTAGGAGCAGATCTTTTTTGGGATTTGGTTTTTTGTGAGTTTTGGACGGTGTATTCATAGTACTTGCAGTGTAGCATGTTTTTAAGCATAAGGCAGCTAGCGGCAAGTGTCGGCATATCTACTAAATGATATACTAAAGCTATGATAGCGATTTTTTCTTTTGCAGCTGCGTTACTAGTGGCGATAGGTATACTATATGTAATCATTGTCGTCATGATGCCGACGGTATGTTTGTATGCTGGCAACAAAGCTGCGGCCGCTACATGGCTACGGCGCTATTTTCGGCACGACATGGCGTTGTATGACCCATTTGACTTAGTGTATCTCTATATTGCGACAGGCCGTGCTGACGAAGTACAAGCAATGTACCGCAAGTACAGCCGAAAAGGCAATATCGGGAGTGAGTATTTTGTTGATGTGTGGGTGGCGGTACATCAGGGGGAGTGGCAGGCGGCGAGCAGGGCGCTTGAAGAGTTGCGCAAATATACGATTATGAATGATGTGGATATCGATAAGCTCGCCGCTGCTGTTGCGCACAAAAGCGCCAAAGAAGTTGATGATATCTATCTCATTGATATGAATGGACGCGCGGCAGTGCAACCATCTTTCTTTCGCTTGGCGTGGGTTGTGCTGGCGTGCGGGCTGATAATAGGCTTGGTATGGGCGGCGCTTGTGTATTTTGTGCTGAACGATACGGCATTGCTTGGCTTGTCGGCTAGTCATTTGCAAGGAGATACGCTATGATAAGGCGTAACAGGAGCAAAAGGGGGATAGATGAGCTTTTTGTGGTTTTTGGCAGCGGTGACGTTTTTTATCTTATGGATGAATGCGCGCTCAAAAGAGAATCGGTCTGGTACGACTTCGGGGTATAGTCAGGGGTATTGGGATGGCTACCGTGCATTTGGCGAAAAAGTAGCAGCGCTACTGCGTAGTGACACGGTAAATGCAAAAAGTCTCCAGGATCTGATTGACGAGGGCAATGGCGGCGTCGCGGCGCCGTCGGCACAACGGGAACGGCCAGAAGAGCTTGGTATTATACCGGATAATGTCGATGACTATGATGATGAGCCGACCGAAGCATCTCGCGTGTATGCGGAAGAAGCAGTCGCACCACCACCGATTCTCTCTGAAGAAGAATTGGCTGCGCAAAAAGAGCGACAGACAATGAAAAACCTCAATATTTTGCTGTATGTGGGCAGCTTTTTGATTGTGGCTGCAGCGGCGGTATTTGTGACGCTCGTGATGCCTGCGGCAGTGAAGCTGTTTGCATTAATCTTGGTCACACTCGCATTTTATGTATCCGGGCTAGTCCTTCACGCTCGGTCGGAACGACTAAAATCCGCAGGCGTGGCGTTTGTGGGCACTGGCCTCGCGATCTTGCCCTTTGTCGGGTTTGCACTTACGTCTCTTGGCGGCATGTCGGGCGAGGCGGCGTGGTTTGCGACATCACTTGTTGGCTTGATTGCCTATGCAATTGCCGCTGTGCGATTGCAGAGCCAGCTGGTGTCATATCTCACGATGGCATTTGTGCTATCGCTATCGCTTTCGGCGGTGTCGACACTTGGTCTTGGTATGGTGTGGTATTTCATCGTGGTGATCGGCGTATCGCTTGTATGCAATAGCCTATGTATTTTGTGGCCGACAAAGGTGCCGAAGATTTTTGCGCAGCCCGTCGAGCAGACTGGGCAGGTTGCAACGCCTGTCGCGCTTGTAGCAAGTTTGTTTGTGATTGGCGACATGGATTTGTTTATGTACGAGGTGCTGTATGCGGTGGCGACAGCACATTATCTCGTGGTGTGGCTCGAAAAACGCTCTTTGGCGTATGAGGCGGTGGTGCGAGTATTGGCGCATATTACGTTGTTGATTGTTGCGGTGGACGTATCACACTTTTCGTTAGGCGCGGCAGAGAGTCGAGTGCAGCTTGGTTTGTGGGTGCTTGTGCTTGCAGTGCTTCAGACGAGCTATAGCTTAGTCCGTGTGCGGCGATCTGACGCGACAAGTCGAGCCGTCGAGCAGGCATTTGTAGGTGTGATGATTGGCTGTATGGTGCTCGGTATGTCGTATTGGGCTGGGGCGGAGTATGTGGGCCGATGGGCGTCGATCAGTTTAGTGGCAGTAGGACTTGTGTCGCTTGGGGCAACCCTGCGGTTTCGTCAAGCTGGTTGGACGTACGTTGGCGTAGCGGCGTCCGTAGCGCTGCCGTATGTGTTGGCACGGCATGTTGCGACTCCAGCGGTATCATACGAGGTACTTGCGGGAGGATTTACTATTCTCGCGTTGTTTGCGCTGATGGGGCTGGATCGTGTGCAGACGCTCGGCCGCTCTCAGGCTGTACGGGCAGTTATGGCAGTAGCGGCAGCGGTGTATGCAACCTGTACTGCGCTAAGCGGATTTTTGGCAGAGAGTAGTGTGACAGTGGGCTGGTCGGTGTTGCTCGCAGGCGGTATCTTCGTTGCACTTTCTTATCTTTTGCGAGCGGCGGCACTTGAGCTTGTAGGTGCGGTCGCGGGGCTTGTGTCTGTGGCGGCGTGGGTCGATGCTTCATCGCTTGAAACTGCCTGGCATCTGCCTGTTGTTGTCGTTGTGACAGCCGTACTTGCCGTCGCGGTGGCTTGTGTTCACCACTTCCAGCGGGAAGTGGTGCGACGTGACATGCTTGTTGGCTTCGGCGGACTTGTATTTGGCGGACTTGTAGTGACGATTGGCGGCACCGAAGAGGTGGTGCGCACGGCAACGATACTGCTGCTTCTGGCTGGTATAGGGGCGATGATGCTACGATTGATGCGCCGCCGGGCTGTCGGGTCGCTGACGCAAATATCCCAGATTTCGTATGCGATTTTTCCGCTGCTAGCGTTGTTTGTCGCATTTGACGCAGGACAGGGTTGGGTGACGCTGGTTCTGGCTGTCGCGACATTACTGTTATGGCTGGTGTCGTATATCGAGAAGCTACCATTTATGATTTTGGCGGGCAATATCGCGCTTGTGTGTACGCTGTCGGCACTATGGCTATGGCTTGAATTTGCTAGCGATTGGATGCTCTATGGCGTGGCATGGATTGCCGCCGCAGTGTTTTATGCCACGTACTGGTTTATGCGCGACAAGGGTGATGAGTGGCGCCAATGGGCATCACTTGGTTCGACATGGGCTGTGCTCGCAGTAGCGGCATGGGTGAATATTTGGTTTGGCGAGGCGATGTGGGTGATGGTTTCTGCTGCGTCGCTATTTGCTATTGCGGCTACGCTTGGCATTCACGGCTATGTATCTCGCGACAAAAACTTTGTCGAAACCGCCGTCTATATTGCGACATTGAGTGTGCAGCGCATGGTCGAGATTCTTATCCCAGAAACAAATCTTGTCGTGTATGGCCATTGGTGGGCAGCGACAATTGGCGTGATGGCCTGGTGGCGTGCAGGTGATGTGCGAGTGCGTAGCATGATTGCACTCGGATTTGTGACGGCATCGACAGGTCTGTATGCACTCGACGGGCAAGAGGGGTACTCGCTTGTCTTCTTGATCGAACATATCCTGGTGCTTATAGTCGGTGCAATGCTGCGCAAACAGTGGGCAATGTGGTGGGGAATTATCGCCACGGTGCTCGCTGTGCTCTACTTCCTGCGCGGTTACACATTCCTCGTGCTACTTTTCCTTGGTTTCTTGTTGATCTTGTTTGTGATTTGGCGGCTAGGGAAGATGGGGAAGAAGTAGCGCTTGTTTTGCTACTAACCAAGAAAAATACAGGTCATATGACCTGTATTTTTCTTGGTAGCGGGGGTTGGATTTGAACCAACGACCTTTGGGTTATGAGCCCAACGAGATACCAGACTTCTCCACCCCGCGGCAATTCATTGTTTATTGTACCAAAAAACAATAACATTGACAAGAGATGGAAATACTACGTTATTTTGTATGTATACGTGAGGCCGCAACGCGAACTGCTTCGCTCCAACTCAGGAATGCGTGTGGTGTATTGGCAACCTCGGCGGCTGTAAGTTCGTATTTGACGGCAAGCGCAAGCTCATGGATAATCTCTGCGGCATGAGGAGCGACAACGGTAGCTCCAATGATTGTGCCTTTTTTGTCGGCGATAATTTTGACAAATCCGTCACGGAAATCGCTAGTATTACTACGAGCGATAATATTGAGAGGGCTGAGGCCTGTCTGTACTTGCAAATCGCGTTTGATACATTCATTTTCCGACAGACCTACAGAAGCGATGCCGGGAAATGTAAATGTAAGGCGAGGCGATGCGGTATAGTCTGGTGTCAGCTTGTTTTTGTGTAGGATATTGTGTGCTGCGATGCGGCTTTCGAGCAATGCGGTATGCGTGAAACTATTGCTTCGACCAAGCACATCGCCAGCGGCATAGATATGTTTAGCAGTTGTTTGCAAGAATTCATTTACTTCGATGCCTTTGGGTGTGTAGTCGATACCAGCGTTCTCAAGACCTAGATCAACCTCTGGCTGGCGTCCGGCGGCCACCAACACCTCGTCAACACGTACTGAGTGTTCAACGCCGCCACGTGTGTAGGTGACGCGTTTGGCAATGTTTTCTTTTTCGACTGCAAGCGTACGCGTTTGCGTAAGAATGGTGGCACCTTTTTGCGATGAGAGTAGGTGCTCCATGAGTTGACCGACGTCTTCATCTTCATGCGGCAAGAGTCGTCCTGCGATGTCGGCAATGTAGACACGCGTGCCAAAAATAGCCATGAGTTGAGCTATTTCAACGCCTATCGATCCTCCGCCAATGATATAAAGTGTTTTTGGCGGGCGAAGCGCTTCGAGGATAGTGCGTGGTGTGAGGTAATTGATGAGATCAAGACCCTGAATGTCGGGAAGGGTCCAATTGGAACCGGTGGCAATGAGGAACTCTGCGGCAGAGAGGCGTCGTCGATTGATGCTGATTTCATGCGGCGACACAAAATGGGCTCGGGAGTGAAAAGTAGCAATACCTTCGTTTTCGTAGTATTTACGATTGCCGCCTGCACCCGTGCGGCGCACCGCAAGATCTTTCCAATTACGAATACTAGGGTAATTGTAGCCGATGGTGCTAGAGCGCAATCCGAAACGTGCGCCATGCCGTGCCTCCTCGTAGAGCTGAGCGGCATGAAGGAGCGCTTTTGTAGGCACGTCACTCCAGTTTGGTGAATCGCCGCCAAAAGTATCGGCTTCGACAACAGCAACTTTTTTACCTGCTCGTGCTGCAATTGTGGCTGCAGCACTTCCGCCAGCCCCAGTACCTATGACGATGAGGTCGAAATCATATGTTGGTTTTTTTGCCATTGTGTTGAGTCCCCTTTATATTGTGTGTCTATAATTCGTATACATGTAGGCCGCGTCTGGATGATAGCGTGCAAGGTGCTTGCCTGCGATACGGCGAATATCGTCGCTTGTAACTTCCGGGCGAATGTCAAGCCACCGCATGACAGCCGCGCACACTTTGTCAGCTGCATCTGAGGCATCTCCGTCTCTGCTTCGTACGCTTAGGCACGCGGCTTTGATGCTGTGATGGAGCTTTGCTTGGTCGAATGATTCGGTTTTGCGTGTGCCGTGCGACTTGATGATGTCGATTGACTTGTGTGTCATGAGATACCTCCTGCGACAAGTGGTACAGTAAGTACCTCATTAACATAGAGATAGATACCGAGAATGAGAAGTGCTGAGCCTGCAGAGAATTGCAAGAAGCGTTTGTTTTCTTCGCGCCAGCGTTGAATGCTACTGAGTCTGTGCCCGCCACTCACGAGCACCGCGATAGTGACAAGCGAAAGCGATGAGATTCCTATATAGAGTGCGATTGCAAGTAGCTGTTTGTCCTGCGAGAGAGGTAGGATCACGAGAACCGATACAAGGAGCGGTGCGCTAATAAAGAGGAGTTCGGCAAATACACTTGCGAGGCCCAGAGCAAATGCTTCGCCTGTGTTTTTGGTCTTTTTGCTACGTTCTATTAAAAAATCAGCGCTTCGACGCGGTAGCCAGAGCATTGTGCCACGCCCTTTTTTGTAGTAAAAGAGCCATACGGCAATACCAACACCAAAAAGTAAGCCGCATACGGCCGCCCAGAGTATGTCGGGCACACTTCCGCCATTAAGTGTGTAGCTAAGAAGAAGGCCTAGTGAACAGATAAGGAGTAGGGTCATGGTGATTGCGCCTGCCAAAAAGCTGCCTAGTAAATCTACAAGGCGAAGATGCGATTGTTTTCTCCCTAGAGCATGGCCGCTCATAAGAGTGAGCGTGCTAACGCTGAGTTGAAAACTGGCGTGGATGAGTGCGGCAAGGCATATCACCGAAAACGCAACTATATCTGTCATGAATGTCTATTTTTATAAATCCTCATGTTTATTTATAGCATAAGCGCCCGACAGTAGTCAAAATTACGGCAAGTAGAAGGCATATTGGTATTGATTTTTTATCATGTTTATGCTAATATAAATATATTAGAACATAACACAAACAAAGGAAAAATGATGACATTTGAGGAAACAGAAGTCCGGCTTGACGGACAGTTGACACACGTCAACGACTTGGTAGAAACAGATCGACTGGAAGCTCGTCGTCGTTTGGAGTTCATTTCTGCAAAACTTGGCAGCAGTGCACTACAGGATGTAAAGCTCGGAGGCGATTTTGATGCAATGAGCCAGAGTGATTTTGATCTTGCCGCATAGACTGGAAAAATCTACCTACATTTGCTACAATACGTGGAGTATTGTGGCAGCGTAGCTCAGTTGGCCAAGCCGAAGGCGGTAAGAATCCGCGAAAGGCGCTCTAACCAACTGTGTATCCAATGCCCATACGTTTCATTTAACGATGAGTGTGGCAGCGTAGCTCAGTTGGTTAGAGCGCAGGACTCATAAGCCTGAGGTCACAGGTTCAATCCCCGTCGCTGCTACCATAGAAAAACGGTCACTGGTGTGGCCGTTTTTCTATGGGGAGCTTACAGATGCTCCATGGATAAGAGATATAGTGTTATTCACTTTCGCTGTTGTGCAACGAGTCCACTTCGTGCAAGAACGCCTCACGTAAGCTGCGCTTCGACAGGCTTGAGATGGCGCGCTCTCGACTTGAGGTGAGCTGTTTTTCGGTGTGTCTTTGGTCGCGATCTTCCTCTATGACATGCGGCTCGCGAGCGCGAGTGTCGAGTTTGTCTGCTGTGGCCTGCATGGCGTCGACAAGATCAATATCGTTGTCGATGGCTAGACTCTGAAGTGAAGCAAAGGCTGATTCGATGGTGTGCTGCATTGTCGGCCGGTCGTCGGGTGCTACCGTATTGCCATGCTCATCTTTCCAAAGACGTTCCATGTGTGGATTCATTTTATCGCAAACGCGTAACATCCCGATGAGCGTTTTATCCATTGGGTCGTGAATCGGCGTAAGAGCGCCGTTGTCTATGGAGTAGACGGGGATTTCCTGCGCGTTATCTACATTGATTTCTAGATCACCGCTGATTTTTGCTATATGTGACAAGTAGAAAAGACTGTCACCAATTTCTCCGGTTAAATGTTTCTTGTCGAAGTGATCGCTTGCTTTTTCCATAGCGATCTCGCGTGCTTCTTCGATAAGTCCACGACGCAAAAGCAGCTCGGGATCGGCAGCAAAAGTATATTGACTGAATTTAGCAATTCGCTCGCGAAAGGTATTCCACTCGTCTGTAAGTGGTTTTTGTGAGTTGAACGTATGTTCAAAGGCCATTAAGTATATTATATCAATTTATAAGGCAATTATATACTTGACGTTACCAATCACCCCTGATACAATAGAGGTATGGAAGCATTCAACCTCATTCAATTCTACAACTCATTTGCCACAGAAGAACAGTGTCAAAAGTTCTTGTTTGAGCAGCGCTGGTCAAACGGCGTTACATGCCCAAAATGTGGCGAAATAGGCGTCAAAGTATACAAACTAAAAACAGGCCGTCTAAAATGCGCAAGCTGCCGTAGTCCGTTTACGGTGCGTATAGGCAGTATCTTTGAAGATAGCCCCGTGCCACTACAAAAATGGTTCTTGGCTATCTACCTATGTACAAGCCTCAAAAAAGGTATATCGTCGCTTCAGCTTAGTCGGTATATTGGCGTTACCCAAAAGACCGCGTGGTTTATGCTCCAGCGTATACGACATGTATTTGAAACAGGCAGCTTTGAAAAGCTCACTGGCGAGGTTGAAATGGATGAGGCGTATATAGGCGGCTCTGATAAGAACAAACACCATAGTAAGAAGCTCAAGACCCTCACCGGCAAGGGCGCACAAGGTCACGGCAGCAAGAATAGTAAAGCGCCCGTTGTTGGTATGGTTGAACGCGGCGGCAGACTACGCGCGATTGCTACAAAAGATACTGGCAGCAATACGCTCATGAACTTGGCACGCAAAAACATCGACATTGACGCGACGATCTACACAGACGAACACATGCCATATCGCACGTTGCCTAAACTTGGTTTCAAGCACGAAAGCGTCAATCACGGCGTCAAAGAGTTTGTAAACGGTATGGCTAGTACGAACACCGCAGAGAGTTTTTGGTCGCACTTAAAGCGCGGTATCAATGGCATTTACCACCATGTCAGCGCCAAGCATTTGCAGCTTTATTGTGACGAGTATAGTTTCCGCTGGAACACACGTGAACTGACTGACGGCGAGCGTTTTGAGGCTTGGTTTGATAACATCTACGGCAAGCGCCTCATGTATAAAAACCTCACTCGCAAGCGTTCTTAAAAATTAGTTACCGATACCCAAGCTATAAAACTCTTTTCTATCTGTTTTTTTCTCTTTCTTTTTCCTCTCTTTTTATATATAAATATAAAGAAGAAAGTGATTGACGATTAGTATGACTGTAGCCAAATACCATAGACCCTTAAACTCCGAACAATTAGCAGTATTAAATTGGCTCTATAAATCTCGATTCAGTACCAGTAAACAAATAGCTAAGCATCTAGGTAAACCGAGCCATAAAGCTATACAAAACAAGCTGCAAATACTGGAAGAACAAGGCTATATTAGCAAGCGTTACCAGCCATCATACAAGCTTGCAGGACGTGCCGCAGAATACTTTTTGACACCCAAAGGAGCTAGGACATTACCACCCGATAGTACGAACGAGTGGGCTATAAAAGCCCTCTACAAAAACAAAACCGTGTCGCCGGACTTTATCGCACATTGTCTGAACGTGGCTGATATAGCGTTGCAGTTACAAGCCCTATATGGCGACAAGCTCCGTCTATTTACCAAAAGCTCCATGGTAGCCTATAGCTACTTTCCAACCTGGAAGCCTGATCTCTTCCTGAGCTTCAAGCCCAAAACAAGGCAAGAAGCGCCTCGTCGCTACTTTCTTGATATCTGGGATGACACGACGCCCTTCTTTGTGAGTGTGCGAAAAGCCCGTAATTATATCACTTACGCTGAAGAGGGAGAGTGGCCAACCGATGAGTATGCTTTACCAACTGTTCTCGCCGTGTGTCAGGACGCCAAGACGCAGAAGAAACTCATGGGACAGATCAAAAGAGCGCTCGACGAAAAATATATTACTGACGAGGTAACATTTGCGACAGTGACGAGGGAGCAGCTCGATAAAACCACTGGCACAGCTAAACTATGGCAGAAGATAGATGATGACGATGAAGATTCTGGGCGTATGAGCCTGTGACTATTTACCTAACTCCGTAAACGGCTTGCCGTTTGGGGAGTTGGCTATTTTTCTGAAAGAAAAATAGCATTGCTTCCTACAGTACAAAACTAATCTCGATTGTATGCTCGCCAAGTGTGCGTGCTTCAATCTGCCCGCCATGTGCTTCAACGATTTGCTGGGCAATCGCCAGTCCTAGACCAAAACCTTCGCCACCTTGATGTTCGTCGCTTTGGTAGAACCGATCAAACAGGTGCGTGAGTTTGCTTGCATCAAACTCGTCGGCGGTATTGCGGACAGTCACGCGGGCTTTTTTGCCTGCCGTTTCGCTGCTAATCTCAACGGTCGTGCGTTCATTGGCATACTTCACTGCATTATCGACAAGGTTGCGCAGAACAATACCAATAAGTTCGGTGTCACCTCCTATTTCATCGGTTTCAAGTGCTGTTTTGAACGAAATGTGCCGCGCCTGTGCTGCGTGGTCGTAGTACTTTATGGCGCTTAGTACCGCATCACTGAGTGACACGGCTTGTTTCTTGATCGTCATCGTGTCATTGAGTCGCGCCAGTAGCAAAAGACTGGTGACGAGCGTGGTCATTTGTTTCACTTCTTCGCGGGTATTGTAGATTGTGGTTTTGTATTCGTCGGCACTGCGCGGCTTCTTGGCCGCCCAATCAAGATCAGCCAGCATCACCGCCAGCGGTGTGCGGAGTTCGTGCGAGGCATTGGCAACAAAACGTTGCTGCGATTTCTGACTCTCGACAAGAGGTTTTAGCGTGCGACGCGAGATGTAGTATGCGGCAAGTGGGATAACTACCAAGGCGACCGTGTTGACCGTGATGAGTATGTCACGGAGCTTGTCGAGCGTAATATCTGCCGCCACTGCCGCATCACTATCGGACAACTCGACCGGGTGTTTTGTGGTGCTATGCTGCTGCTCAAGCGCGTTGTTGATGCGATTGACATAGCCCTCGCCAAGTGAATTATTTACCCAAAGATAGATACCACCACTGAATAACCATACAAAGGCAAAAAAGATCAACGAGTATTGGATGGTCAATCGGAGAGTGGTTTGCTTGAGTCCGTTCATGCGTCTAACCTGTAGCCCAGATTGCGGACGGTTGTGATAAGTTCCTTGCTACTATCAACATCACGCAGGCGTTTACGGAGATATCGTACATAGGTTTCTACCACGTTCGACAAGCCATCATAATTCATATCCCAGACATGCTCTAAGAGATCGTTCTTTGAAAGCAATTCGCCCGCATGATACATGAAGTAGCTTAGCAGCGTATATTCTTTGGCGGTTAGCGGCAACAGAGTGCCTTTGTATGTCACGCTCTTTGTCGCTGGATTTAACACCAGCTCGCCAATAATCAGGATAGTCGGGCGACCGTTACCACTACGTCGGAGGAGCGCCCGCACCCGTGCCGACAATTCACCGTCTGAAAATGGCTTAACGAGATAATCGTCAGCACCGCTATCCAGCCCTTTGATGCGATCATCAACACCATCGAGTGCGGTCAGCATGAGAATTGGAATGTCCGTATTGGAACGTCGTATTTCTTGGCAAACCTCTATGCCGTCTTTGATTGGCAACATTATATCTAAAATGATGAGATCGTAATTGTTGATATCAAACTTGTCGATTGCTTCTTGACCGTCTGAGGCGATATCTACCGCATAGCCATCTTCGATGAGCGAGCGCTTGAGCAGCCCTGCCAGACGTTTCTGATCTTCAACCAATAATAATTGCATACTCCTATTGTACTCAATGAAAGATGAGAGGTGCGTGATAAGTTCCTATTTTAATCTCACGTTTGTTTCATACAGGGCTTTTTATACTAATATCTATACATCATATCCAGGGAAGTAATCCGTCTTAATATGGCCACGGGGTACGCCAAGACCTAGCAAAGCGCCTTGCACGCTGACAACCATTTGATGACTGCCTGAAATGTAGAATATGCGGCTGCGATAATCGGGTACGGTCGCTTGGATTGCGGCTGCGTCCACATATCCGACACGTGTATTTGGTGCTGGATTTTGGCTCTGATCAGGCTTCGCCAGCACATAGGTCGTTGCAATATTCAGTTGTTGTCTTGCTTGCTCAAAGACATCACCGTAGGCAATGTCCTGTAAGTTATTGGCGGCGTACAGCACCTTTACATCGCGTTGTTCATTTTTATCGATCAGGTATTTCACCATGCTACGGAATGGTGTGACCCCAATACCACCGGCGATAAAAACTAGCTTCTGTTTTTTGCTAAGCGGTAGGACAAAATCACCGGCAACTTGGGCGGCCACGATTTGCGTCTTGTCAGTCATATCGAGCATTGCTTTCTTGTAGCTGCTACTTGGTTCGTAGAACTTAATGCCGAGCCGTAGTGTTGCTTCCGTTGGTGATGATGCCAGTGTGAAGTAACGGCGATTACCACGGCTATCGATGCCAGTATGCGGCAACGTCCACTCCATGTATTGCCCCGGCCGATATGAGAGTTTCTTGTCAGAATTAAAGACAAAATCGACACTATTGGCTGCAATCCTAAGTTTTTGCGTCAGTACTGGGAAAACTCGAACGCGTGGATTCACGATATAGGCGAATACGTTGCCGATGACTAAGGCAATTTCTGGTGATGTATAGAAGCTAAAAATATGTACTTGCGGTGGTACGAGGAGGCCGACTAATATGCCGAACCACGTTTGTTTGTCTTTCGTACCTGGCGAAGTTAGTGGCTCGGTTAGCATCACGAACGCTAAGAAGAACACTGGCGAAGTCAGGGCTGCTTGTTTGAGTGCTGTTAGCGCATCACCGTGGCTCAGTATGGTAAAGACTGCTGTTGCAATAAATGTTGATAGCAGAAAACCAATTACCATTGCTTCGCGCCTGATCTTGCGTACTACCAAGAAGCCGCCGACTAAAACGAATGGTAGCATGGTAGCCGTGCCGACCCACCAACTTGCATCTTGCCGTGGCCCGATCGCGGTGAGGACGACAGCAATTGCCGCTGGATTGAAGATATGCACATCACGTATGGTCAGGACGTACTTCGATGCCATAGCAAGGCCAGAGGCAGCGAGTAAGAACAAGAGGTCATACTGGCCAAGTTTTGGCGTAATGAGCAGCGCCAAAATGAGTGCCGTAATGATCGATGACTCGTGGTTCATCGGTACATGAAACACATATGCAAAGACGCGGTTGATGCCCCAACAGGCGGCTAGTAGAATCGCGGTGGATACCAATAGAGCAACCGGACTGAATCCGAGATTTCCAAATAGACTGACGACAAATGCGATGCCCAGCAGTCCACCTAGGTAGTAAATAAGCAGACGATACATGGTCGTCTTATTGAGAAAATCATCAATGCTTTTAAGCATGTACGTACTCCTTGAAGCCGCTCGTATAGGTGGCCATGCCATTGTTATCTACGAGGTAACCCTCAAGCCCGTCGCGCTGCTCGATGAACGCTATGCCGTTCATGCCCATTGCAAATGCAGCCGTGGCAAAGCGATCGGCTTCGTAGACATTTGCCGCAACAACCGTGAGGCTCTGCACGCCGTGTGGGGCTTCTTCTGGCTGGTGTGGATTATAGATATGCTGTCCACGAATGTACGTGCCTGATGTTGCAACACCACAGTTATGCATATGCAGTGTCTTGATAATCTCATCTGTATTAAACGGATTGCGAATGCCGACAGTCCATGGCTCATGCTCACTATTCACGCCTTGGGCTTGAATATCGCCCCCGGCTTCAATGTAAAAGTTGCGGAGGCCACGCTTTTCTAACTGCTTGGCTGCTTCCCAAATAGACCAGCCCTTGACGAGGCCAGACGGGTCAAGTTTGCCGTCATGTTTGATATCAAAATAGCCGTCAGTTTCTTGCTTTGTTTCCTCACAGAGCTGCATGATTTCCTGCATTTCAGGACTCCAATCGCTGCGCGGCATACCGTTATTGATCTGAGTAATTTCACTGTCATCTTTGTAGGTACTGTAGCGACGATCTACCTTATTGAAAAAAGCAAAGGTGTCAGCAAGTAGCTGTGTATCTTCCGAGTCCGTAATCTCAACAGTAATTGGCATGCCCATGATGATTTTTGTTTGTTTCATGAGGCCTTACGATGCCTGAGACAGTGCATTGCTGAGTGACTGTATGAATGCCTGACTGGTGTACGTTGCACCACTTATGATATTGACGTTTGCACTCTGCGCTTTAATAGCCTCTTGCTGGAGGTATGGCATAGCCTGTTGGTTAATGTAGACCGATGTTGAGTGTGTGTGAGGGTAATCTAAGAACGCGACACTGGTAAGCTTGCCACCTGAAATCGTAGCTTTTACTTGTACGTTGCCGTAGTAAGCATCTTCGGTGCTACCTGTGTATGAGCCGTCCTTGTACGCTCCTGTACTCGTGCTGGACTGGCTTGAACCTTGGCTGCTACTTGACGATGAAGATGATGGCGAGTTGCCGCTTGAGGTAGTATCATCGCCACCACTACCGCTACTTGTACTCTCCTCACTAGGAGGCGTGCTGGTGGTATTCGACTTGTTATTATTCGAGGTATCCGCTGTTAATGATGAGGGTGCGCTAATCTTTGGTTGTTCGTGACGGACGAATAGGCTATAACCAACAAGTGTTACAAGTACAGCCAGTCCAATAGATGCTTTCTTCATACCTACAACTATACGAATTAAGCCTGTAGGTTTGCTTACTGGCCGCTTATGGCGCAATCGGCAATGTTACGGTGACAGTTGTGCCATGATTTTCTTGACTCTCGATCTTTGCCTGACCGCGATGCGCCCTGATGATTTCCTGCGCTAATGGCAAGCCAAGCCCATAGCCTGATGCATGTTTTGTTTTGCTAGTATTTTGCGATCGATAGAAGTACTCAAAGATATGCGGCAGATCATCGGCCGGTATGCCAACGCCTTTATCTTTAATGGTAAGTACGGCATGTGCCATATCAGCCTTGAGTGAGACAGTAACTGTGGTATTTTCGTGACTGTATTTAATGGCATTATCGATAAAGATGATGACGAGCTGCTCTAGAGTACGTTGATCGCCCATGACCTGAACCGGCTTAATCGTCGATTTGAGGGTGATGTGCTTCTCGTCTGCTTTATGGGTGAGTTGCTTAATGGCTTGGCGTGTTAGCTCATCGAAATCAAGCACGCCAAGTTTTGGTGCCGAGCCGTTATGGTAGCGAGCGATATCCAGTAGGTTTGTTGTCAGTTGTTCGAGCCGCCCAATATCTTGCAAGTTACCCTCCAATGTACGCCTTGCTTTAGCGGTTAAGCCTTTCTCCATGAGCGCAACTTCAGTATCGGCGCGTATCGCAGCTAGTGGTGTGCGAAGTTCATGGCTGGCCTCGGCGGTAAAACGAATTTGTGCCGTATGCGCCTGTTCAATTGGCCGCAGTGTTCGTCGAGCTAAAAAGTAACCGAAAACGGATGAACCAGCAATAACAGTGATATTGAACCAGACTAATTCACCGAGCAGATGCTTGCTGTGTTCTTGTATCGCAGCATGCGGTGGCGGCACATTATCGTTGTCATGATCATCGGTTGATATGAGGCTGCTGTATTGCCGGTTAAGTGCCTCATCGAGTTCTTCAGTTGAAAGATGATACACGACAACACTGTACGCAAGGCAAAGCGTGGCCGCTAATAGCACATACCAAAGGGTAAGTTTGACCGTTGCCGATTTAAACATTTAGGCGATTACTCCTAGCTGATAACCAAACCCTCGAACCGTATGTATAAGTGGTGGCCTGTCGGGGAAATTAGCGTCTATCTTTTTGCGAAGATAGCCCATGTATACCTCGACAGTATTAGGCACGATCAGCGCATCTTCGTCCCAGACATGAGTGATAATCTTGTCTTTGCTTATCACTTGACCCTGATTGTAAAGCATATACTCCAGCAATTTTATTTCCTTGTTCGAGAGCGACAGCTGCTTACCGCTGCGTGTAGCTTGAAATGTCACAGGGTCATATTGCAGGTCATCGATTTTCAGTGTCGTGCCAAGTGTGTAGCGAGGTCGACGAAACAGTGTTTGTACGCGAGCAATCAGTTCTTTCATGGCAAACGGCTTCTGCAGATAGTCATCAGCACCGGCTTGCAAGCCGACTACCCGATCATCAACTTCACCTAGTGCAGTCAACATAATGATCGGCGTATCGACACCTTGGTTACGTAATTCCTGGGCTATGCCAATACCGTCGTTATTCCCAGGCAACATGCGATCAAGAATGACCATATCATAGTCTGGATGGGCTGCAGCAGTAAGACCACTATCTGCATCATGCACAATATCGACTGCATAGTGATGCAGTTCAAGGGCGCGTTTTATAGCTTCAGCAATACGGGCTTCATCTTCAACGACAAGTAGGCGCATAGTACTATTGTATACTAACTGGCTTGCAGTTTGCTTACAATCAGCTAGACATTTGCGCCAATAAAGTAAGTAATTACCATAGCTGTCGTACCACCAAAAAATACCCGTAGAGCAGCTATGATCTTATGACCACCGCAAATGACAGCTCCCACTGCACCCGAAATGGTCAAAATAGACAGAATGGCAAGGCGGTCAAAAAGACGCCGAAACAAACGACTAACAAAACTATAGTTATAGTGCTGTATACAGATACGGCTTGGCCTGCGAGACCAAGCCGTATTATTTTGCTCTCACGTTCGTATCACATTTGGAGGTTCATACTAGAGAGTGTATACATTCGTATACTCCTAGAAAGGAGGGTCAAATAAACATGCGAGTATGGCTTGGCAAGGAGCGGCAAGCCATATTTTTTATGTCACATTCTCACGTTCATCCCATCTAGCATCAGGCATACTAACCACATGAACAATCTGCTATCAAGAAAACGGAGTATTTGCTGTGCTGCATAATTTACTCGACCCGGTGTACTGGCTGACATTTGGCTATGTTGGGCTTGCCGTGATTGTGTTTGCCGAATCGGGGTTACTAGCTGGTTTTTTCTTGCCGGGTGATACACTACTGATTACTGCTGGCATACTTGCGTCGCAAGGACATCTCAATATCTTTCTGACGCTAGTGATCGTTGTTGTCGCGGCAATCGTTGGTGATAGCGTCGGCTATTTTATCGGCTCAAAAGTTGGACCGAAACTGTTTACGCGACCGGACTCACGCTTTTTCTCGCAAAAGAACCTGCACGAAGCCCATGCGTTCTTTGAAAAGTACGGTGCGCAGTCGATTATCTTTGCGCGGTTTGTGCCGATCGTGCGTACGTTCATACCGACAATCGCTGGTGTGAGCAAACTGTCATACAAAAAGTTCCTGACCTATAACGTGCTTGGCGGTACGCTGTGGGGCTTGGTGGTGACACTGCTTGGCTATACGCTTGGCCGTATCATTCCGAATATGGATCACTATATTTTGCCAGTTGTGATTGTCGTTATGGTCGTGTCCTTTATTCCAGCCGTCGTCCATTTGCAAAAACGCAAACACGCAAAGACAACGGAGGTGACTAATGATTGATGGGCTGATCGTTTTTGTAGCGCAGTATCTCTTTTTTGTGCTGCCACTCCTCGCTGCGATCATCTTTTTTCGCTTGCCAAGCGGTGAGCGCAAAAAGTATTTCATATCACTAGCGATCGGTGGCATCTGCGCGTTTATCCTCGCCAAGCTTGCGGGGCTAGTAATTACCGACCCACGCCCATTTGTGAGTGAGCATCTTGTGCCACTGTTTTCGCACGCACCGGACAACGGCTTTCCATCAGATCATACGACGTTTGGTACGACGCTGGCGTTCATCAGCTTTTTCTATGCTCGTAAGTGGGGGCTAGTGATGATTCCAGTAGCTATTCTGATCGGTGCTGCCCGCGTATTTGCTCATGTCCATCACTGGTCTGACATTCTTGGTGGTATTGCCGTCGGGCTGATTGCTGCAACGATAGCCGTATCTCTCACTATCATAGTAGCCAAAAATCTGTCTCGACGACACAATGGAGGAGAAGTTCATGCCTTATAGCGCAGGTACCTCATCATGTTATCATATTCACGCTGCTACAATGAAATGTATATGGCTGTAGAGCATCACCGTACCGCTCATCGCGTTGCCTGGCAAACTGTCACGAAAGTACCGCAGATCGCGGCGATCTTTTGGGTAGTCAAACTGCTCACAACTGCGCTTGGCGAGGCTGCCGCAGATTATTCGGTGCTAGTTATCAATCCGTATGTTGCCGTGATTGGTGGCTTTTTGTTGCTACTGGTAGCACTGACACTTCAGTTCAGGGCGAAAGAATATAAACCGGCGACTTACTGGTTTGCCGTCGCTATGGTAGCGGTATTTGGCACGATGGCGGCCGACGTACTACATATTCAATTTGGGGTATCGTACCTCGCTTCGACGATCTTTTTTGCAGTGAGTATGCTCGTGATGTTCGGATTGTGGTACAAGGTTGAGGGAACGCTCTCAATCCATAGTATTCATACCCCACGCCGCGAGGCATTCTACTGGCTAACGATCATGGCAACCTTTGCGCTCGGTACGGCTGCTGGTGATATGACGGCGATGACGCTCAACCTTGGCTACTTCGATTCTATCCTCCTGTTCGGTGTGCTGATCGCTATTCCGGCGGTCGCATACTGGCTATTCAATGCTAACGCTATCCTCACATTTTGGTGCGCCTATGTGCTAACACGGCCACTTGGCGCATCGGTGGCTGATTGGCTCGGCAAGCCGCATAGCATCGGTGGTATGGGCTACGGTGATGGTCTAGTGACATTGGTACTGACGACCCTGCTTGTCATCGCGGTCGGCTATTTGGCGGTGTCGCACGGAGATAGCCAGCGACGCATAGCAAGTAAATCGCACTAGCATTTCTCACGCTGGTCTCATATATAGATGACTATACTCGGCAGTAGATGAAAGCTATTGCCATCGAAACCCACGATCTCAGCCTTGTATACGGGGCTAAGCCTGCCGTCAAAAGTCTCAACCTCACCGTAAAGACTGGCGAGATATTCGGCTTGCTCGGACATAATGGTGCGGGTAAAACAACCACCGTGAGTCTCCTCACGACATTACTGACACCGACCAGCGGCACGGCGTCGGTGCTTGGGCATGACATCGTAAAGCAATCACGCGCTGTCCAGCAGTCAATCGGCTACTTGCCCGAGAACGTCCAGTTTTACGACAATATGACGCTCTATGAAAATCTTGAGTATTTCGGCAAGTTATCGGGCTTGAAAAACCCGCGTAAACGCATCGCTGAGGTACTTGAACTGCTTGATTTCACCGGACACGATAACGAACGACTGGCAACATTCAGTAAGGGTATGCGCCAGCGCGTCGGTATCGCACAGGCGATCTTGCATAAGCCAAAGTTATTATTCCTCGACGAGCCGACATCCGGCCTCGACCCGCAAGGTGTCAAAAGCTTGCGTGATCTTATTTTGAAGCTCAATAAGGAGCTTGGCATCACCATTTTTATGAATACACACTTACTATCAGAGGTGACGCAGACCTGTACGAGTATCGGTATTTTGAGATCGGGTGTGCTGATTTACCAGAACTCGCTGGCTGATACGCTCAAACGATTTGCAGGCAACGGGTCGCTTGAAGATATCTACCTACAAATCGACACGACGACGGAGCGGTAACGATGTTCGCGGCGACGATACGACACGAGATAAAAGCAGCCAGGCGGGAGCGGCTACCGCAACTTATCTTGATCGTATTTCTGTTCATGGTCGCAGCCGCTAGTTTTATCGGCTGGCTGACGCATGAAACGGTTACGAGTGTTTACAATGAAGCCTTGCGCCAAGGCGCGACGACCCAGCCAAATCCGTTTCTCCAAATCCCGCAGCTCGACCCGGTAAAAAATGTCGTTATCTATATGGCGCTGATCGGGGCGTTGTTCGCGGTACTGATCGGGGTACGTTCCAGTGTGCGTGACCGAAAATCACGCGTGCTTGACTTGGTATTTAGTCGGCCAGTAAGTAAACGGCAATATGTCGCGGCTCGCTTTATTGGCATGGCGATCTGGTTGGGGGTAATTACGGTTATTGCTGCGGTACTGACATGGCTTAGTCTATGGATTGTCCAAGGTCACGCTACCTCTCTCGGGAATACCGGACGACTTCTGGCATTTTTTGCCTTGAGCTGGCTGTTTCTGTTGCCGTTTATGGCACTTGGCATGATGAGCGGTATGCGTGCCAAGGGCGAGACGACGGCGCTGCTCGTGCCAATTCTGGTGTGGGCGCTTGTGACCTTTGTTGTGCCGCAGTTTGGCACTGCCGAAGAACCGATCTCGTTTCTCAACCCTGTACCGGCACAACCCGCCTCTGAGGGTGCTTTCTTTCAAATAAACCACCAAGTGCTTCAACCGTTTTCGTTTACCGATCACTACAAAGAATTGAGCGCGGCATCACTCCATTTTACCGACGATCACGACACTACAAGACAAATGCTTGAGTTTGCATTGATCGTTGGCGTGACAGTCGTACCGTTGCTTGTCTGTGCGCCGCAACTGATGCGCAAGGGAGAACTCTATGAGTAGTATGGCATGGTGGGTTATCGGCAAAAAGGACTTGCGTGATATGCGCCGCAGCGGGCTATTTGTGGCGCTGCTGGCTGGGTTGTGCGCCCTGATCTTAGCCTCGATTGTCGTGTCGGCAGTTGCGTTTCATGCGCAGGTGGCAGATTACCAGCACTATCTTGACGCGCTCAAACAGGCCGGTAGCACCGCGACGCCCGCCAATGCGCCAGAGTTTTACCCGCTACAACAGTTGATCGGCGGCATCGAATACCTTGAGATTATCGGTGCGCTGCTGGCTATCGTGATCGGTTATGGGATTATCACCAAGGAAAAATCGAGGGGTACACTTTTGCTCCTCTTGAGCCGTCCGCTACGCAGTAAAGATATTGCGATCGGTAAGCTGACCGCATTGGCGATTACGTGGGCAGTCTTTAGTTGTTGTATCGGGTTTGGCATGGTGGCTATCTTGCTGTTGATCGGCGGTGCGCATATCTCAGGGATTGATTATGTTCGCATCATTGAAACTGCCGCACTCGCAGCTGTCTACTTGTTCTTTTGGAGCGCGGTAGGGCTGGGGTTGGCAGCATGGGCAAAGCAACCATCGACCGCCCTGATCGTCGGGTTGATGTTGTGGTTGGTCGTCGTGCTAGTTTTGCCGCAAATTGGCGACACGATGGATCCGGATAACCAAGTGCCAGGCGGTTTATTCAACAGTTTGCAAATCGCTCGACCGCAGCAGCACGACATCATGGCACATTTTAGCGGCTATGAGAACGGGCGCAACTATGTCGAAAGTGCCTCTGTCGAAAAGCATTTTGAGCGGTCAACGTTCGGGTTTACCGGCATCAAACCAATCTATAATCAGCAATCGCTCGGGTATGTCTTCGCGCACCTGTGGGGCAATATCGTGACGGTGTGTGCATGGGCGCTTGGCGGCACGCTCTGGGCGATCTGGCAATGTAATAAGAAACGACTACTTAGAAAGGAGTCAATATGAAAAAGAACACTATAGGCATCATTATCGGGGCGGTTATCGTCGTAGGCGGAGGCGCAGCGTACCTCTACTACACGAATAGTGGTAGTAATCCGTCGCAAACAAACACCACGAACACAACATCTCAGAATCAAACACCGACAGTTTTGCCGGTAAAAGATAATCCGATTAAAAACACCTCAACACAGGCCGGTTTGACCATTACTAATGCGCAGGTTGAAAACAATACCGACCCAGCGACAGGCGCGGCAGTTAATGATCGCATCCAGTTTACGATTCAAAATAGCAGCAGCCAGCCAGCGCAAAACCTTGAAGCCTACTACACCATGACCGACGCCAAGACGAAACAAAGTGAAAGCTACTACCAAAAACTTGATGGCGTGACAATCGAACCTGGCAAGAGTATGACCGTCTTCTTTGATAACGGCACGGGTACTGGTCACTACCCAGACAACAAGTACAGTATTTACCATACCTCACAAAACGCGGTAGACTTTTCAATCGAAGTCAGCGCGACCGGTCTGAAGCCAGCAACTGCTCAAGCACAAAAAGGTAGCGGCTCTGGCGATACGAAAGACTAGCACGCTATGCCAAAAAAAGGTGGGAATTAAAATCACCATGAATCAACAATTCTACTCAAACGCAAGATAAAAAAGCGAAAAGCAACCAAAGTTCTTGGCGACTAAAACCAGCCACACTACTTTTTGCTATAATCAAGATATGGCAACAGATGATAAGCCAAACGAAGAAGAAATCAAAGCTCTCGAAGCTCAAATTAAACACGACCAAGAAAAGCCGGTAGCCGAGCACGAGCGACGTGTACGGATTGGCGGCACTTTTGATGATGCAGTGAAGACAATGGCCAAAACACCACCTATGACCAACGATGAAGTAGCAAAGTGGGTCAAAGACCAGCGTAAGGAGATTGAGGATTTAGAAAATCATTAGATAATTTCTTTTTAGAGAATCTCACCTCTGTATAATTTGGTAATGTCAAGTATATAATTGCCATTTATAATATAAAAGTCAACCGTTAATAGTTAACTGAAACACTCTCTTTCAGCAAATTCTCAAAAACATCCGTTATAGTCTATACATGCTACAGAAGTAGCAATTCATCTCCACCTACATACCCACCAAATATGACCACCGCCCCTGGTGGTCGTTTGGGTTCCCGAGGATTAGCGAGTAAGGTTAACAAGCTTGGTGAGGCCCACGGCGATGAGCCAGTAGACGATGACGGCTACAATACTGCTGGTGTCGACGTAGAAGCGTGTGTAATCTGGCTGCTCAAATATACCATAAAACGGTACAACAAATATTCCGCTTACGGCATAGACAAATGCTACAAATGGCGTCTCTGGGTTGGCACTAAGCATCAATAGAACGATTCGTAGGGCTAGTACAGCTGTGATAACACCAAAAAGATACCAGATGGCACGTGTGAGAATTACTCGATTGGTTTTGACGACAGGTTTTCTGGGTTTGTAGCCGCCGCGCGGGTCTGGTGTGGAGGTTTCTGTGGGTGTGTTCATAGTTAGCATTAGCGTATCATAGACTGTGTTTTTTGTCAGGAGTCTGTATAGTAGATGTATAACAATAAGCAGTATTGGTGAGGGATGTATGGTTAAAACGCGTAAATCACAAGAGCAACACGAGTTTATTATCTATGGGTTTGTGGTGACAGTAGTTGCGGCGTGGATTGCGCATCTAGTGCCTTCGATTGTAGCTATTTTTCGACAGATATCGACCAATCCAAATCTTAGCGCGTATTATACGACGCTTCTCTATGATCTGTTTTTGCCGTTGGTTGTGTTTGGGGTACTTCTTGTCTATAGACGAGGTAAAGAGGGCATACCTCTTTTGGTAGAGAATGTATTCCTGACACTGATCGTGTGGCTGGTGGCAACGAGTGTCTGGGCTATAAGCCAGTCTATACTTGGATTAACACAGGTTGCACTCAAAGGTGATTTGGGTTGGTGGTATCTGACGATAGTGACATGTGTGGTATCTGTGGCGGCTGCAGCTGCGGTACTAGGCTATGCACGCAAACTCGGTAAGTGGTAAAATAGAATAAGATAGCATCACGATACACACTGGCTCGCACCCGAGTGAAGCGTCCCTCTGGTAGCAAATATCATTCATCGTCTTCGGATTTTTGGCTAAGAACGGGCAAAAAAGACGGGCGAAATCTGCACCAATCGTTCTCTAAAACTATAATTTGGAGATTGCTACTTATGAATGATGAACTTTTTTTGAACGAGCGTGTCGAGGTTGTGGCGACGTTTGCCACGGGCCTTAATCCTTGTTATCCACACAAGTTTCGACGAGCCAACGGGCGTGTCGTCACTATCGCAGAGATTGGGTTGCGACACCCTACGACTGCTGGTAAACGTACGGTGCACGTGTTTGATGTGACAGACGGTGGGGCGGATTATCGGCTGGAATTTGACAGCGAGCGATTGACATGGCATCTGACACGCGAAGGAGACAGAATGTGAGATTGCGGGAAGATTACAACACGGAAACGCCGCTTGTGATGCATATAGACCTCAATAGTTGTTTTGCGACAGTGGAGCAACAGGCGCGGCCAATGCTACGCGGGCGACCGGTCGCAATTGTCAATCGGTGTACCGAACATACGATGATTGTAACGGCAAGCTATGAGGCTAAGGCGGCTGGCGTGACACTTGGCATGAAGCTGCGCGACGCAAAAAAGCTTTGTCCTGAACTTGTCGGGCTAGAAAGTGATCCGCCTAAATATCGCTATGTGTACCACAAGATGATGGGTATCATGCGCGACTATTCGGCGCACGTGCGTATGAAAAGCATCGACGAAGGGGTGATAGATTTCACACAGGCACCGCGAGCGATTCGTGAGCGTGGGTTGGAGGTGATTGGGCATGAAATCAAGCAACGGCTACGCGACGAAATTGGCTGCGCAATGAGATGTAATATAGGAATAGCCACCAATCGGTTTCTTGCCAAGACGGCGGCGAGTTTGCATAAGCCGGATGGGATGGATGTGATTACAGCAGGAAATCTGCGCGAGATATATGCAGGCTTGAAGCTGACCGATTTGACAGGAATTGCGTATCGCAACGAAGCGCGGCTGGGTGCTGTGGGGATTTATACACCTCTAGGGTTCCTTGACGCCGATGCACGGCTATTAAGGACGATGGTATTTAAGAGTATCAATGGCGACCACTGGCATCAGCGGTTGCGCGGCTGGGAAGTCGATAAAGTGGACTATGATCTTAAAACGGTCGGGCGGCAGTTTGTGCTGGATGGCTACGATTTGCCGCATGAGCAGATTATGAAACGACTCCATCATTTGTGCGAGGCGACGGGTAAAAAACTACGTTCGCAGCACAGGGTGGCTAGAGGCGTACTTGTGTGGGCGACGACACACGCCGCCAAAAAACGTCAAGGTGGCTGGGAAGAACGGCGTGGTGCAAGCTACTGGCACACTCGTCATATGGCGACTGCACCTTTTTTCTCAGATCAAGCTATATATGCGCAGGCGCGCCAGTTATTTGCGCAGGCTCCGCCACTCCTTCGAACTATCGGCGTGACGCTTTATGAGCTGGAGGATGGAGTAGATTCACAACTCAGTCTTTTTGGTGATGAGCTTGCCCGCGAGAAACATATCGCGAGCGCGATTGATGAAATTAACGGTCGCTATGGTAGGCATGTGATTCATAGTGCCGATACGCTCGGTATGTATCAGACGATTGACGAGAAGATTCCTTTTGGGAGCACCAGATATTTGTAAGTATCTAGAGTTCTTTCGTGGGGTCTCGATTTTCGTAAAAACTAAGGTAGAGGTTGCTTAGTTGTGCTTGGTGTTTTTTGACGGCTATTTCGTAAGGTCCAACGACATCATGGCCTATGCTAAGCTCAGGCGCGAGTCGGGTTTGCCGAAACGATGCCTTGTTGTTTTTTGCCAGTGACTGCGGTAGGAGATGCGCTTGGTTGAGGTCGATCTGTGTGTCGTTTGCAGATGTGACAACGGCAACATGCTTGAGGTTTTTTGCCGTTAAGTCGGGCTTGTAGTTTTCTGCGACGATGAGGTATTTTGCGAGTGCGCGCGTGGAGAAGCCTTGGTTGATTTGATCCGGTACGAGATTCATGCCATAGAGTGAACGTAGTAGCGGCAATTGCCAGCGAGGTGCAGCCTGCTCGGAGACACTGTAAAAAGGAGATAGTAGAAGCAATCGCGATACTTCGCTAATATATTGTGCTCCCCATGTAGCCAGTACAGCACCGCCAGAGATACCTACAAACCCTATGCTATCGCCAAGGCCAGTTGCCTGGCTATAGCTATCAGCGACATAGCGAGTGAGCTGGCTGGTTGTGATTCCGGCAATCGCTTCGGGATTTTTGGTAGTACCATGCTGCGGCGCAAGTGGTACATAGACGTTGTAGCCTGCATCGAAAAAAGTTTTTGCAAGTGCGGAGTACTGTTTAGGGCAGGCTGTAATGCCATGGAACATTACGACAGTTCGTGCCACTTTTTTGCCATGCGAAAGAAGCTGCGACTCGCAGCCTTTTTCAAAGTGAGGCGCCATGCGTTCGCGTTTTTGCTGCGCTGTGATGTCGTGAATTGCTTTGTCATATGAGAACTTTGAAACAGTTGCTTGCTGCAGGCTCGTGCTGCGATGAGGGAGAAGGTAGAGTATACAAAACGTAACTAATAGGATAAGTGCGATAGTGCCAATGCTCCAGAGGATAGAGACGGTGATACGGCGTTTGAGGCTGGTATTCATATCAGCAATTATGCCAGAAAAAGCATAATCATGATAGGTTTTATCGTAGTATACTATAGGTATGATAAGCAAAAAGACGATTAGCTTTTTTGGTGTGCTGGGTATGACAGTGGGAGGCGCTGTACCGATGCTATTTGGGGATTATAATTCTTTCGATGCGTGGGCGGTACTTGGTGGGTTTGTTGGTGGTATTTTGGGTATAGTACTGGGGGTTTGGGTTGGCAAGCGATTCGGAGATTAAACCCCGCTATGTCGTGGCAGTGAGCGGCGGCGTCGACTCTGTCGTATTGCTTGATTCGCTACATCGCCACCATACACAGGATATTGTAGTGGCGCATGTCGATCATGGTATCCGACCCGAAAGTGCCGAAGACGCGGCATTTGTGCGTGAGCTTGCTCATAAATACGATGTTCCGTTTGAGATGGTTACGCTTGAGCTTGGGGTGGGAGCGAGTGAAGATGTGGCGCGCAGGGCTCGCTATGCATTTCTAAGAGATGTGAGCAGGAAATATCGCGGCCATATCGTGACAGCGCATCATGCGGACGATGTTGTCGAAACGGTAGCGATTAATTTGCTACGTGGGACGGGGTGGCGTGGCCTCGCGGTGTTTGGGGCGGATGATGTGTATCGCCCGCTTACGGTGATGTTTAAGCAGGAAATTATTGACCGTGCCTCGCAGCAGGGTCTTGAGTGGCGAGAAGATAGTACTAACGCGAGCGATGCGTATTTGCGCAACCGAATTCGCAAACAAGCCAAAGATTTACCAATGGATATCAAACTGGAAATTTTGGCATTGTGGCAGAGACAGCATGAGCTGAAGCGCGAGATTCATAATGAAACAAAACAGCACAACACGTTTCGTAGATATCCATATGTCATGATGGATTCAGCGGTAGCGATAGAGATATTAGCACATACACTCGGACTACCTCTTACGCGGCCTCAGCTACGGCGAGCACTCTTGGCTATCAAGACAGCCAAGGCTGGCAGCGAGTATCATCTTGCAGGCGCCCACTCGCTTGTATTTGATGTAGATGAATTTCGGCTTGTAACGCGTAAAAAATGACAGAAACTGCTATACTATATACAGTAGTGGGATTACGACATATGATTCTTATTGAACAACCAGAAAGGAATAATGGCTGATTTATGGCGGCGAAGAAACGTCCAAATCCAAAGAAAAATTCAAATGTAACAAATTACATTCGGCTATCGCTTTTTTGGGCGATTGTAATTGTAATTGCAGTTTCCCTCATGGCGCTTTTTTCGCCGAATGAACAGCTCAAAGAGGTGCCTATCTCTGATGTGATTCAGCGAGCTAATAAGGGTGAGATTGCTAAGATTGAGGGTCAGGGCGGTGAACTCAAAATCACGCCTAAAGGTAAGGATAAGCCAACTGAGCGCTCGTTTGTACAGGGCGGTGTCGGTACTCTACTAAGAGAGAATACACTTAGCGATCAAGCAAAATCCAAGGTTATTGATGATAAGGCGCCGTCAAATACAGGCGATACACTCTGGAATATTGCAATTATCATGATTCCAACAATCCTCATCATCGGCTTTTTCATGTTTATGATGCGCCAAGCACAGGGGCAAAACAACCAAGCGATGGGCTTCGGCAAGTCAAAAGCAAAGCTGTACGGTTTAGACAAAGAGAAAGTTGTATTTGCAGACATTGCGGGCAATGATGCCGCCAAGCAAGATCTTGAAGAAGTGGTAGACTTTCTCAAGCACCCCAAAAAATACGAGCAGCTTGGTGCCAAGATTCCAAAAGGTGTACTGCTTGTAGGTAACCCTGGTACAGGTAAGACGATGCTTGCGCGTGCTGTTGCGGGCGAAGCGAATGTGCCGTTTTTCTCGATTTCCGGCTCGGAATTTGTCGAAATGTTTGTAGGTGTTGGTGCGAGTCGTGTGCGTGATTTGTTTGCAAAAGCCAAGAAAAACGCCCCAGCTATCATCTTTATCGACGAAATCGATGCCGTAGGCCGCAAGCGCGGCTCTGGTATGGGTGGTGGCCACGACGAACGCGAACAAACACTCAACCAGATTTTGGTAGAGATGGACGGATTTGAGACTGGTACTAATGTGATTGTGCTCGCAGCGACTAACCGTGCCGATGTACTCGATCCTGCGTTGCTTCGTCCTGGTCGTTTCGATCGTCGTACCAACATTATGTTGCCAGAACGCAAAGATCGCGAAGCAATTCTAAAAGTACACTTCAAAAACAAGCCAACCGAGAGCAATGTAAATCTCGATAAGCTTGCTGCCAAAACCGCTGGCTCATCTGGTGCGGACCTCGCAAATATCGCCAACGAAGCAGCTATTATCGCAGCTCGCCGCAACAGCAAAAAAATTAGCAACGCCGATCTTACTGAAGCATTTGAAAAAGTTGCTATTGGCCCTGAGCGCAAAGCCAAAGTAATGAATGACCGTGAAAAAGAGCTTACTGCGTATCACGAAGCTGGTCATGCGATTGTTGGCCATGTACTGCCCGACAGTGATCCTGTGCACAAGGTGACGATTATCCCGCGCGGCGGCACTGGTGGTGTGACGTGGTTTTTGCCGCCAGAAGACAAGAGCTACACGAGCGTATACGAGTTCAAAGATATATTGGCGCGTGCTATGGGTGGCCGTGTAGCAGAAAAGATTCTCTATGGTGATGACGGTATTACAACCGGTGCGGGTAGCGATCTTCGCAAGGCAACAGAAATTGCTCGTGATATGGTGATTGAGCAAGGTATGGGGTCCAAGCTTCGAGACCAAGTGTTTCACGAAGACAACGGTGGTATGGTGTTTGACAAAATCACCCATGAACGTCCGTATAGTGATGCAACGGCTAAATTGATTGACGAAGAGGTTGAGCAGCTCATCAAGGAGGCATCAAAGCGGGCTGAAGTTGTCATTACAGCCAATCGAGCGAGTCTTGATACGCTTGCGCAGGCACTTCTGAAAGACGAGACACTTGAGGAAGTGGCTGTCGAAGAAGCGTTGAAAGACGCCAAGCTACCAAAGGAAGCGATGCTTCACGCATAGGCAAAAACAATGGGGCGAGTTCGAGCAGCAGTCCAAAAAATGAACAAGCGGCTAACTATTCAGTTAGCCGCTACATTGCTTGCCGGTTCAACGCTTCTTTCGAGTGCGCTTGGATTTTATCGTGACCGTTTACTCAACGGTATGTACTTTGAGAATTACAAAGCAGGTATCGACGCTTATACCGCGGCGTTTACTGTACCGGATTTCATGTTTTTCATCCTTGTCTCGGGTGCACTTAGTGTGACGTTTATACCTGTGTTTAACCAACGTCTTGCGGCGGGTAACAAAAAATCCGCCTGGCAGTTGAGTTCTAGCCTTATTAATTTTATGGCACTAATCACATTGGTTGCAAGTGTACTCATTATTATATTTGCCGAGCCAATTTTACGTTATATTATCGCGCCGGGGCTGAGTGAATCTGGTATGGCGCTTGCGACGAGTATGATGCGCGTGATTGCCGTCAATCCGTTTCTTTTTGCTATTGCGACAGTGATAGCTAGTATGCAACAAGCAATCGGGCGTTTTGCGTTTTATGCGCTCGCCCCAGCGATTTACAATGTCGGCATTATTATTGGTGCACTGGTTTTTACCAACGGTATTACACTATTCGGTGTTGAGATATTTGAAGGTGGTATTATGGGTGTCGCGCTGGGTGTGGTACTTGGGTCTATCTTACAGCTGATTGTGAGCTCCATCGGTCTTATTGGTGTTGGGTTTGATTATGAGTTTAAGATTTTTTGGAAAAACAAAGGTTTCCGCCAGGTGCTGCGACTTTTGCCGCCACGCTCATTTGACCAAGGCATGGATTACGCAGTGAGCCTTGTCGAGATGAATCTCGCGAGCCGCATGACAGAAGGTACGGTGCGCGCATTTCAGCAAGCCACAACATTGCATCTCGTGCCAATTAACCTTATCGGCGTTGCCATCAGTACGGCCGCTTTTCCGGGGATGACAGAGCGCCTAGGGCAAGGACGTCCAGATCTCTTTCGAAGTGAGCTTCGTACTATCCTGAGAGTCATCATCTGGATTGCGCTGCCTGTCAGTGTCATTACATACTTCACGCGTGGCTATCTGGTTAATTTCATCAATAATACGGGTGACACGAGCTTGATGGTGTGGCTACTCGGGCCATTGTCGTTTGCGATTCTTTTCCGCTCGATTTACCATATTGCCGCACGAAGCTTTTACGCTCAGCAGGACACGAGGACACCGCTGTATATTTCCATTTTTGCTATTAGTCTTAATATTATCCTGGCTGTATGGTTTGTTTTTACGCTCAAAATCGGTGCATATGGACTCGCGATGGCGCAATCTATTGTTGCTGGGATCGAGGTGGCCATATTGTTCTTTGTTATGTCTCGTCGAACGACCGATTTGTTTAATAAGCATTTTTGGGGGGCAATTATACGCATGTCGAGTGCAACGGGTTTGATGATCTTTGTAACATATCCGCTCGTGAAACTTTTTCCCCTCACCGCCAGCGATAGTAGCTTTTTCTCAACATTTCCGAAGTTTGTGCTCATTGCGACAGTGAGTCTTATTGTCTATGTCTTTTTAAGTCGTTTGATGCGATTGTCGGAGGCAAATCCAGTAATAGATCGTGCGACTCGTGTGCTTTTTGGTCGTTTTCGCTAGAATTTACCTCTATAAAGTAGTATACTAGAGCATACAATTATGGATCAGTCACACATACGAAATTTTTGTATCATCGCACATATTGACCACGGCAAAAGTACCTTGGCTGATCGTATGATGGAAATGACCGGTACTGTCCAAAAACGCGATATGAAAAGCCAACTGCTCGATAGCATGGATTTGGAGCGGGAAAAAGGTATTACGATCAAACTTGCGCCAGTACGAATGCAGTATCAGTCGCACGATCTCAACCTCATAGACACGCCGGGACATGTTGATTTTAGTTATGAAGTGTCGCGCAGTTTGCAGGCGTGTGAAGGCGCAATTTTGGTGGTTGATGCTAGCCAGGGTATACAGGCGCAGACGCTTGCAAATGTGTATCTGGCACTCGAAGCTGACCTGACGATTATTCCTGTGCTCAACAAAGTGGACTTGCCAGCTGCGGATGTGCCGCGCGTATCCAAAGAGGTGATCAATCTTCTGGGTTGTAACGAGTCGGATATTCTCAAGATTAGCGCCAAGACGGGAGAAGGTGTGCCAGCAGTACTTGATGCTGTGGTAGAGCGTATCCAGCCGCCTGCTGGTCGCCCGGCAGCGGCGCCTCGCGCGCTTATTTTTGACAGTTACTATGATGATTATCGAGGAGTGATTCTCTATACCCGCGTCGTCGACGGCGCAATCAAGAAAGGTGATACGATTCAGATGATGGCGACAGGTGCTGATGGTTTGGCGCTCGAAGTGGGTGCATTGCAGCCCACTATGACACCAGAAAAAGACATCGCAACAGGTGAAATTGGCTATATTGTCACTAACCTCAAGACAACTCGCGATGCACGAGTGGGCGACACGATCACCGTCAAGCGTGCGCCCGCAGACAAGGCGCTTCCTGGGTATCAGCATGTCAAACCGTTTGTCTATGCAGGATTCTTTCCTGTGAGTAATGAGGATTATAATGATCTCAAAGACGCTGTCGAAAAGCTCAGCCTGAGTGATAGTGCATTGCAATTTGAGCCGGAAAATTCACCAGTGCTAGGCTTTGGTGTGCGGATTGGTTTTCTGGGGTTACTCCATATGGATATCGTGCGGGAACGGCTAGAGCGCGAGTACAATCTTGATCTTGTCGTGACAAATCCAAGTACGGACTATCAAGTGACACTGACTGGCGGCGAAGAGATCGACATCAAATCTGCCGCGGAGTTGCCGCCAGTGACAAAAATTACCGAGATTCGCGAGCCATGGATCAACGGCGAGATTGTCGTACCGCAAGATTACATTGGTGCAGTGATCCAGTTAATCGTGAGTAAGCGCGGACGGCAAAAAAACCTCAGCTATATCGACGAACGTGCGCTGATTAGCTTCGAGGCACCGCTCGCAAACCTGCTGACGGATTTTTATGATCAACTCAAAAGTGTCACCAGCGGCTACGGTAGTTTCAACTATGAGCTGAGCGGCTACCACCCAGAAGACTTGGTGCGAGTGGATTTTTATGTGGCGGGCGAAATGGTGGATGCGCTGAGCGTAATGGCGCATCGGAGCGAAAGCCAGTCGCTTGGTCGGGAGGTGGTAAAAAAACTCAAGGATGTTGTGCCGCGCCAAAGTTTTCAGGTGAGTTTGCAGGCGGGCATCGGCGGCAAGTTTATCGCGCGCGAAGATATTTCTGCATATCGCAAAGACGTGACGGCCAAGCTGTATGGCGGTGACGTATCGCGCCGCAAAAAGCTGCTGCAAAAGCAAGCAAAAGGCAAAAAACGTATGAAGAAGTTTGGCAATGTTGAGATACCATCAGAGGCATTTACGGTGATGTTAAAAAGGGATTAGAGTGATGACAACAGAGCAATTAGTAGAAGAATATCATATAACAGACGAAGCACGCGCGGCGATTGAACAGACTAAAATTGCGCTACTTGTTGGTATTTCTGGTGCTGGCAAGGATACGATCAAAAAAGAATTGCTTCAGCGTGAAGCCGGGTTTTGCGATATCATCTCGCATACGACACGTGCACCGCGTCAAAACGCTGGTGTGCTTGAACAAGACGGCCAGGATTATCACTTTATTGATGAAACTGAGGCGCGCCGTATGTTGGAGCACGGTGAGTTTATCGAAGCAAAATATGTCCACGGTACGATTTACGGAACATCTGTGCGAGAAGTTCGCCGCGCAGGCGAGCAGGGTGTGGCGGTGACGGATATTGATGTTCAGGGTGTTGTGGAGTACAAAGAAGTCTCGCAGGCTGTGATTGCAGTCTTTGTCGTACCCCCAAGCTATGAAGTATGGATTGGTCGGTTGCGCCAGCGCTATGCGAGTGAAGAAGAGTTTCTTGATGAATGGCCAAAACGCCGCAATAGTGCAATCAAAGAGCTGACGCATGCGCTCGAAGTTCCGTATTATCACTTTGTTATCAATGACGACCTGGAGCGGGCTGTACGCGTGGTGGATGAGATCGCGCACCGCCCTGATTCGTTCAATCGCCACGACGATGAAGCGAGACTCAAGGCACGTGATTTGTTGGATGCAATTAAGAATCATCAATAAAACAGTCCAGCCTTGGCACTCGATTTGCCCGAGTGCCAAAAAACATGCTATACTGGCAATATGACAGAGCGCCAGTTGCAAATACTTATCGCTATCGTGGAGCAATACGCCGAGGTGGCCGCACCAGTGGGCAGCGTGACGCTGGCCAAGCTATTTAATGTGTCAAGTGCAACAGTTCGCAGCGAAATGGCCCGTCTTGAACAGATGGAACTCATCAAGCAGCCACACACGAGTGCGGGGCGCATTCCGACAGACAAAGGCTATCGTTTTTATGTCAATCAGATTACCGAGCAGCATTATACGCCACAGTTGCCAGCATTTGATCGCAGTGCGAGAGCGATCGAAGCGCGAGTAAATAGCAGCGACAGGGCGGATCAAGCGATTCGTAGTGCCGTCGACAGCCTTGTAGAGCTGACACGTAATCTTGGTATTGCGACGATTGACGGCCAGCTTTATATGAGTGGTATTGGCAACTTGTTTAGCCAGCCAGAATTTATGAATGGCGGCACCGCACCGCAAGCTGTTGCTAGGCTGCTTGATAATCTTGAGCCATGGCTTCGCGAAGCAGCGCCAGCCGAAGCGCTCAATGTCTATATCGGCGAGGAAAACCCTATTGGCAAGTCTAGTGGTGCGAGCCTGGTGATTAGCCGTTTTCGCTCACCCTACAGCGACACGAGCTATATCGGTGTCCTGGGTCCGACGCGACAAAGTTATGCGCGCGTGATACGGCTTGTCAGCCAGACGGCGGAGATGCTAGAGGATACATTACAATAACACGTGATTCAGAATCCACCACAAAATTACATTCAGGAGGAAACATGACAGAAAATACTCAAAACGATACGCAGCAGCCAGAAGGGACACACGTTGATAATTTTGCTGAGCTACAGGTTCAAATAGCCGATCTCACCGCCGATCTGCAGCGTACTCGTGCCGATTTTGAAAACTACCGCAAACGTGTCGAGGCCGAAAAACAGGCTGCGCGCGCCAGTGGACAATCGGCAGCGATACTTAAGCTCCTCCCCGTAATTGATACAATCGATAGAGCGGTGGCGCACACTCCCGAGGAACTTGCGGATAACGCATGGGTGCAAGGGGTAGGCAAATTGCCAAAAAGCCTAGAAAAATCCCTGACTACACTTGGCGTAGAGCGTATTGTCGCCACGCCCGGCACAGTTTTTAATCCAGAGCTGCACGAGGCGATTCAGTTTGACGAAGAGGCTGAGGGCGACAAAGAAGTGATCATCGAAGAGCTTCAGGCTGGCTATCTCCTACAGGGCGCCCCAATTCGCCATGCGATGGTAAAAGTGACGCGCCAGTAAATCATCTAAAGCAAAAACTTTAAACCCCTGAATATCCAGGGGTTTAAGCGTTGTAGGGAACCGCGCTACTTAACTTTTAGTGCGCTTTTGAGGAATCGGAATGAAGGTGCTTTGGCTTCTGGGTGGTAGCCAAGGTGACCGACTGATTTGTTGTGCTTCATCACGTAGACTTCCGAGCGAATACCCATACTTCGGAGCTTGTCACGCATTTGGTAGGCGTCTTGGATGTTGACGAGCTCATCGTGCGCATAAGTGACGAGGTGCATTGGAGGAGTGCGAGGGCTCGCGGTGAGTGCTGGCGAGAGTTGTACGAAGTCGTCCATACACTGGGCAATTTTGCTTGCGCTAATTTGCTGCGGGTTGATACCGATGCTAGAGATGTCGCCGCCAGTAATGAGCGACTTGCCGACGTCAGTGAGTGCGCCGCCGCTCATACTTGCATCTGAAACGATAGTATTGTTGCCGCTGTTGGTTTTTGTCTGTGCTACTGTGTCTTGCGCAGAGATGATGTTGCCAAGACCTTGGCTGATGACGCTAATTGTATTGAGTGTGCTGTCGTCGCTACCGAGTGCACCGCTGTCTGCCATTCGCTTAAACTCGTAGATGGCTGTACCGAGCTCCATTAGCTGTTCAGGATTCAGGTTTGCGAGCTTCTTTTCCAGCTCGTCCTGCGAGAGAGGGGCTTCTGCTTTCGTGTCAGTATCTTTACCGTTGTAAGTGACGCCAAAGTCGTTTGCTGCCTTGTCGAGCTTGCCAAATGTAGCTGGCAGATCTGTCAGTACGATGCCGCTGAGCTGGAGTGACTTATTGAGGAGCGCACTACTTTCCTGAGGCGAGAGGGCTTTTCCGGATGCGAGTTTATTCAGGCTTGCTTGGTTGCCAACAAAGAAGTTGATGACATCCATAGTAAATGGCGGGAAGTATTCACCAACACAGCGCGAGTGGAACATGCCGTCTGCAAAGCCTTTCCATGAGTTAAAGAGGTCGCGGAATGCATTTGTTGGTGCAGACCAGCCCACAGCTGCGGACGCACCTGATTTACCCGTAGCAGCTGCGCGTACCGTAAGGCTACCGCCGGCAGAGTCACCCCAGATAGCAATTTTGTTTGGATCAATGTTGTAGGCTGCTGCATTTGCTTTTACGTGTCGAACCGCACGCAGTACATCTTGAAGCTGCTCATGTACTCCACCTGGCATCAGGCGATATTTGATACGGAATGAGGTGAAGCCTTGTTTGGCGGCGGCATCCTGAAATGCTGGGTCGAATGTGCCGCCATCGACAGCCCATCCTCCGCCGTGTACAAATACGATAGCTGGTCGCTTATCACCCTTGGCTTTTTTGATGCGCATTGACTGTTTGCCGCCAGCATTGTCGATGTAGTAGTTGGTGGCGCCGCTGGCTGTTTCGCTACTTTTTGTAGAATTCGCAGATGCTGTGCGCGCTGCTTTTATCGCATCCATAGCTTTTTGGGTGATATAGCATAGCTCACCACCATCGCACGCCGTTCCCTCTTTTGTTGCACATTCTTTTGCTTTATCTGTTGCATAGGCCTGATCGCTACATTTTGTATCGGTTAGCTGTACTTTATTTGAGCCTTTGAGCGACTCAAGGTTGAGATCCGTTTCAGCTACATAACAGTTGTTCGTGCCTGGATCACAAGGCTTATTTGCATCGAATGTCACACAATGCGCGCCATTGTTGGAACGGATTTTATTGTAATTTTCCATTGTACAAGGGGTGCTAGTGGCGGGGATAGCGCCAACCCGTGCTACCACACCGTAAGTCGGTATCGCAAATGCTAGGAGTACGCCTACTAATGCTAGGAGCTTTGTCTTTTGAGTCATGTGTTTTATTTTCATCTTTTTCGCTTCGCTTTTTATGTTTTTAGGAAACTAATACCCGCATAGTACCATAAGCATATTTATTTGTGCAAATATTTTGGCCAGAACAGTGTAATTGGCACTCTTGACATACGAGTGCTAATTTTTATATACTAAAGATATTGGCAATCTACACAATAGAGTGCTAAAATGAATACAGATTTTGATACAAGAAAACAGTAAAGAAAGGAATAGGAATTTTATGGGTAAAATTATAGGAATCGACCTCGGTACAACCAACTCGGCATTTGCCTACATGGTAGCAGGCAAGCCAGAAGTGATTGCAAATGCAGAGGGCAACCGCACGACGCCAAGTGTGGTGGCGATCAACAAAAAAGGCGATCGTCTTGTCGGCCAAGTGGCGCAGCGCCAGCGCGTGACCAACGCAAAAAACACTATCTATGGTGTCAAACGCCTCATCGGGCGCAAGTTTAGCGACAAAGAGGTGCAAAAAGACCTCGATATCATGCCATACGAAATCGTGAAGCATTCAAGCGGCGTGGCGGTGAAACTAGGCGACAAAGACTACACGCCAGAAGAAGTTTCAGCCATGATTTTGAGCAAAATCAAAGCGGACGCAGAGGCGTTCCTCGGCGAAAAAGTCACCGAAGCGGTTATTACCGTTCCTGCGTACTTCGATGACTCGCAGAGGCAAGCTACCAAAGATGCTGGTAAGATTGCTGGTCTCGAGGTGAAGCGTATTATCAACGAGCCAACAGCTGCAGCATTGGCATATGGACTTGAAGGCAAAAAAGACGAAAAAATCGCCGTGTTTGACCTTGGTGGTGGTACATTTGACGTCTCTATCCTCGAACTGGGCGACGGCGTATTTGAAGTTCGTAGCACCAATGGCGACACACACCTGGGCGGCGAAGACTTTGACAACCGCATCGTGAATCATTTCATCGACGTCTTCCAAAAAGAGGAAGGTATCGACCTCAAAAACGACAAAGCAGCGATGCAGCGTCTCAAAGACGAAGCCGAAAAAGCGAAAAAGGAGCTCAGTAGCACCAATAGCTACGAAGTAAACTTGCCGTTTATCACTGCCGATGCAGATGGTCCAAAACACTTTGAATATACGCTGACTCGTGCCAAGCTCGAAGAACTGGTCAAAGACCTTATCGACCGACTGGCAGAACCTGTTGAAAAGGCGCTAAAAGATGCTGATATGAAGCCGAGCGACATCGACGAGATCGTACTCGTAGGTGGTATGACTCGTATGCCAGCAGTGGTCGAAAAGGTGAAAGGTATCTTTGGCAAAGACCCGCTCCAAGGGGTGAACCCAGATGAAGTGGTGGCTATCGGTGCGGCTGTGCAGGGCGGTGTGTTGCAGGGCGACGTCAAAGACGTATTGCTCCTCGATGTGACGCCGCTGAGCCTCGGTATCGAGACGATGGGTGGCGTGACCACCAAGCTCATCGAGCGCAATAGCACGATTCCGACCAGCAAATCAGAAACATTTAGTACCGCTGCCGACAACCAGCCGCAAGTAGAGATTCATGTGCTGCAAGGCGAACGTGAAATGGCGGGCGACAACAAATCGCTTGGTCGGTTTATCCTCGACGGTATCGCTCCAGCGCCACGCGGCGTGCCGCAAATCGAAGTGACCTTTAGTCTCGATGCCAACGGTATTTTGAATGTGACGGCCAAAGATAAAGGCACGGGCAAAGAAAGCTCTGTCACAATCCAAGACAGCGGCAATATGAGCAAAGAAGACATCGAAAAAGCGCAAAAAGAAGCCGAAGCGCACGCCGATGAAGACAAGAAAAAGCGCGAAGGCGTCGACGCGCGCAACACGCTCGAAAACGCGATCTACCAGGCAGAAAAGATGCCCGACGAGTTCAAGGACAAAATCTCTGAAGACGATGCCAAGACGATCAAAGCAGCAGCCGAAGAGGCCAAAAAGGTAAAAGACGACGAAAAGGCTGACAAGGATGCACTCGAAGCAGCAGCCAAAACATTGCAAGATACTATCATGCCGATCGGCGCAAAACTGTATGAAGCAGCGGCTAAAGAAGATGCACCCGCAGACGACGAAAAGGCCGATGACAAAAAAGATGCCGACAAAGACGAGCCCGTAGAAGGTGAAGTGGTCGACAAAGACGACAAATAATCGGCAGCTTGCGTCAGTCAACAACAAACACAGCCTCTTCTGCGCGAGAGGCTGTTTTGTTTTGCAGGCAAGTCATGTATACTAGACGCCATAAGCATAATAGGAAAACGAACCTAGCAATATGAAGAACAAAAAAACAATTATCATCATAGCAACAGTAATTGTGGCCGTGGCCGGTATCGCGGCTGTCATCTATATCATTAGCAAAGACAAAGCGAGTGACGGCAATCCTGGTGCGTACTATGGTAGCTCGGCAGACGGCTTTACGACATCGGTCAACAAAGATGAGCATCTTGGTACCGTCAAAGTTGCGCCAAAGGATGCGGTTGTCGCGGCTTTTGGGCAGGGCGCTGAAGTGACTGATCCAGAAGAATCAGGCACGGTACACCTCGGCACGACCAAATCCGAGACAGCAACCTTTGCTGTCAAGACATCAAAAGGTAACGCAACATTCGAGGTAGATGTGCGCACCTATGCTTCCAAATCTGATCTCACCAAGGCAAATGTATTTGTCGGTGCAGAAGAAGAAAAAGTCGAAGGAGTGGGCGAAGAAGCACATTATCTCGTACCAGCTCAGCAAGGCATGCTCAAAGAGCAGCAGGTCGCGTTACTGACAGTAAAAGGCAAGACCTCCTACAAATTTGCCGTCGTCCAGCAGTCGGACGCTATCGCCTATACTACCGATGAGGCAAAGGCTATTGTGCTTGAAATCGCCAAAAAAGCCAATCTAAACGAAGTAAAATAGCAAACAAGACATCTGGATAACTAGCACTCTTTACATTTGAGTGCTAGTTTTTGTATACTAGATAGTAATGAGTAAGCGAGATTATTACGAAGTACTAGGGGTAGCCAAAGACGCCAGCGCCGACGAGATCAAAAAGGCGTTTCGCAAGGCAGCCGTCAAGCACCACCCGGATAAAGAAGGTGGCGACGAGACAAAGTTCAAAGAGATCAACGAAGCCTACGAAGTGCTCAAAGATCAGCAAAAACGCCAGCGTTATGACCAGTTTGGCCATGCGGGCGTTGGTGGTGCAGCTGGCGGCGGTGCGGGTTATAGTGGCAATCCGTTTGAAGGTTTTGGCGGATTTGACGGCCAAAATATCCATTTTGATTTTGGCGATGGTGGCCTTGGTGATATTTTTGGACAGTTTTTTGGTGGCAACGCGGGCGGTGGACGGCGGGCTCAGCGAGGCAATGACGTTGAAACGCGCATTACCCTCGATTTTGAAGAAGCCGTTTTTGGCGTCGAAAAAACACTTAAACTTGATATGCAAGACCAGTGTTCGCACTGTCATGGCGACGGTGCGGAGCCAGGCTATGGCGTGAAAACGTGCGACACCTGCAAAGGCTCCGGCCAGATTCCAAAAGTTATGAACACGATGTTTGGACAAATCCAGCAATCTGTCGTATGCCAGACATGCGAGGGCAGGGGTAAAGTACCAGAAAAAGTTTGTACTGTGTGCAAAGGCCGCGGTACCGAGCGCCGCACTCAGGAGCTCACCATCAAGATTCCGGCAGGTATCGACGACGGTGCGACGATTCGTCTGCGTGAGCGCGGCGAGGCTATTATGGGCGGGGCAAAGGGTGATTTGTATGTACATATTCGTGTCAAAGCACACAAAAAATTCACACGCGAAGGTGACTTGGTGCTGAGCGAAGAGCATATAGATATGGTGGATGCGGCGCTCGGTACAGAAATAGACGTCGATACGGTAGACGGTGCGGTGCGTATGAAAGTGCCTGCTGGCACACAGAGCGGCACGGACTTCAAGTTGAGCGGCCATGGTGTACCTCACGGTAATGGTCGCGGATCGCACATCGTCAGCATTGTTGTCGATACGCCGACCAAGCTAACGAAGAAGCAGCGTGACGCACTTGAACAGTTTAAGTCTTCTGGCAAAAAACGCTCGCTGTTTTCATAGTTTCTGGACTTAAGCATAAAAATTATATCTTATACTATACTATTGTATATATAGCAAAACAAGCGTATAGTAGTATATGTTCTAGTCATTATGTGTTAATCTTAGCCATAACCTTGACTTAATTGCTAAAATATGCTAGTATAAAAGAGATATGTGGGTTGACACCTTGAGACCGCATTTGGGGGGTGTGTCGCTGACGCGATATGCCCTGAACTTTTTGGCCGTGCTCTGCGCTGCCTTGTTCTGGACAATTCTTTTTTCTCAACATGCTCACGCCGCTGATGCAAGCTGGCAGGGCGGTAGCCTTGTCTACAATGACAAATCGTATCAGGGGCCGACGAAAGCCGATCGAGCTGCAGCGCAGCGTCTCGGTATTCCAGAAAACTCGCAATACTTTGAGTATATTGATACGACGAGCGACCCAAAGAAGTCACAAATTATCTACTTTAGTCCAGGCGAAGACCTCAAGGATGCTAGCTCCGCGCAGCTCGCTGAATATACCTATGATGACAGAGGTACAGAAGATAAATATACCAAGCTCGGTAGCCCCCAGAATGTATCTGTCAAAAAAGACACATACGAAAGCGGCGGCACCAAGGAAGAAACGTCGTGTGCCATTAGTGGTATCGGCTACGTCATCTGTCCGATTATGTCATTTCTTGCCGATGCCATGGACAAAATGTATGACATATTGAAGCGTTTTCTCGAGGTGAAGCCTCTCTCGACAGATCGTGAGTCTGGTCTCTACAAGGCGTGGTCTATTATGCTGTCGATCGCCAATGTGCTCTTTATTATTGGGTTTTTGGTCATCATCTATTCGTATGTTACCAATCAAGGTGTCAAGCAGTACGATCTGCGAAATGTTATCCCGAGGCTTATCATAGCGGCTATCCTCATCAACGTGTCGTACTATATTTGCGCGATAGCAGTTGATGCATCAAACATTATTGGTGCGAGTTTGCAGGATGTGTTTAATAATATTCGCAAAGATGTGATGGGTAATAGTGTTGCTGATCCGTCAGCTTGGATGTGGGCAAATGTGACGACATATATTTTGTCGGCAGGCACGATCGGGGCTGGTGTTATCTCGCTTGGTGTGTACGGTACAGCTGCACTGCATCTATTGACCCCGGTGCTTGTTACGGCTGGTTTTGCTATTTTGGTGGCGCTTGTCATATTGGCCGCCCGTCAGGCACTTATTACGGTGCTCATCGTTGTGGCACCACTTGCGTTTGCAGCTTTTATCTTGCCAAGCACACAGAAGTACTTTGACAAATGGAAAGATTTGTTTATGACCATGCTCATGGTATATCCTATGTTTGCAATGCTCTTTGGTGGCTCGCAGCTTGCGGCAACGCTCATTGCGCAAAATGCCTCTAGTGCTATCGTCATACTTTTTGCGATGTTTATCCAGGTTGTGCCGCTTGTTATTACGCCATTTCTCATCAAGTTTAGCGGCAGTCTACTCGGTAGACTTGCCGGCGTTGTTAATAACCCTGCCAAGGGACTAGGTGATCGCATGAAAAATGCGAGCAAGGATCGTCTAGATGCTGCAAAAGATCGCCGTCTCAGCGAGCAGAATCGTGGTTGGAAGCGCACACCTGGTCTCGCGATGACGCAAAAGCTCGATAAGAGTAAGCGTAATCGCGAGAGTAAACGCAAAACACACCAGGCTATTCGTAATGCGCAATATGCCGCCCAAAGCGAGCAATTGCATATTGATCAGAAGCGAGCCGAAGCGCGCGCTGCAGCTGCCGAGCAGAATAACGACGCAGCATATGAGGTGCAGAAACTTACCAATGCATCAGTTAAGCGTGAAGCTGTCCAAAACCAGATGGCCGAACGACGCCTGCATAATCAAAAGTCACACTTTGAAAACTACATGCATGAGCTGGAATCCAACAAAGGCGCTGCGCTACACGCTCGCAACGGAGATGATGTCGCTGCCGCACTTGGGCACGATGTTCATTCGCTTGCTCAAGACCATTTAGTACAAGAGTCGCGCAAGTCGTTTGCTGACTCGGTGCATCGTCAGGAAATAGCGAAGGCGCTTGACGATTCTAACTTGACAGGCGATGCACTGAAAGCGGCTCAACAACTACAGGCGGAATCAGCTGGTATTGCTGGTCGAGATGGTGTCGTGAAGGTCAAAGCCAAGGCTATGTCCGATATTATCAATGCTGAAGCTGAAGCCGTGAAAGCGGTAACAACAGCATCTCCTGTGAAGGCGGGTGATGCCATGGCGGCAGGCAAGATGCTGCAAGAGGCAATTGATAATAAGGATCTTACATCTATGCGAGCATATACAGATATGCTGGCATCAAGTGCCAATGTTGGTGTCGCAGAGTTGAGGAGGGTGCTTACTAATAATCATAGTATGCTGGAAAACTTTGAGGGGCTTGACACCTTTAAGCACCATATCAACTCTAACGCATCACTAAATGCATCGGCGGAAGATATTGGCACATGGAGTCGTAAGACAGATCCGAAGACGAGCCTAAGGGATGTGACTAATAATCCTGATACATGGGGTGTGTTGTCTGCTGAAGCATTTTCTGGCATGAAGAAGTCTTCACAGTGGCTTGCGCTAGGGTACGACTTTGTGGAGACTACTGGTTCAGATGGTAAGACTGAAATGGTGCGTACGACTACGCCAGTGCGCGCACCGGGTATTTCAAAAGAAGTCGCAGAATCGATCGTCAGATCACCGGCCACATACGCCAAACTCAAAGACGAAATACGTGCCGAAATCGACAAGTATACGGGTACTATGCGTATACCAAGGTCATAGAGGTTCTGTTTACGAGCAAAATACCCGCCCTTCACGGAGCGGGTATTTTGCTCGACGTGATGGGCGGGCTAGGTGATCGGCGGGGAGTATGTGACAGTTGCCGATATATCGAAATAATACGGCTGGCTGTATTCATCTTCCGGGGGAACGAAGTGATGGCTGATGACACTAAGCGCGAATGCAGGGTAGCTGCCACCCCTGGCGGAGTAGTAGGCGCGCTCGTGGTGCCGATTAGTCCCGTCGACTTCATGGTCAAACATCTCGAAAGCTGCTTGCCACTCATTCTCTAGATATTTGCGGATTGTCTCCAGGTCGCACTCGGTGATTGAGTGATCGAGCCGAACCGTATGCCTAGGCCGAAAGATATCAATCTCTCCTTTGGCGACGAACGCCTTATGTGCCTCGTCCTTGAGGATTGCGAGCAACCGATGGCGGTAGTTGAGCCCGATTTCATCGCGAATAATACGGCGCGAAATCTCTATGAGTCGTTGCTGTTCAGCGACCTGACGCGTGACTGCTTGTGCTCGATTCTGACGCATGTCATCCAGAAAAGACATTGCACTTCACCTTTCACTGTAGGGATAGTCTCGATCTGAGACTGTCTTCATCATAAACAACTTTATATCTCTATGTCAAGATATAAAGTTGACAATATTAATAATTATAATTATAATAGTATCTATCTCGTACTCGACAATACTAGGAGGTGGGCTATGAGTCACGAGACTGAATTGGGACATGTACAGGCGCATAGCGGAGATGTAGAGCCACGATGGGTTGATCGTCACCATAGTAAGATCGCTATCACTGTGGCTTTCACGTTCGCTGGATTGTTGCTGGCTTGCTTTTTTCTGGGCAAGTTTATCCTGTTTGTGCAGGTGCTCTTGCTCGGCCTGGTGGTCGGTACGATTGTCTTCGTCTTTCGCTGGTGGGTGCTATCGAGTGCCGCGGCTCGTCGAGTCGCTCGTACTGCAAGCCAGAACGCTTCGTTCAATGCCAGCATGCCGTCGATGTTTTTCGACGATAAGCAGGTGGCAGCCCGCGCTGCACAGTGGCGGGCAGAGGATGAGGCTAAGCACAAGAAGGAAGCGGAGCCGAAGACTGATTTTCGTGCTCGTCGCCAAGCAGTCAGGGACGAGCTGCTTCCGAAATCCAACAAGCTGGAGTCGGATCAGTAGCTCGTTGCCCGTTCCTAACAGATTACGCCCCGCTTTACTGACTTAATTGTTAGTAAGGTGGGGCGTTTACTCTAGGTAGCAATAAAAAATATCCAAGGATTGTATACGCACAAACAAATCCCCTTCGCGAACACGTATAGGAGATTTTTACTGCCTTGGTACGTTTTGGATGTAAGGTTTGTGTATATGAATAGATATGAGTAGCCCCCTGTTGTAAAACAGAGGGCTAACTGGCCATCCATTTTTTACGCAGTATTAATTTAGCACGTTAATCAAGTCTGTTTGGATACAATAATTTTGTAATCTCACCTAATATAGATATACTGTCTCGTAGTAATATGACGTCACATCCTACAGCATCGCATAGCTATTTTACTATCATAAATCGCCGTCAGCAAAAAGATGATTTTTTGGCTGGGACTGTTGAGGAGCCTCATTTTGTGTATGGCGAGTTGTATAGGCGGGATGTCGTGACTCGGCGTATAGCGACAGCTGTATCTCAAAAAGAAAAAGATAATTTATTGCTCGTAGAGGCAAGTCTTGTTATTAATGAATCGGATGTAATGGATAATAACCTCCTGCATTTTCGTGCCGAGAATAAACGGGTTTTTGGGGAACCGCGGTATGACTATCTGTGTGCGATCCTTGGTCGTATTGGAGAAAAGTCTGGCGTGCATACTGAGTTGTGGCAATATATACAAACACACGTCGACTATCATGACGAAAGTGCAAGCTTTGCGCCAAGTCACGAAACGTTTCTTTGGTATAAAAATCTTTTTGCGCAGTACTTCTACATGCCAGTTGGCGCGCATATTTCGCTTGTTGAGGCGCTGCGCATCGGTGTAGAGACGACGGGGCTTGCAAAAAAAGGATGGCAGGTGAGTGAGCGTAGTGATGCGAGCCACGCACGCGTCAATCACGCGACGAAGAAAATATTTGTAGGGAGAGAGTATGTGCCGCGTCGGCGCTTATCCATAAATATGATTGTCGCACATGAGGTGTATGGACACGCGGTGCGTGGTGTGCGTGAGTCTATGGCCGAGAGTGAAGGGTTTGCAATTGTACTTGAGCAGTTACTAGCGCCACGATTTGCATATCGGCGGACTTTTCGCTACGTGGCGGCGGCGCTAGGTTGGGGTGTGGATGGCAGGCCGCGCACATTTCGGCAAGTGTATGAAATCATATGGCGGCTTATGGTGGTTGTTGGCAGGTATGATGAGGCGACTGCCAAGAGTCATGCATTTGATGAGTGCGCGCGAGTTTTTCGTGGAGGCCGGCCAGATGTACCTGGCGCTGTGTATCTCAAAGATATGGTGTATTTTGCTGCGAATGTGGAAATCTGGCAGCAGCTTGATAAGCGTAGATTATCGTATAATGAGTTTATAACTTTTATAGAAGGAAAGGGGGTCTTGGGATGAAGGTGTTACTTGTGGGCTCTCGACATGTAGGGACAAAAAATGATCCGAGCAGTATCTATCAAGGGATTGTTGATGCTGGCGGCAACGCTGAGTTGATATATTGGGAAGATTTGCAGCTGCATGCAAAAACAGGAGAAGCGACTGCTTGCGTTGATAGACGCGACGTATTGAGCGATGTTCAAAAAGTGTTGCTGTTTGGCTGGTACAAGAGTGGGCGTGATAGTATTTACCGCGACGTTGCATATGCGTTTTCGTTGATAGCGGCGCACAAACAAATCGAGGTATGGAATAGCGAGGCGCTTGCACAACGGTCTACAACGAAACTCTCATGTATGGTGCAGCTTGCAATAGAAGGTGTGCAGATTCCTGAGACGTGGTTCTCGCTTGGTGATACGGTGCTGGTGCACCAGCGTACATTCCCATATATTGCCAAAGCAATATCAGCAAGTAGAGGGCGTGATAATTACTTGATACAAGATGATGTTATGCGTGCGGACGTCACCGCACTACATCATGAAAAACGCTTTATGGTGCAAGAATACCTCGAGAATGATCATGATCTTCGGGTAGTATGCTTTGGGGGTCGACCAAAACTTGTCCTGCGGCGGTCGCGTTCGGATACGAAAACACATCTCAATAACACTTCACAGGGTGCTGTCGGAGAGTGGCTTGATATCGATACATTGCCGTCGCAACTATTGACAGAGTGTAGCAATATTTGTATAATCACAAAAAGAGAAATGGCTGGGATAGATTTTATTCCTGCACGCACGTCGCCATATGGATATAGCTGTCTAGAGGTCAACGCAATCCCGCAGCTTACGAGTGGTTTCGGCGTAGACAAAAAAATGGCTACTCTTATAGAAACAATCCTAAAATAACAAGGAGTGACCGGAAGCGATGAAGATAGGTATCATAACACGAGTACCCGGCTATACTGTGCGGCGTCTACGTGAAGAAGCGCGAAAGCGTGGTCATGAGGTCGTGACAATTAAGTATCCGGAATGCTATGTGGAAATCGAGCAAGATCGACCGACAGTTTTTTATCGTGGCAATGAGCTCAACGACTTTGATGCGGTAGTGCCACGAATTTTGCCAGGTATGACAGCCTACGGCGCTGCGATTATTCGTCAGTTTGAGATGATGGGCGTCTATACGCCAGTTCGGTCTATTGCCATCACTCGCTCGCGTGATAAGCTGCGTTCACTGCAGCTACTAAGCAAGGCGCAGGTTGGTATTCCAAAGACGATCTTCTCGCGCGAAACAGATGCGGTGGACGATTTGGTTGATCGAGTGGGCACCCCTTCGATTATTAAGCTTACATCAAGTACCCAGGGCAATGGCGTGGTGCTTGCGGAGACAAAAAAGGCGGCGAAGTCTGTGATTCAGGCATTTTATGTGAACGATACCAGCTTTTTGATACAAGAGTTCGTCAAAGAATCTGCTGGTATAGACATTCGAGTGTTTGTAGTGGGTAGCCAGGTGGTCGCAAGTATGCAGCGCCAGAGTTTAGACGACGACTTTCGATCCAATATACATCAAGGTGGTACAGGCAAAGTCATCAAGCTTACCGAAGATGAGCGCAAGACTGCGCTGCGAGCCGCAAAAGCTATGGGGCTTTCTATATGCGGGGTTGATTTAATGCGAAGTGATCGCGGGCCGCTTGTACTTGAGGTGAATTCTGCACCCGGACTAGAAGGTATTGAGGCGGTTACTGGACGCAATGTGGCGGGCAAGATTGTGGAGTATATTGAGCGCAATGCCAAGCGTCGCGTGAAAAAAGACAAAGTTGGTGCATAGCGCTCGGCTGTCTGGTCGGGTATAATAGCCCATATGGAATATGGTGGACGTAGCAACGCCGAGCACAATCTCGTGTGGGTAGGAATTATCGGCATTTTCGGTCTACTTGTGTTGTTTGTGGCGTATACATTTTGGCCAAATGGTGGCGCAACCTCCGTATCGATTGGCCCAAAGACGTTCTATGCTGATGTAGCAGATACCGACGAAACTCGCGAAATAGGACTGACGCAGCACGCCACCCTTAAGGAAAATCAAGCCCTATTGATGATTTATGATCATGATGCAGTGCGTCCAATGATGACAAAAGGCATGCAGTTCCCCGTGGATATTGTGTGGCTTGATAGCAACAAAAGAGTTGCGTTTGTGGCTCGAAATGCAAAACCATCCGAGACAAATGTATTTCGACCGTCCGGCAAGACGCGCTACGTGATGATGTTTCCTGCTGGTTCTGCGGCGAAATACAATATTTCTGTGGGGCAAAGTGTCGATTTTTCTTATACGGGGGATATGTAGTGGAGGTTGTAATTCTGATAAGCGTGGTAGCGCTCGTGTTGTTTGCGACTGCGTTTGCCACTAAGCGGAGATTTGGAGTGCTTGGTCTGGCGCTGGCTGCTGGATATGTGTTAAGCCAGTTGTGGGAGCAGGTGATTCCAGAGGCTATCGACTCGCTGGGTATAGAGTTTGATGTTGTGTCTCCTGTGACGCTTGCGACGTTGCTCGTTATTCTGCTGCCATCGGTGGTGTTGTTTTTTGGTGGTCCCACTTGCAAGACAGCGCGTGGCCGCTTGGCGGGATCGTTGCTGTATGCGGTGCTCGCGGTAGTGTTTAGTCTTGGTGCGTTTGAGCATACCCTCGTGCTTATGGGGCCAGGCAAAGTAGTATTTGATGCACTCATAGAGTTTCGGCCATATATATTGACGATTGCCTTGGCTTTGTCGATTGTGGATGTGCTACATGCGCATACCAGCGGTGGCGAAAAACATCCCAAGAAACATTGACAATCATCAGGGGTGTGTGGTACTATCTATGAGGTAATTGGCCGTGTGGAACCATAGCTCAGCTGGTTAGAGCACCTGCCTTTTAAGCAGGGTGTCCTGGGTTCAAGCCCCAGTGGTTCCTCCATAGAAAAATCGTCTACCTCCGGGTAGGCGATTTTTCTATTGGCTTCGGAGCCACAGGGCGCACAGAACCCAGATCTTTTGCGGAGCAAAAGTGGGTGCATGGAGCGAATGAAATGAAAATGTGTTTACATATTTTCGTGAATGAGCGGAAGAGCGAGCGTGCGAGCGACCCCAGTGGTTCCTCCAATAAAACAACCCGCTCGATATTATGGGCGGGTTGTTTTGGTAGCTAGGCTAGCGCTGCTATCGGCGGCGGCTCGCAAGGTAGTAGTGAGCGGCAAGACCCATGGCGGCGAATCCTACACCACTTGCGAGGAAGTCGGCTGGACCTGTCTTTGGCAACTCTACTGGTGTTGCACATTCAGGGCTAATAGCTGGCAGGTGTTCAAAGCCTGGAATCGGACACTTAGCTTCACAGTCTTTGAGGTCTTTGCTGTGCTTGGTAGCGTCAAACTGTTCTTCGGTGATTGTGATTGCCTGCTTGCTTGTGAGATCACATACGATGATGTTGTCGGGAGTTTTGCAATCGTCGAAGTTTTTGCTGTGTTTGGTGGCATCAAAGCCTGTTTCGCGGATGGTGGCAATTTCTTTTGTCTTGAGAACACAGACTTGGATTTTGCTACAGTCTTTGAGGTCTTTGCTATGTTTTTTGCTGTCGAACTGGTCTTCATTGATCTTGATGATCGCGTTAGTGTCTAGGTCACATACTTCTATTTTTACGCAATCTTTGACGTTTTTGCTGTGCTTTTTGCTATCAAATTCTTTTTCGTCAATCTTGATAACACTTTGAGTTGTCAGGTCGCACACTTCGATGATAACAACTTTACAGTCTTCCAGGTTTTTGCTGTGAGCAGCAGGGTTAAACTGATCTTCTTTGATAGTAATGATTTTTTTGGTCGCGATTTCACATACTTGGATATCTTTCACGACTGGCTTTGGAGGTTTCGGTGGATTGTTTGGTGTTGCATAGATTGGGTTGCCGCAATCTTTGACAAGCGCGTATTTGAAGTTGCCGTCTTTGTCGAGTACGACAAGCGTTGCAAGCGAAGCATTTGGATTGGCAAATGCACGTCCGCCGACATGTGATGTTTGGTAGTATGTTTTGCCTTTGATAGAGATTGGACGGCTGTTTTTGATGGCGTGACGACCAATACTTTCGGCATTTTTGGCAACGACACGACCGTTGGCAACGACTTCACCGCGGTTGTTGGCTTGACCGCTATAGACTTTGTCGCCGGCAGTAAGGTGCGGCTTGATCCAGTAGTGATCATAAATGGCGCGGAAGTCTCCGCATGTGTTGGCATTGTGATGACGTGTGATGTCTGCTTGGCTGCGAATGCCACTTGCGACAATATCATTGGTATTACATTCGTTTGAGGCATTGGTGGCAGGCTGGTTGAATTGGTAGATGCCTACGCCCATAAAGACGACAGCGAGTGCAAAGAAGCTGCTGACAAGATAGCTACTGCTTTTGATGTGGTGCAGGTGGGTCGCTGCACTGCGGAGCGTCTTTTTAATGTTGGTGGTTTTTGTGTGGTGCATGGTGTGTGATTCCGTTTTTTATTTTTATCAAATTATGTATCCATATTAGCATAAACATTACATATTGTCAATATCATTGTAATCATCATAATATTGCCCATACGTCGGCATGCTACACTGGCTGTATGTATTATTGGCTGTCGCGGCGGGTGCACAGTGTGTATTTGGTGGTTGGTTTGGCGATTGGTATATTGGCGGGCGCGCTGTTGGCGTACTATGTGCCGAGTGAGTGGTTTACGGCGTGGCCATGGTGGCTGGTGTGGCTGTCTCTTGGAGGTATGGCTATTCATAGGTCGCAGCGCTGGACGATAGGGGTGATGATAGTTGTGGGGTGTATGGTTGGCTATGGCCGCGGAGCGGAGGAGTTGGCGTCTTGGGTGGATGTTTCGTACGTGGCTGAAAAAACAGTGGTACTGCGCGGAGTGGTACGCGAGGATCCGGATCAGGGTGGTGGCAGTGAGAGGCGGCTTCGGGTTGGTGATGTGTATATCAACGATGTTGCCCACGGCGGCGTGTATTGGGTGACGGTGACAGGCAAACGCGCAGAGGCGATTGAACGAAGTGACAGGGTGACACTGAGAGGAAAAATGCAGGCGGGTTTTGGCACGTTTGCCGGGGTGATGTATCGAGCTGAGGTTATGAGTCTAGAAAAAGCCGTGCGGTTTGATCCGATGCTTGGTATACGCAATGCATTTGCGGAGCGGATTCGCAGTATGATTCCGAATCCGGAGGCGGCGCTCGGGATTGGCTATATTTTGGGACAAAAGCGCGCGTTGCCGCCAGATTTTGAGGAAGCGTTGCTGGCTGTTGGCTTGACGCATGTCGTCGTGGCAAGCGGGTATAATCTTACGATTTTGGTGCGGCTGTGCCGACGGCTTTTTGCGCGGGTGTCGCGGTATGCGGCTGCTGCAACAAGCGGGGGATTGGTGCTCGCATTTGTTGGCGTAACGGGGATGAGTCCAAGTATGAGTAGGGCGGGTATTGTAGCAGGGCTTAGCCTGCTTGCATGGTATTATGGTCGGACGATTCATCCTGCGGTACTCCTTGTTGTGGCGGCTGCGATAACGGTCATGGTGCAGCCAAGTTATATATGGGGCGACGTAGGGTGGATGCTGAGCTTTGCGTCGTTTGCTGGCGTGATGTTTCTTGCTCCGCTGCTCCAGGCGTATTTTTATGGTGATAAAAAACCAGGAATTTTACGACAAGTACTTGGCGAGACTTTTTCTGCGCAACTTGTGACGTTGCCGATTATTCTTGTCACATTTGGCGTCATGTCGAATGTGGCGCTGCTGGCAAATGTATTGGTGCTGCCACTTGTGCCGCTCGCGATGCTGCTCACATTTGTTTCGGGGCTAGCGGGGTTTTTGCTGCCCGGTGTGGCGGAGCTTGTGGCTATGCCAACACACTGGCTGCTCGGCTATATGACATGGGTGATTATGGCTTTGGCCGAGTTGCCATGGGCGAGTATGGAGGTGCAGGTGAGCGCGATGGCGGGGATTGCTATGGCGATTGGTATCATTTTGGCAATGGTGTGGTTGTGGCGGCGAACGCGGCTGATTTTTCGGAAGGTTAACTTAGTTGAGTGACGAATTGTTGCGACCGAATCTCTGCAATCCCCTTCTTCACCTACCGTTTCGCGCCTAGCCTTTCTCGGATAGTGGCCGGGAAAGGCTAGGGCTGCACTTCGCTTTTAGTGGGTTCTGAAGGGGGTTGCAGAGATTTGGTCGAAAAAATATGGTAAAATATAGTTAATTGACACTAGCAACTAATGACGGAGAATTCGATATGTCTGGACATAGTAAATGGGAAACAATTAAGCGCCAAAAGGGTGCGAATGATGCCAAGCGTGGGGCAGTTTTTACAAAAATCGGCAATCAAATTGCGATTGCGGCGCGCGCCGGTACTGATCCAAGTATGAACTCTGCTCTTGCGCTAGCTATCGAAAAAGCAAAAGCAGCCAACATGCCAAACGCTAATATTCAGCGGGCAATTGATCGCGTGAATGATAAAAACGCAGCGGCGCTAGAAGAGATTACCTATGAGGGTTATGGCCCGGGTGGTATTGGGTTGGTGATTGAGACGGCGACGGATAATCGTAACCGCACATTGCCTGAAGTAAAAACGGCGCTTGTCAAAAACGGCGGTCGAATCGCCGATGCGGGTAGCGTGATGTTTCAGTTTACGCGCAAAGGTGTGATTCGAGTGGCAGCGAGCGGCGAGGACGCATTGCTTGTAGTACTTGATGCTGGTGCTGAAGATGCTGTTGAAAATGATGGTGAGCTAACAGTCTATACTGAGCAGAAAGATTTGGCGAAGGTGCGCCAGGCGATTATTGATGCTGGACTGGAAGTAAAGGATGCCGAGCTTTTGTATGTGCCAAATAGCGAAATTGACATTAGCGATGAAGAGACTGCCGGCAAGGTCATGAAAGTGATGGACGCACTAGATGACGTGGCCGATGTGGTGAATGTGCATACCAACGCGAATATTCTTTAGACTTAGTTTTTTAACCTGAATCTCAAAACCTCCCTCTCTCGACCGTTTCGCGCCTGTTATTTTTGCTTCTGGCTAAAAATAAGCAGGGCTGCACTTCGCTTTTAGTTTTCGAGATGGAGGTTTTGAGATTCAGGTTTTTTGAGGTTTGACAGCCTACTTTCAGCTTGATATAACATAAGCATGATACGTCGCATGCTTGTTGGCTGGGTACATTATGGCATACGAGTTTTTCTTGCGGCAACACTTGTGTTTTCGGTGATGTTGCAGCCTGTTGCTGCGTTGGAGGTGCCGACTGAGGATATGCCTGTAAAAGAAGAGTCTGCCATGGCTAATCCTGTTGTTTTAGAGCAGCAGGATAGTCAAGAAGAGTTGGCAATTGCGGAAGATGTGCCCGTGGTCGTCATGCAGGAGGAGGAGTCGGATATAGCACCGTCAGAGCATGTCGAAACTTCGACGGTAGTTGCTGCGGAGGTCGAGCCATCAGACCTACCGCCTATTGGGAATGAGAGTCAATTAGTAATTTCTGAAGTGCGGCTTGGCGGTGCGAATCTTGTTGATGTCGGAGGACGTACGGCTAAAGAATATGTGACACTTGCAAATATATCTTCCGAGGATATTGTACTACAAAAATGGCAACTACATTACGCCAAGGCCTCGATGGCGGCAGTCTCTTGTGTGGCAAGTAAATGGTCGTCGGCAGAAGAATTGAGCGGTGTGATAGAAGCCGGAAAAACAATGTCGGTGGAGATAAGTTTGACGGATCGGGCTGCGGGCTCGGTGCGGATTGTGGATGCGGCGAATGTAGTGCACGATATGGTGGGATGGGGTGCAGCACCATGTTTCGAGACGGCATCTTTTGGCGCGATTCCTGCCCAGGATGAAAGCTTGCTGCGCTTGGCAAATTGCGACGGGAAATATGATGGTGTTGATACGAATAATAATGCACATGATTTTGTTGTTGGAACATCGCTCTCTGTGCGGCTGCTGCCAGAATGTATGCCGCCAGAGCCAGAAGCTCCTGGCTCGGAAGAGCCGCCGCTTGTGCCAACTATAAACCAATGCGAGGGGCTGCGACTTTCCGAAATTGGCGCCAATTTAACTCGACAGTTTGTCGAGTTGCGTACCACATTAGATGAGCCGTTGGATGTGACGGGTTGCCGGGTGATGACGAATCGTTCCGCGAGCAAATACTACGCGTTGCCGAATCTGACAATTAATCCAGGTGAGCGCGTGGCGGTATATATTGCCGATACACCGTTGACATTAACAAAGACGACGACCGGTACGGTATATCTTTTGAATGCGGACGGTAGTATTGAAATAGAGAGCCAGAGTTATGCAAATCTTGCGGCCGAGACGGCGTGGGCCTGGTTTGCGGAAGGCTGGCAACAGACATTTACACCTACTCCTGGTGAGGTAAATGTTACGATGAAATACTTGCCGTGCGATACGGGGTATGAGCGTAATGAAGAGACGGGGCGCTGCAAGAAAGTAGCTGCGGTGACAGAGTTGGCAGATTGTGGCGAGGGCAAATATCGTAGTGAAGAAACGGGAAGATGCCGCAATATCACGGTTGAGTCGGCACTGGCGGCGTGTGTGGCGAATCAGTATCGCTCGCCAGAAACAAATCGTTGTCGTAACATTGCAACGGCATCAGCTTCGCTGACGCCATGCAAGGCGGGACAAGAGCGAAATCCGGATACAAACCGTTGTCGTGCTGTGGCAACGACAGCATCGGCAAGTCTGAAGCCGTGTGCGGCGGGTCAAGAGCGCAACCCTGCGACCAATCGCTGTCGCAAAGTGGTGCAGGGTGATGGCAGCGCAGGATTTAAGGTGGTAGATCAAGGAAACACAGCCGACCATATGGCGTCATGGCTCGCACTGGGTGGCGTGGGTTCGATGGCGCTTGGCTACGGCGCATGGGAGTGGCGACGAGAAATGTGGGGAGCGCTTGGGAAAGTGTTTGGCGCGCTGCCGTTTGTAAAATAGTGCTAGACTGGAAAGATGAGAATTATTGGTATTGATCCTGGCACTGGTATTCTAGGGTTTGGCGTTATTGATGTTGCGAAGGGTAATAAGGTTAAGATGGTGACGGCTGGCGTGATTACAACTCCCGCACATACGCCGCTTGATGAGCGACTAGAAGAAATTTTTGACGGTTTGACGGAGATTATCGCCGAAACAAAGCCCGATGTAATGTCGATAGAAAAATTGTTTTTTGCGCAAAATGTGACGACGGCCATGAGCGTATCCCACGCACGCGGTGTGGCAATGTTAACGGGTCGCAAGGCGCGTATGCCGATAGCCGAGTATACGCCGCTGCAGATCAAGCAGACCCTGACTGGCTATGGCAAGGCAGGCAAAAAGCAGGTGCAAGAAATGGTACGAATTCATTTGAGCCTAAGAGAGGTACCAAAACCCGATGACTGTGCAGATGCCTTGGCGGCAGCTATAACGCACAGTATGATGTCTCGCCTATAAAATGGTATAATCAATATAATGCGAAGAGTAGGCAGATATACTAAACAGCGAAAAGTTCGTGGCGCATGGTTTGCGACGAATAAGTATATTTTGTGGTTTCGTAACCTAAAACGTTGGCAGAAGATCACACTTATCGTAGGTCCGATTCTTGCGATTATGATTTTGATACCGTTGCTTACCTATCTCTATTTCGCGCGCGACATATCTGATAAGGAACGCCTCATGAATCGCAATAATACTGGCGTTGTCATGACAGATATCCACGGAACAGAGATCTATCAGAGTGGACGTGCGAAGCACCGTGACATGGTGCCGTTGAGTACGATCAACGAAACGACAAAACAGGCGCTACTTGCAAGCGAGGATAAGGATTTTTATAAACATGATGGTTTTTCGGTACTTAGTACGTTGCGTGCGGTGTATGGATATGTACTGAGTCGTGGAAGTGGTTTTGGAGGCTCGACGTTGACACAGCAGCTTGCCAAGATTACGGTGCTTTCCAGTAATCGTAGCTTTCTCCGTCAGTATCAGGCTTTTTCTGTAGCAGTGGCAATCGAAAACACCTATAGCAAAGACGAAATACTTGAAATGTATCTAAACTCGGCGTTTTTTGGCGGTAACGCGTTCGGAATAGAAGATGCTGCACAGTCGTTTTTTAATAAGTCACCCAAAGATTTGACCCTTGCCGAAAGCGCGATGATTATCGGCGTTTTGCCAGCACCGAATGTGTACTCGCCTATTTATGGCGATATGAAATATGCCAAAGAGCGACAGGCGACAGTACTGAGTCGCATGGTAAAAAACGGTTACATCACCCAGGCGCAAAAAGATGAAGCAACTGCACAGGAGCTTGCATTTGCTGCGCCAGAATCACTGGCAGATAGTAGTCCGGCACCGCACTTTGTGGAGATGGTTATGGCTGACCTCAATAAGAAATATGGCGAAGAAAAAGTAGCACGTTCGGGTTATCAGGTAAAAACAACACTCGATCTCAATGTGCAAAATAAATTGCAGGAAAGTATCAACAACAACATGCAGTCTATTCGCTATAGTAGCGGCTCAAACGCAGCAGCCATAGCAATTGATCCAAAGACTGGCGCGGTGAGGGCGTTGATTGGTAGCTATGACTGGAATGATGAAAAGGATGGCAAGGTGAATATGGTGACAGCTAAGCGTCAACCTGGTAGTAGCTTCAAGCCGATTTACTATGCGGCGGCTATGGCAGATGGCGTCATCAATCCAGCGACTATTTTGGCAGATGAGCCAACGGATTTCGGTGGTGGCTATAAGCCTCAAAATGCCCTTCGTACGTTTAATGGCGATGTAACTGTACGCAAAGCACTTAACTGGTCGCTCAATATCCCGGCCATCAAAGTAATGCAACGGTATGGTATTGATAAATCTGTGGATGCAGCAAATCGTATGGGGATTGATACCATCGACAAGAAAAAAGACTACGGCCTATCTCTTGCACTTGGCGCAGCAGAGGCACGATTGATTGATATGACACATGCCTATGCTGGATTTGCCAATGCTGGTGATCAAAAAGAGGTTGCCTACACGGAGGATATAAAGAGTAAGTATGACGAAGTGGTATATGCGGCACCAGAAAAGTCCAAGCGCATTATTAGCGAAGCAGGGGCGTTTCTTATTTCGGATGTATTATCAGATAATCAGGCGCGGGCTGGTATGTTTGGTTCGTCACTGAGTCTCAGTGGTGGTAAAAAGGCTGCTGTAAAAACAGGTACAACGGATGATAATCGGGATGCATGGACAATAGGTTATACGCCTTCACTTGCGGTAGGCGTATGGGTGGGGAACAATGATAATACTCCAATGTCGAGCGGTGGGGGTACGCTTGCGGGGCCTATTTGGCGTACTGCTATGAATCAATTGGTGCAGAGTGAACAGTTTGCAAAGCCGCGCGATGTGGTGCAGCGCGATGTTTGCTATGGTACTGGTAAGCTTGCAGAGCGTGCAGGGAGTAATACCTATCAGGAATATTTCCTCTCTTCGGCACTTCCGGCATATGGCTGTAGTGTACAGGCAGAGAAGCGCGAAGAAGAGAATAAGCCTGAGGAAAAGCCACAAACGACTACCCCTGCACAGCCAACAACTCCAGCTACACCTACAGCACCACCGCCTACTTCGGACGATGAAGATGACGATGGTGACACGGATACGACACCGCCAACAGATCCGACCACCCCTACGACCCCAACAAACCCTACGAATCCGACGACCCCAACGACACCGACAACTCCTACCACACCAGGTGGATAGGCTACATATAGATAATAGAGTTTGATAGCATAGAAAGAAATAGGAATAATATGATTGCACATGTACGAGGCACGGTAGCAGAAAAGTTTAATAATTCAGTGATTGTGGACGTGAACGGCGTGGGCTACGAGGTACAGACGGCGCTTGGCGATTATGAGCAGTCGTTGCTTGGGGAAGAAGTTAAATTGTATACCTACCATCATATTCGTGAGCAGTCGCAGGATTTATTTGGCTTTTCGAGTCTGGCTGCTAAGAAACTATTTGAACTACTCATTACCGTACAGGGTGTGGGGCCAAAGGCTGCGCTGGCGATACTTAGTCTTGCTGATAGCGAAGTGGTGCGTAATGCGATCGCCAATGAAGACACGACATTCGTGACAAAAGCAAGTGGTATTGGCAAGAAAACAGCCGAGCGCGTCGTCGTTGATCTCAAAGATAAGGTTGGTATGCCGCTACGCTATGACAACAATACGCTGACGGGCGAATCTGCTGTGCTTTCTCATACGGATGAGGCACTGGAGGCGTTGATGGCGCTTGGCTACAATTTGGCCGATGCGAGCAAGGCACTCGAAGGTGTGTCGACCGAGCTTTCGACGGCGGAGCGGGTGACACAGGCGTTGAAAGGGTAGACTGCGGTGTTGTATGATATATCGCTGCCGCTTGATGGTACAACGCCGACATATCCTGGCGACCCAGAGCTACGGTTGGAATCGTATACTAAGCCAAGCGGCACGCAATTGACAAAAATAGCGATGGGTAGCCACACAGGTACGCACATCGATGCGCCGAGCCACTCTATTGCAAATGCCGAATCTATTGGTGGCTTTGTCCTGGAGGATTTTTATGGGGCAGCTCGAGTGATAGATGTACCCGCTCGTATTGATGTGGAGTCTTTGGAGTAGCACGCTATTCGGCCAGGCGAGCGCATTTTGTCTAAAACCACCAATTCGCAGCGTGGATACGATACATTTTACGATACATGGACGGCGCGCCTGCGCGAGCAATATTAATTGATTGATACATCTATGGCATAATGGATAGTATATGGCGATAGATAGAATTGTAGATACCAGTCCGCACGACGAAGATTCCGACGAGCAAGTGATAGAAGTGACGCTGCGTCCGCAGAGTTTTGATGAGTATATTGGACAAGAACGACTCAAAAAGAATTTGAAGCTGGCGATTGATGCAGCAAAAAAGCGCGGTGAGCCAATTGACCATGTGCTGCTCTATGGGCCGCCAGGACTCGGCAAAACAACGATGGCGACGGTAATTGCTAACGAGATGAATACCAATATTCGGGTGACAGCCGGGCCAGCGATTGAGCGGGCAGGCGATTTGGCAAGTATCCTCACGAATCTGCAAGACGGCGATGTGCTATTTATTGACGAAATCCACCGTCTAAGCCGAGCGGTTGAAGAGGTGCTGTATAGTGCGATGGAGGATTACAAGCTTGATATCGTGATTGGCAAGGGTCCAGCGGCGCGAAGTGTGCGACTTGATCTACCGAAGTTTACAGTGATTGGCGCAACGACACGGACAGGTAGTCTCGCGGCGCCGCTACGCGATCGTTTTGGGCTGATTCACCGGTTAGAATTTTACACTTCAGAAGAGATTGAGCAAATCATCACGCGAGCGGCAACTATCTTGGAGAGCAAGATCGACCATGCAGCGGCCAAAGATTTGTCGACACGCGCCCGGCTGACGCCACGTATTGCGAATAGGTTGCTCAAGCGCGTACGGGACTATGCGGATGTAAATGGCGACGGTATCATCGATTCGCTGACGACCAAAAAGGCGTTAGCGCTGCTCGAAGTTGATGAACTGGGGCTAGATCCGGCCGATCGCCAGCTATTGATGAGTATGATAGAAAATTATGGTGATAACCCTGTCGGTTTGACGACGCTAGCTGCGTTGACGGGCGACGAAGCCAGCACGATCGAAGATTTTTACGAACCGTATCTCTTGCAGATTGGATTTATCGAGCGCACGCCGCGCGGTCGTAGAGTGACGCACAAAGCTCGCAGGCATTTGGGTGCAGACGCGTCAGCGTAGTACAATATAAGCAGATGAATAACGACGAGCAACAATCCGAGACACCAGCCGTGCCGCCAATGAGCGGGCAGGCAATCACTAGTTCGCATGTGACGAACTTGCCACCTTCGATAGAGGGGCAAAACTACAATCCACAACTCCGCGCTCAGATGGCAAATGAGCCTGGCGTCACTCATGTGGGTCGGCCTATCGAGCCAGCATCTATGGAGATTAGCGATGATTTACAGCAGAAGCACGAAGAATCGAAGCGGCTTTTCCCGGATCTCAATCTGTCAAAGGGTGAATATGTACTTATGAAGCTCCAGCGCCACCCACTTGGGCTGTTGCCTTCTGTGGGTATTACGACTTTTTTGTTGTGTCTTTTGGTGGCTGTATGGATTATGTACCCGGTGATACTGGAGAATGATACGACTGGGCAACTACCCAATATAGGAACAGCAAGTGTCATGATTATGTGTTTAGGGGCGCTTGTAGGTATCTTTGGCTATATTGCCGTGTGGATATATCAGCGTAATACCTTTTTTCTTACAAACGAGAGTGTGATTCAAGAAATACAGCACAGTCTTTTTTCAAAGCATGAACAAACAGTGAGCTTGGGAAGTATCGAGGATGTAAGTTTTCGCCAGACTGGCCTGATGCAAACAATGTTTAACTACGGAACTATTCGCCTCAGTACTGAAGGCGAAGAAACGACATATAGGTTTCACTATGTGGCTAACCCGAAGCATCAAGTGGCGATTCTAAATAATGCGGTCGAAGACTTTAAGAACGGTCGGCCAGTAACTGGCGAATAATTTGTAGATTATTTTTTTGCAGTCGTTGATTTGCGTATGTAATCGGCTTCTTTTTCAAGAGTCGCGCGTAGCGTATAGCCTTTGCACTGGTTGTTTTTGCAGCCTGTTGGCTCATATGTATACGATGAGTATTGTGTAAGACCAAGTAGCTCGTTTTCTATACGCAGCTCGTTTACCGCGATGCCGTCTGGGTCTTTGAATGTGTCTGGCTGGACTCCGGGGAGCGTTTTGCTGTTGAGTGCGTCTGGGTAGGCTTTGTGCTCGGTGAAGTAGACTTTTTCAAGATTGTGATAGAGTGTGTTGATATCGGCTTTGCGGCGGTCATCGCGTGCCACGGCTTCAATAGTGCTTTTTTGGTAGAGAAACAGTCCGCACATTGATAAAAAAAGCACCACGACAACAAATAGTTCGATTATAGTGAATCCCGCAGATTTTCTCATATGTATTTATTGTATCACACTAGGCGCTTTTCATCTGATACCTTGTGGTACAATAAGTGTATAGATAATACGGAGGGTATATGGCAAAAAAGGCAGATACGACAGAGGCGACAGACAAAAAAGACAGCGGCAAATTAGCAGCACTCAATCTCGCGATGGACCAGATTACCAAGCAATTTGGCGACGGCTCTATCATGAAGCTTGGCGAGGCAAAAAAAGTAGATGTAGAGCTGCTTCCGAGTGGCGCACTGAGTCTTGACCTTGCGCTTGGTGGTGGCTACCCAAAAGGCCGTATCATCGAGATTTATGGTCCAGAATCAAGCGGTAAAACCACACTGACGCTCCACGCGATTGCCGAGATTCAAAAACAGGGCGGTACTGCAGCTTTCATTGATGCTGAGCATGCGCTCGACCCAAGCTACGCCCGTAAGTTGGGCGTTGACACGGATAATCTACTCGTGAGCCAGCCGGATAATGGCGAGCAGGCACTTGAAATCGCCGAGACATTGGTACGTTCAAACGCCGTCGATCTCGTTGTCGTGGACTCTGTGGCGGCACTGGTACCGCAGGCTGAGATTGATGGTGATATGGGCGATAGTCACATGGGACTTCAAGCACGACTGATGAGCCAGGCTCTCCGCAAGCTCACAGGTATTATCAACAAGTCAAAGACGACAGTCATTTTCATCAACCAAATCCGCATGAAGATTGGCGTGATGTTTGGTAATCCAGAGACGACGACAGGCGGTAATGCGCTTAAGTTCTACGCGAGTGTGCGCATGGATATTCGCCGCACGGGCCAAATCAAAGTGGGCGACGACATTATTGGCAACCGTACCAAAGTGAAGATCGTGAAGAACAAGATCGCGCCGCCATTCCGTATTGCCGAGTTCGATATTATGTACAACGAAGGTATTTCGACGGCTGGCGATATCCTTGATTTGGCGGTGCAGCACGGTATCGTCGGGAAATCTGGTGCGTGGTTTGACTACAACGATGAGAAGATTGGCCAAGGTCGCGACAAGACTAAAGAGTTTTTGAAGTCGAAGCCAGAACTACTCGCGGAGATAGACGAGAAGGTGCGCGCAAAGGTGGCTGAGGAGGACTCGTAGGTCGCCCCAGGCACATGAAGATTACCGCTCTTACTGCTCAACAGAGAGATCCGAACCGCATCAATGTCATGATCGACGGGAATTACCGATTTAGTTTGGATATCCCGCAGATTGTAACACTTAGCATAAAAGTTGGCAAAGAGTATAGCGAAGAAGAACTGGCGGAAATAGAAGGCGAGAGTCAGTTTGGCAAGCTCTACGCACGGGCATTGGAGTATTGTTTGATGCGACCGCATAGCTCCCGCGAAGTGCAAGATTATCTGTGGCGCAAAACGCGTGCGACGAAGTATAAATCGCGAAAAACAGGTGAGCTAAAAGAGCGGGCGGGCGTGGCGCCAGAGCTCGCCGAACGTGTATTGGAAAAACTCATCAAAAAAGGCTATATTGACGATGAAAAATTCGCGCGTTACTGGGTAGAGAACCGCAATCTTACCAAGGGCGCGAGCCGCCGTAAGCTTGAAGCCGAACTTCGCGCCAAAGGCGTAGCGAGCGACATTATCTCTGAGCAGTTCGTTGCGACTGAACGTACTGATGATGATGAACTCCAAAAGATCCTCGCCAAAAAACGTAGTAAATATCCGGATGAGCAAAAACTCATTGCCTACCTGGCTCGGCAAGGATTTAGCTATGATGATATCAAGCGAGCGCTTGCTAGCGATCAGATTTAGCTGATTCAGCTTGAGGCGGATGAGCGCCACGGAATGGATTTATAAGGGGCTGTTTTTCTAATTTTACAGTTTGCTTGACGCCCTCTCTTGGGCTGCGAACAACAATTTTATTGTCAGAAATATCGATGATTTGTCGCCTGTCGATCAGTAGTTCTGTTTCTGCGATGCTTTTAAGAAAAGGACGCCTAATGCTAAGCTGTTCAATACGAAATGTATCCGTGCTCATCGTCGTGTGCTCAACCTTGCCGAGTTTCGTGCCTTGATCGTCTACTACTTTCATACCTTCGATTTTTGGAGGCTGCTCATAGTACTCTCTATCAATCACAAGGTCATCAAGTGTTGTCAGACTGTCGCTTGAGTCGACAATAAATCCCATGTCACTGAGCTCGCGTATGTCTTCTATGCGAATAAAGGCGGGTTTTTCATCCAGCTTTGCGCCATCTAGTTCGTAGGCCAGGATGTGAAGATTACGAGGGTTGATGATTGCGGTGACTGTATGAGCAATCTCTCCGCCTGTCTGGAGACTCATAATGGGTAACCCTAGTAGTTCTAACGTATTGAGTAGCATCTTATATATTAGTATATCATTGATATTTCTGGGGTGTATTTCTGGAATAACATGAGGGATGTAGCGTGGTGCACTAAGCTAACTTTTTGTGACTATTCGGAAAACGGATCAATACGTCCTTCGGGTGTTTGCGTTGAGATGTTTTGATCGTTGCTTTCGTGAAGAGTATTGATCTTTTCTCGAGTGGTTTTATCAAAAGTACTTGGTACTGTGCTTTTGATCTCTGCGTTACTGGGATCGCTTGAGGCGAGGAATGTCATCGATGCGAGATAGATTGCGACACTCAGGGTCGCGGCGCTAATAACAACGAGTACGACAAAGTTGTAGCGTATGAGAAATGACTCGGCTGGATTGATGGGCTTGCTCATTTTCGTGTATATACCTGTATGGTTAATGTTGATAGCGGAACACCGCCGGGGGCATTATCAGTTTTTTCAGCAGGTCGAGAAAGATTGAGTCCCTGTACCTCCATACGAAGAAGATTACCCTCAAGTAACTGAAGAAAAGTATACAGCGACTTGTAGGTTATACCAGGAGCAAGGCTGACGGTAACGGTGACAGGGGTGACGCCTGATGGTGCTGCGGCTCCTTTGCTGGCTGCTTTTGTAGTGGCGCTTGTACTAGCGGCTGTCCCTGTAGCTGGGGTTGTTTCATCTGAAAAAGCCCAGCCTGTAATATTGATGCCAGATTTTTGGCCGTAACTAGCTAAATCTTGAATAATTTTGTTTTGATACGCGTAAGTGTTGGAGTTGTCGGCTGTGATACCCTGTGCTTTTTTGACTGTTTTGGTGTCTGCTTGTAGGATTTTATTGACATTTTCTAGGTCTTGGAGCGTTTTTTCGTCTGAGCTTGAGACCGACACAGCAGATGCGACTTGGTGGCTGTAGCCAGTGAGGAGGTGTTGGCTGAGTACGATGAGGCCAATCTGTAGTAAAATAATGATGGCCAAGCTTGCGAGGAGAACGAGCCGTAGCGACGTGGCGGTGAGCTTGAAGGAGAGTTTTTTAGGCATTGTCATCTCCTGGAGTGAATATTGATTTGCTGAATGTAAGATTGAGGCTGATCTGGATAGGGTAGTCGCCAGATGTCTGGCCTTGTGCGGCTTGCTCTTCCTGTAGGCTGGATATTGTGATATTGGACGCGACCTTTGCCTTTTCGAGAGATTCTTTTACAGATAGAGCGATGTCTTTATTTTTTGCTGACACGGCAAGAGAGACCGGCGCACTAATGGTAGCAGGATTGAGATCAAGTGCTTCAACGACTGAGCCTTGGGGTAATGCGCCTGCGATTTTATGAAGCGCTGTGGTGTACGAAAGTTCACTACTAAAAATACTTTTTGCAATTTTGAGATCTTCTGTATAAGATTTTGCGCGTGCCTCGGTATCTTTAAAGCGTGCAATTTTTTGTTTGCTCTCCGTAGAAGCAGATAGGCTTTGAAGCTCGGTGCGTTTCATGAGTATAAAAGTGATAGTGTAGACGGTAAGCGTGAGGCCTAACGCGACTCCCATGCCTATGAGGTAGCGCAAGAGTACGGTGTTGTGGCGCGAAGCTCGCAGTTGCTTGGCGGCTACAGGAGGAAGGAGATTTATCATTGCCATACCTCTTCCTGCGTAAGACTTGCAAGGCCGGCAACGGTAATGTAGCGCGGGCGAAATTGCTTAGTAGGCTCTGCTAGAGCGCCAAAATCAAGCTTCTGCCATGGGCTTGCGACACGCGACGGCATAAGCAAGTCGTTGGTGAAGTATTCTCCAATACCGGGCATATTGCTGCCGCCACCTACGATAAGGAGCTGTTCAAGCTTACGGTCACCTGAAATACGCTCGTTGTAGTAGCGGATAACTCGACGTGTCTCTGAAGTGATACGCTGGAGGCTTGGTTCGACGGCAGAAGTAATTTTTTTCTGCCTGGGGCCGGGATTGAGACCATTGATGACTTTTAGCTGATGGGCATTTTCGAGAGCCACACCAAGCTTTTTGGCGATATCGAGCGTAAAAGTGTTGCCCCCAACAGTGGTACCGCCCGTGACGCGGATTGATCCATCAAGTACGGCAATGTCTGTGTTGGCCGGCCCAATGTCAACGATAAGTGTTGGCAAGTCACCTTCTTCTGTTGTTCGCAGGAGACGCGCGATGGAGTTGATGCCAGGTTCAATGGCATTGACAGTAAAGCCAAGCGAGTCGATGGCGGCAAGTACATTGTCTACCATGATCTGTGGGACTGCGGACATAATGACTGTAAGCGAGTCTTTGCTGCGCTCAACGACCTCGTAGTCAACATAGAGCAAGGCAAGGGGTATTGGTATGTATTGACCTGCTTCTAGCTCGACGGCCTCGCGGAGGTTTTTTTCGGCAGCTTTCGGTACTGTAAAAGTACGTGAGTAGGTTTTTGATGTAGGCAGACTCACGACAAGTTGTTCACTTGCGATTGAGCCAATAATTTTTTCCGAAAAAAGTACTTTTAGCTGCTGTTCCAGGTAGGGGTCGCCCTTTTCAAAGACTTTTTTCATTTTGGCAGCGTCAACATCAACGGCACCGTAGCCGCGTACGAGCCATTTCTCGGCATCAACCGACATAACTTTGATTTCGGTTGTGCTTATATCGAGGCCGATGAGTGCTTTGTCTTTATAAAATTTTTTCGCCATTACTGCCCACGTTCGTCTGCTACTACTATATCACAACGCTTATGTTTGTGACTAGCACTTACCCTTGAATGTTTTGAGAAATACTTGCAATAGGTCCCATGACACTTGCGGCGATAAGCCCCACCATTGATCCCATCATGACGATCATGACTGGCTCGATGATTGAGCTGATGCCATCAATTGCGACGTCAACTTCCTCTTCATAGAAGTCGGCGACTTTGATAAGTACTTGATCGGTTTGACCCGTCTCTTCGCCAACGGAAAGCATCTGCGCAAGTATAGAGGGGAAGAGATCTTCGCGTTTTTCTACGAGCGTCGAAAGCGGCTCGCCGTTCTGCACGCCGTCTGCAGCTTTCATGAGTGCATCTTCATAGACAGTGTTGCCTATCGCGCGCCCGGTAACGTTGATTGCTTCAATGACAGATACACCTGCGCCGATAAGCGAGGAGTAAGTGCGTGCAAAACGTGCGACAGCAACCTTTTTGACAATGCCGTTGATAGGCGGGAGTTTGATAATGAGTTTGTGGAAATTGCGCTTGCCGGCAGGAGTACGAATATAGTGAATTGTGCCATATACCCCGCCTATGAGTGCTGGTATCCAGATAAACCAGTAGCTAAGAAGGAAAGAGCTGATGCCTAGCATGATTTGCGTGAGGAGCGGCAGTTTGGCATCCGGGCCACCAAGGTCGGTGATAATCTTACCAATTTGCGGAATCACGAAAATCATGAGCCCAAAAAAGGCACCGATAGTAATGAAGACAAGCACCATCGGGTACGACATGGCACTTTTGACCTTTTTGCGGATGGTTGCGTTTTTTTCTTGCTGTGTAGCAAGGCGTTTAAGGATGTCGTCGAGAATACCAGCAGTTTCGCCGGCACGCACCATATTGATGTATACATCACTAAATGCTCGCGGGTGTTTAGCGAGCGCATCGCCAAATCCACTACCTCCTTGTATGTCGGTAATTACTGTATTGAGGATTTTTCGAAAATTTGGATTTTCGGCATGTTCGGCGAGTGAGTTAAGAGAGCGAAGAAGCGGCACACCGGCGCTAATCATGGCGCTGAGCTGGCGCGTGAAAATTACAAGCTCGTCAGATTTAACTCCGCTACCCCCGAGACTAAAACTAAATCCAGACTTAGTCTCTTTGACAGTAATTGGTGTTAGTTTTTGCCTGCTGAGTGATGCAATGACATCTTCACGTGAGGCGGCTTCAATCTTACCCGATATGGTTTTGCCGGGTGCATTTGCAGACGAAGCGGTATAGGTAAACGATGCCATTGTTTACTCCTTTGTGACCCTTAGTACTTCTTCTATGGTTGTTTCTCCTCGCAATGCTTTGATGAGCCCATCGGATTGCATAGTGACCATACCTTCGTCGATGGCAAGGTCTTGGATGTCGTTGCTAGTGGAGTTACCGGTGATGAGCTTTTGAATGGGTACAGAAATACCTAGAACTTCATAAATACCGACGCGACCTTTGTAACCGTTATGCGCGCCATCTTCGTTGTCGTCGTCTTTTGCGCGCCAGAGTTTTTTGATACCGTGTTCATCGGTGGCAAGTGGCGCATCACCGCCAATACCCATGGCGGCAGCTTGTTTTTCTAGCTCGTGAATACGTGCAAATGTCTGGCCTTCGCGAAGATGAAACAGCTTTGTCACGTAATCTTTCTCTTCTTGAGTGGGTTCGTACTGCTCGCGTGTTTGGTAGCGCAAACGACGCACCAGGCGCTGTCCTACGACAGCCTTGACGGTGCTGGCGATGAGGAATGGCTCGATACCCATATCCAGAAGGCGCGGGAGGCAGGTGGCGGCATTGTTGGTGTGTAGTGTACTAAACACCAAGTGCCCTGTAAGTGCTGCTTGTACGCCCAGGTTGGCTGTTTCTCCGTCACGAATCTCACCGACCATGATGATGTTTGGGTCTTGGCGAAGTAGCGCGCGTAGCCCACTGGCAAATGTCATGCCAGCCTTGGCGTTCGTTTGGGTTTGATTGACGCCAGGAATTTTGTATTCCACAGGATCCTCAATGGTGGAGATGTTGACATCCGGTGTATTCATGCGACTCAGAACGCTGAAAAGGCTCGTTGACTTACCAGAGCCTGTCGGTCCTGTGACGAGGATCATACCGTTCGGCTCTTCAAGTGCAGTATTGATTGTTTCGAGCGCTTTGCCCCAGTAACCTAGTTTTTCTAGCGGGAGAGCTTCGTTGGATTCGTTGAGTACACGCATGACAATCTTTTCACCGTCGGTGATCGGCAGTGTGCTGACACGAAAGGCGAATTGTCTGCCGCCAAGTTTGATCTTGAAACGACCATCTTGCGGGACACGACGCTCATCGATCTTGAGATTAGAGAGGATTTTGACACGACTGACAAGCGCGTTGGAGATGTTTTTTGGGAGGCGGTTGACTTCTTTGAGGACGCCGTCGACGCGGTAGCGCACCTGAATGTAGCCTTCTCGCGGCTCGATATGGATATCGGACGCACCGGAGCGGATCGCATATTCAAGGAGCAGGTTGACCGTCTTGGCGATTGGCGAGTCCTCTGCGACATCTTCGTCTCGTACAGCTTCGTTCTTCTGCTCTTCTGACTGGATACTGATAACCTCGCCGAGCTCTTTGTCGACATCGGTGCGGTAGGCATCAAGCGCGTTGATGATTGACTCATGGGGCGAGACATAGATCTTTGTGTTGGTGCCGATTTGTTTTTGCAGGAAACTGATTGCTTCGACATCGTCGGGGTCTTCCATCGCAAGATGGATCAACCCATCATCGTCTATCTGAAAAATAATAGCATTGTATTGGTGGGCAATATGTTCGGGGATTTTTTTCAGTGCCTCGTCGGGGATTTTTTTCGGATCAATCTCAACATAGGGGATTTTGGTGTAGTCGGCAAAAAGCTTGACGATCGCTTCGTCGGTGAGGAGTTCATGCTTTGATACCAGAGTTTGAATGGGCATGTGTGATGTTTCGCTCTCTTTTTTGAGCGACTCAATCTCCTCACTGGTGAGCGCATTATTCATACCCACCATAGCCAGAAATGTATTATCTGAAATACGCATAATGCTTACGCCTAGTATACAAGAGTTGCCAGTGTTTTGACTAGAGCCTAATTACATCTGTATACTGGAGCATAATGAGAGTTGATTCACTTGACGAAATGCTTGCATTTGGCGCACAAATCGGTGCGCGGCTTCGTGGTGGCGAAGTGGTTGAGCTTATAGGTGATGTGGGCGCGGGCAAAACATCGTTTACAAAAGGTCTCGCGCGCGGTATGGGGATTACTGACGCTATTCAGAGCCCTACGTTTACGATTAGCCGTGAGTATGACGCAGGCAGCGGTTTGCGGCTGGTGCACTACGACTTTTATCGCCTCGGTGAAGCCGGTATCATGGCGGATGAGTTGGCGGAGTCGCTCGCCGACGCTACAGTGGTGACTGTCGTGGAGTGGGCGGAAACGGTGGCTGCAGTGCTGCCAGAAGATCGTATGATTATAACACTAAGTCTAGTGGCGGATGACGAAAATGCACGTGTTATTTCGTGGCAAACTGGCGGCGAGCGGTCGGCACGAATTATGGAGGATAAAGATGATACTACTGCTTGATACGTCGACATCGGAGTGTCGCCTGATATTGGTTCATGGCGGCAAATCCGAAGAATATACTTGGCAAGCAGACCGCGAATTGGCAAAAGGGCTGCTGAAGTTTATTGTCGAGACGCTTGCGACGCGGGATATGAATATTGCATCGCTCGAAGGACTGGGCGTGTTTCGCGGCCCCGGCAGTTTTACTGGTTTGCGTATCGGTATCACGACGCTCAATACGATCGCGGACAGCGAGGGGATTGCAATTGTTGGCACGGACGGTGACGACTGGCAGCAAGCAGCTGTGCGACGACTCGCGCGCGGCGAAAATGATCGGATTGTCCTGCCCGAGTATGGCCGTGATGCGCGCATCACAAAACCGCGCAAATAGTAGCTTGCGCTTTTGTGGATAGGCGGGCTACAATAAAAGTAGCTTTTTATTTATTTTTGAAGCCATTGATTTACTGAATAACTGATTTTTGCATTTCTTTACCCCGCGGGTATAATTTCCGGTTTTTTACCACTACGCTTGCGTCGCAAAGAGGTTGCAGAGAAAGGAAGGATATATGATAGAAATTCTTGCCGCAGTGGTAGGGGCTCTTTTGGGCGCAGGCGGCGCAGTGGGTTATGAGCGCAGTCAAAAGGCAAATGCCAAGCGCAAAGGTGAACATGCAATCGCCGATGCCGAGAAAAAAGCCAACGACATCGTGCTCAAGGCGCAAGACAAGGCAATCGAAATCACTGACGATGCCAAAAAAGAGGAAGCGCTTGCTCGCAAAGAGCTCAAAAAGACCGAAGAGCGCTTGCTCGACCGCGAAACAAATCTTGACCGCAAGCTTGATGAGCTTGATCGTCGCGCCGAAAAACTTCGTGCAAGCGAAGATGAAATTGAGAAACTCAAAAATGAGATTCGTGAAATTCGCAGTCGCCAACAGGAAAAACTAGAAAAGATCGCCAAGCTCAAAAAAGAAGATGCCGCCGAAAAACTCATGGAGATGACCGAGCGTGACATTAGAAATGATCTTATCGGCCTCGTCAATAAGCTTCAGGGTGATGCACAGGAAGACGCCGAAGAGCGTGCGCAAACGATCTTGCTCACCGCTATGGAGCGTATGAGCAGTGAAGTGACGGCCGAACGTACGGTGACGGCACTGAAGCTCACAGATGATGAGATGAAAGGCCGTATCATTGGAAAAGAAGGTCGTAATATCCAGGCAATTCAGCGCGAGACGGGCGTCGATGTGTTGGTCGACGACACGCCAGGTATGGTGGTGCTCTCGAGCTTTGATCCTATCCGCCGCCAGGTTGCGCGCGTGACAATGGAAATGCTGATGAAAGACGGACGTATCCACCCGGGCCGTATCGAAGAAGTGGTAGCAAAGGCACAAAAACAAATCGACAAAGAAATCAAACAAGCCGGAGAAGATGCAGCACGAGAAGTTGGGGTGGTTGGTATACCAAAAGAAATGCTGCGTTTGCTCGGCGAGCTGAAGTTCCGCACCAGCTATGGCCAGAATGTATTGAAGCATAGTACAGAGATGGCGCAGATCGCTGGCATGATTGCCGATGAAGTTGGCGCCGATGTCCGTACGGTCAAGATTGCAACATTGCTCCATGATGTCGGTAAAGCGGTAACGCACAAGGTAGAAGGCAAGCATCATCATATCGGGGCGGAGTTGGCGCGTAAATATGGCATGAAGGAAGAGATTGCTCACGCAATTGAGGCGCATCATGATGATGTCGAGGCCACAACTCCTGAAGCGCTTGTAGTGCGCGTTGTGGATGCGGCGAGTGCGGCACGGCCAGGGGCTCGCAACATTAGTGCAGAAAACTTCGCTGAGCGTATGCGAGAACTCGAAAATGTTGCGACAAGTTTCAAGGGCATCGACAAAGCCTATGCTATTTCGGCGGGTCGTGAGGTCCGTGTGATTGTGAGTCCTAAGACAGTCGATGACCTCAGCGCTATCAAACTTGCGCGTGATATTGCAACAAAGATTGAAAGCACGATGCAATACCCGGGCACAATCAAAGTCAATGTAATCCGTGAGACACGTGCCATTGAGTTCGCAAAATAACAGCCCGCTGTATGAGCGCGACAACGTTAAGAATTTTCTCGCCACGCGTGTGGCGAGGCCGTCGAGCGCGGGTGTTATTATCGAGAACGTATCGGGCGAAGCGTTGGTGCTGAAGGCGCACTACAAACCCTACTGGTCGTTTCCTGGCGGCTGGGTAGAAGATGCGCAGACTCCAGCAGAAGCAGCGTTGCGCGAACTTCAAGAGGAGACTGGCATTCAGCTTGAAGCTCGGGATATCACGTTTGCCTTTATGGTCGATCGTATAAGCGATCTTATGCATACCTATCAATTTATGTTTCGTGCTCACCCACTGCTTGATGATGCGCTTGCTGCGCGTATTGCACTTCAGGCTGACGAGATTGCCGAGTGGCGTGTTGTGTCAAAAGCGGCGGTGTTGGAAGATGCGCGTAATTATGGCGGTGCAGTGATAAGCTGGGCAAGCGCCGAGCAGTTAGGTTATTTTGAGCAAACTATCTAGCTGCCGAGAATACCGACGGATCGCGCTACCACGAGCGCAAGGATAAAAATACTGATAATTGCCTGCAAGGCCATGAGCATTTTGGCTTGTTTTGTGAGTGCCTGCGCACCGGTATTCGCGCCGTTGAGCGAATTAATGATTGATATATAGAGATAGTCGATAAACTCTGGTTTCCAGCCATGAAATTCATGGACAAGATTTTGCTGTGTAAACTGAAAATCTTTGTCGCTTTTTGTCCAGCGCCGATTTGTGAGGCCGGGGCTGTCTATCTCCCAGTACCATAGCGCAAACACGATCACGTTGGTAAAAAATATCGCGAGTGCTGAGCCAAGCAGTGCAACTCCATCGTTTACGTGACCGGTAATGAGCGCGTAGACGACTACCGAGAGAGAGGCGAAATTGGCGACGGTAATGACACTGATAAGGATTGTGGCAGCGCTATGATGAAGTGTGCGGCCATGGATGTTTTTTGTTCCCACGGTGACACCGAGAAGAAGGAGAAGTATCGCTTCGACGATGATAATAATGTATTGAAAGTCAGAAAACATGCCATGGTTGATACGCCATACGACGATCTGGAGTATGATGGCAAACAAAAGGGCAGCTTGCGCTTGGAGGATTTCGGTTTTTGTAAGTGTCATATTGTTTAGTGTAGCACAGACGAAACCCCTGTGCTTTGTTGTGCATGGGGGTTTCGTGAGTGTATATCCTGCGAGCGGCTAGTAGATGTACTGATATTGACTTGCCGGTACGGTACGTGTGCCGACGTTGCCGAATCCTGCTGCGCCATTCATATCAGAAATAGTGATCGTGCCATCGCCATTAACTGCCTCGACATAGGTTACGTGGCCAGCTGTTTCTGCGATAGCGCCAACGCGTGGTTCGGAGCCTGTGGCGTAGCCCTGTGCAGATGCATTGGCAACCCACTGCCCGCCATTGCCTAGCATATTTGGCAGGTCGGGACGTCGTTCTTTGGCGTACCATGTGCAGTAGCCTTTAAAGTACGTGTTGCCATTGCTGTCGGTCGCGTAGACAGCCTGCGCTCCAGGAGTGTATGTTTGTGAATACACGGGTTCATAACTCGCTGTCGAAGCGGCGGTATAGGTTGCCGCAGCAGCTTGTGCGGCTGCTGCTTGTGCGGCAAATTCACTATAGCGATCGGGTAGTTGCTCATCGGCTGCGGGAATGCGAATCTCGTTGCCGATATCGATGGCGTCTGGACTAGCGAGTGACTCGTTGGCATTAAAAAGCTGCACGTACGTTGTTTGATGCGCGTCTGCGATGCTTGTGAGCGTATCGCCAGCTTGCACAACGACCTTTGTTTGCTTGGGTTCTTCTTTTTTGTCGGACTTTTTTTCTTCGGCATGGACGCCAGGCGCCAGCAAAAGCACGACCGAAAAAGCTACGGCGATCGCCGTGATACTTTGTTTGATTGTCATTATAATTCTCCTTGATTAGTTTTGTGCCATGCAATAGACAGCTATTGACACAAAATATATTATATTTTGCAGTATTATTTCCACAAAACACAAGAACAAGCGTAAGCGATAATCTAGTGTGTGTCAACACAAACGCGGCGCTATATGTGTATAACAGGGGAGTATAAGTGTTGTTTTATATACATCTATTGTTCATATGTGCACATTCAAAAACTTATCTCGCATGAATAAAACGTATTGCTTGGCGTACTTGTTCGGGATCAAGAAGTGCTTTGTTGAGCCCGTCGTGTGAATAGTAGCTAGCACTCGGATCGCTACCCGTGACGTGCGGCAGCGCCGCCCATTCTTTGCTAAGTTCGGCTGCAAATTGATCAAGTGTAAGGCGTCCGTTGATATATGCGATACTGCCGCGCCGCTCAAGTAACGCAATGGCGAGTGAGTCTTGGGTGGTTTTATCGAATTTTTGTGCGGGGTCGATCTGGTGCTGCACGACTAGCTCTTGCAATGTAGTATTGATAATCTGATAACGGCCTACCGCGCTACTGGCGGCGCCTTGGGCGATATAGTCTGTTTGCCACGCAAGCACTTCGTTAATAGTCATGGAAGTGAAGTCAATGGTAGTATTGTGCGGATTACCGAAATACGCATTGTAATTGGATTTACTCTCTCCTTGCGCAATGAGGTCTAGAAGGGGGCGGTAGGAGGCTGGATCTACTGTCTGTTCCTTGGTAAAGGTGCGATACATACTATAGCTTGCGCCAATAGCGATTAGTGCGAATATGCCTACTAAAAGGAGTGGATGCTTTTTGGTATAGCTGCGGATTAATGGATGCCTCACAGATATCTATACTATAGAGGAGCTGAGGAGATGTAAAATTATTGAGCTATGTACGGGGTGGTTGTAGCGAATATCCGATGTTGCTTGACACTAAAAAAACTTGTCGCAATGGACAAGTTTTTTCTATGGTCGGGGTGAAAGGACTCGAACCTTCGACCTCACGGTCCCAAACCGCGCGCGCTAGCCAACTGCGCCACACCCCGATAGATGCAAGGATAATTATACCAAGAAGAAATGATTTTGACTAGGGGTATTGTGGTACAATTGGCTTGATGACTTTATTTCTTGCGGCGCAAATAGTGGGTGGTATTGGTGTGCTACTGTCTATCGCAGTTTTTCAGCTTACGACGCGGAAAAATATGCTACGTCTTGGTGTGGCTGCGTCGCTTTTTCACATTGCGCAGTTTTTGTTGCTGAGTGCATTTACTGGCGCATCGATGCATGTGATTGGCGCGCTCCGAACCTATGTATTTTATAAAGTAACCCCGACACGTAGTCACGTATGGGTGTTGGTGCTGTTTATGATTATCGCAATAATAGCGACATACTTTACTTGGCAGGGATGGGTGAGTCTTTTGGCGCTTGCGGGTAATTTGTGCGGCGGCTTTGCGTCGTGGCACAAAACTGCCAAATATATACGGCGGTGGGCACTTGCCTCGCCGCCATTGTGGTTTACATATAATCTGCTAAATGGCGCCATCGCTGGTATGGTGCTTGAGGTTGTGATGCTGTCGTCGAATCTTGTTGGGCAGTATCGTCATGATATTGGACACAAGGCACACACCAAGCGTCGCTTGGCGCGAGTCGGGTAGACTAGACGGGTAGAATGCGTTTGATGATCGGCACCCGTAGAAGCGCCCAACAAAGTAGTACGACGCCCAGCGCAACGATAGTGTTGTAGAGCGAGTTACCAACGGGAATAGTGAGTACAATGAGCGGCAGAAGTAGCGCTTGTAAGCAGTAGGCGGAAAGCGATCTGCCGCCAAGAGGAGTTAGTAGCCAGCCGAAAAATCGCATAATCGTACGGCGGAACGTGTGCATGAACATAAAGAGCCCACCCATCCAGAGGAACGATAGTATAATGCGTCCTGGCTCCATGGGGTAACTACTAAACCATGGGTCAATGATTGCGCGTATTGCCACGTATTGATCTCGGTCCATCCAATGCCAGTTTGGATTTTCGACAAGCCCCCAGCTGAGTACAAAGAAATAACTGAGTATCATCGTGGCGAGTGTTGTCACAACGAGCGATATCGTGGCGATACGTTTTGTGATAGGGTGCTGTCTGAGCCATATACCGATTGCTTCGAGCTTATAGCCAAGTAGCGCCGCGCCAAAGAAGAGGATTTGCCACTGCAAGGTGCCTTCGTTGATGGCAAAACCAGCAACGTAAAGGCCGAGCATGATGATAATGAGTACGCGCTCATAGTTGTGGCGTAGCATCCAAAGAAAAAGTGGCGTGGCAGCTAGCATGATCGCGTACATACGCAGGAAATAAATCCAATCGTTGAAAAAATTCATCGTGAATACGGCTGAAATAAATGCGAATGGATTTGCAAGCTGTGCTGCGCTCGGGAGTTTTGGTAGTAGTTCGTGTCCGCCAACGAGCAGCGTAAGTCCTGTAACAGCAAACGTGATGCCGACACCCCATATATACAAGGTGAATGCGCGTTTGAGGAGTGTTTTTGAGATATCCCAGAGCGGTTTGTGGCGGTCTTTGTAGGCACGAATATAGCCGACAAGTAGTCCAGAGATGAGAAAGAACCCTTCGGCAGCAGATACCCAAAGCCGGCCTTCACCTGTGAGATAGCTCAGCGGACTAGGCCAAAATTGCAAATGATCTATGATAATGATGACGATGAATAGTCCACGAAGCAGATCAAATTCGTAGATTCGGCGTTTTTCTACAGGTTTCACTAGGTTATAGTATAGCTTGTTTCTGAGATTTAGGCTAAGAAGTGTGGAGTTGTAGAAATATTTCTACGCCGAACTGAGTGGTATACTAGATATATGAAACCAGTTCCTTATGCAGCACCAGATTTTATACTCACAGATGAAAACGGTAACTCGCACAGCCTCGGCAGTTTTGCAGGGCAATGGCTTGTCTTGTATTTTTATCCAAAAGACGACACGCCAGGCTGCACGACGGAAGCCTGTAGCTTGCGCGACGCCCGCGACGAACTCACTGAGCTTGGCGCGCAAGTGGTGGGCGTGAGCAAAGACGAAGCCAGCGCGCACGAAAAATTTAAGACGAAATACAACCTCAATTTTACATTGCTGAGCGACCCGGAGGGCACTGTGATTGACGCCTACGGTGCATGGGGCAAAAAGATGTTTGGCAAAGAAGGTATTTTGCGCAAGACGTTTATCATTGACCCAGAGGGTCAGGTTGTCAAAGCCTATGGCCGCGTGACGCCACTTGGGCACGGTAATCAAGTGATTGCGGAGTTGAAACGGCTCCAAGGGGCATCATAGGTGGCAGAATCTGCGCCAAAGCTATATTCAGAGGTGTCGGGCTGGCAGCCGGGTAGCTGGCGTGATATTCCCGAGATTGTGCATGATGAGCACAACATCAAAGGATTTTTCGGTGAGTATCGATGGCTGAGTAACTTTGGTGCTGCCAACGTACAGCTTGATGGGGTTGAGTATGCAAGTGTTGAAAAAGCATATCAAGCAGCAAAGTGGTGTCCAGAGGATAGGAGCTATTTCACGACATGCACGAACGAAGAATCGATTTTATACAATCGTGCTCATACGCCAAATGGCTATGTATCGGAAGAATGGGATGCGCGCAAATTAGACGTTATGCGTTTTTTGCTTGAGCAAAAATTCGACCCTTCGTGTAATCCGGAGAGTGCTCGCAATTTGTTGGCTACGGATGGAAGGTATATCGAAGAGACTAATTGGTGGGGCGATACTTTTTGGGGCAAAACACTTGAAGGTGAAGGTAAAAATAATCTTGGGCAGCTTTTGATGAGCGTTCGTAGCGAGCTTGTAGCGATACCAAATTAGCGCGGCCGTTTTATGGCAATTTCACGTGCCTGCGCGGCAAATCTATCCTCGATAACGGTTGGCGCAAATTCACCAAACTTCTTCTTGGCGGCTTGCTCAATGAGAAAGTCGGCAATAGCGGGATTTTTGGGAAGAAGCGAGCCATGTAAGTAGGTGCCGATGACATTGCGGTAGATGCAGCCCTCGGTATCGTCTTGACCGTTGTTGCCTGCGCCACGTATGATGCGGCCTAGCGGCTGCATGTCGCTATCAATAAAAGTCTGGCCGCTATGGTTTTCGTAGCCTATAATATCTCCAAATTGGTCGTGCGAGGTGACAATATTGCCGATGAGACGCGCTGGTCCAGCGTGGGTTTCGGCATGAAAGATATTGATGCCTTCGATAATCTCCCCCTTGCTTGTTTTGAAGAATCGCCCAAACAGCTGATAAAGCCCGCAAATCATGAGCATAGGTGTGTCGTTTTTGACAAGTTCGCGGAGGCGCGGCGCAATTTTTTGTAAATCTGCCTGCACTTTGAGCTGCCCGCTGTCTTGCCCACCGCCACCAATGACAATATCGGCCTCGGCAGGAAACGTATCTCCTATATTGTAATTCACGAGTCTTGCTTCAAGGCCGTGCCATTTGGCGCGTTGTAGTATTGTGAGCACGTTGCCCCAATCCCCGTAGATATTCATATCGTCGGGGTAAAGTTGAACGATCGTGAGGGGATTTTGCTGTTGGGTCATAGTACTTTCTCCACGTTTGCCATTTTGCCGAGGAGCTCACGAAGTTTGAGCATGGCGGTGTAGGTGCAATAGATACGCTTTGGTTGGTCGGGGTGTTTTGTGTGTAGCTGAGAAAGTGCGGTCTCAAGGTCGGTGTCGACAAACGTAAGCTCTACTTCATCATACTGCAGCCTGAGCGCCATGTCATACGCGCGGATGCCGCTGACGACATCGACTCCGGCCTCTCGAAGCGAGTCAAAGTCTACGTCCCATAGCCAGCTCATGTCGCGGCCATCTGCGTAGTTGTCGTTTATGGCAATCATGGTTGCGTAGCCTTTTGGAGAAAAGGACTTGAGTGCGAGTCGAAAGCCGCTTGGGTTTTTGACAAGTACGAGTTCAACCGGCTGTCCGTCGAGCATGACTGTTTCGCCCCGGCCAAACGCTGGTTCGACATTGCCGAGTGCTTCGAGAAGAGATTTTTTGTTGTAACGTTCTGCGGCGATAGTGCGTGTAAGAGTTAGGGCTGCGGCGGCGTTGTAGATATTGTAGATACCACGGAGTTTGAGCGGAACGGCGATTTCTCTGTTGTCAAAACGAAATACGGCTCTACTGCCAGCAAAACTTTTGAGAATGACGTCGGCTTCGGGCGGTTTGACGGCTTTTGTGGTGCTGCGCATGTCATCGTCGGAAGGGAATTGTTCGCGAAGCTCACTACTGAGGCCAAAAAAATCTACATGGACTGTATCTGGCAGTGTATCGGCGATTGCTACTATGCGAGGGTCTTCTCGGTTGAGAACGACGGTACGGGTTGTGGCGTGCGCGATATGCGCGAGCATAGTGGCTGTCGTGTCAATTTCACCAAAACGATCAAGTTGGTCGCGCATGACGTTGAGGAGTAAGCTGTAGCGCGGAGGTATGATGTCGACGAATTTAACAGCATGCGCCTCATCGAGCTCTAGTACCGCAATATCAGCATCAAGTGCACCTTTGTAGTCGATATCGGCGAGAATTGCCGCGGTAACGCCGCGTGCAAAATTGCTCCCTGTGCGGTTTGTAAAGACTTTGAACCCTTGGCTTTCGAGCAGCTCAACAGTCATTTTTGTGGTGGTGGTTTTGCCGTTTGTACCGCTGATTACCACGACGCCGTAGGGCAATGCACTTAGTACGTCGCGTGTGAAAGAAGGATCGATTTTTTCGATGACAAGTCCCGGGAATGCTGAGCCACCGCCGCGTAAACGCGTCACATGACGAATAACTTTGCCGAGAGTGGCTATATGAGGCTTGACCATTACTCTATCTAGTATATCGACTTTGCAGGTGAAAAAACAGCCAATTTTGTAGGTGGAATTATAGAGATACTGCGCTATAATAAGGTTATGTTTATAGTGGGCCTACTGAGGTGGTGGTATACGATAGGCTGGAGCCAGCGTGCCCGTATGGTAATGGATCGGCTTGATGGTACAATGGATTTTTTCTCTGTTGGGCTGTTGCTGAGGACGATGTTTTCTCTGTTTCGCCAAGATGGCGCAGGATCTGTCGATGGACCGCTCTCAGTCAAAATGCAGGCTTTTTTTGGACGTATGATTTCTAGGGTGATTGGCGCAATGATTCGGTTTACAGTGCTTATTTTTGGGGTTGTGACAATTACATTACAGGCGTTACTTGGTATAGCGGTGCTTCTTGCATGGGCGGTAGTGCCGGTTTTGCCTATCGTTGGGTTTGTGCTTATGGCAGGAGGGTGGTTGCCATGGCGGTCTTAGAACTCAATTTGTCCAGTGAGCGTACCGCCAAGGCGCATATTGCAAAGCTTATGACGAGGCCGGTCGTTGCGCTTCTGACGCTTACATCGGCCATATTGGCGGTGAGTGGTGTAGGGCTACTTTTTGTTGGCATGCCGATTGGTTGGCTGGTATTTGGAGTTGCCACATTACCTGCCATGTTTGTTGAGTGGTATCATGGCGACTTAGAAAAGTTGGCCTCGGAGCCAAAGAGAGAAGCTGTGGATGCATGGCTTGAGTCGTCCGTGTTGGCTGGATTGCCGGATCATGCTACGCCGAAACAGGTTGCGGAGCTGGTGGGTAAGTCGCAGGCAGGACAGTTTATGGCGGTGCGCTTTGGGGTGACGGCAAACTTTTTGCTCAACATCTCTAGTGAGGATGTCAAGCTTACCGATGACTTATGGGTGGATGCTCGTGCAATTCAAAAAGAAACAAGCAGCGACCTGATGCATGGCGCAGTGCTTGCGGTGGCACTCGTGCGACAGTTCCCCGACTACGATACGTTGCTTGCACAGATGCATCTAGAGCTGGACGATTTGGTGGCGGGTGTGCGCTGGTACAATCATATTCAAGATTTGATAGGGAAGCACGCAGTACGCAAGCGTACAGGGGGTATTGCACGAGATTGGTCGTTTGGATATGTACCCTTGCTGAAGCGGTTTGGTTTAAATCTCAGCGAAAGCTCGGGTGGATCATTTACTGTTGAACTAGACAGTCATATGCGCGCCCTGGGTCAACTTGTTGAGACGCTCGGAACAAATGGCAGGCAGAATGCCGCAATCGTAGGGCCAGAAGGTGTCGGCAAGACGACGTTACTTCATGCATTTGCTGAACGGCTACTTGATGGTGATGCGGATATTCCTTCGAGCCTCAAGTTTCGCCAGGTGTTTTTGCTTGACTCCTCGGCACTCATTTCGGCTGCCCCAGGACGCGGTGAACTGGAAGGGCTGGTCATGCGAGTGCTCACTGAAGCATATCGAGCCAAAAATATTATCATTTGTCTCGATAACGCCCAGTTGTTTTTTGAGGAAGGTGTAGGGTCTGTCGATCTCACAAATATATTGCTTCCTATTCTCGAAGCGGGCAATCTGCGTATCATTTTGACGATGGATGAGCAGCGTCTTTTGCAAATCGCACAGCGAAATCCAGGCCTTGTCAATGCGCTTAATCGCATTACCCTATCACCCGTATCGCGCGAAGAGACGATTGCCGTGATGCAGGATCAGCTTATTATGACAGAGTACCAGCGCAAGGTTACCTATATGTACCAATCGCTTGCCGAAGCATATCGCCTGAGCGAGCGTTATGTGCATGATCTTGAGATGCCAGGTCGAGCTTTAAAGCTGCTCGAATCCGCCGCAAGTTACGGCGAAGGCGGCAAATTAGTAACAGCAAACTCTGTACAGCAAGCAATTGAGCAGACAATGAATGTCAAGGTGGGCGTCGCAAACGCGACCGAAGAACGTGAAACACTGCTCAACCTCGAAGATAAAATTCATGAACGTATGATCAACCAGGTGCGGGCTGTGCGGGTGGTAAGTGACGCGCTGCGGCGCGCGAGGGCTGGCGTTCGGAATCAAGACAGGCCGATCGGTACGTTTCTTTTTCTAGGTCCTACAGGAGTGGGCAAAACAGAGCTCGCCAAGGCGCTTGCGGACGTGTATTTTGGCGGTGAAGACAGGATTGTGCGGCTTGACCTGAACGAATACGTCACGTTGAACGATGTGGCGCGCCTCATCGCAGATGGCGCCGAGGACCCGAATAGCCTGACAGCGCAGGTCATGAAGCAGCCGTTTAGTGTGGTGCTGCTTGATGAAATCGAGAAAGCGCATCCAAACGTACTAACGACACTACTCCAACTGCTTGATGAGGGTATTCTGCGCGATGAGAAAAACCGTGAAGTGAGTTTTCGCGACGCGATTGTGATTGCAACGAGCAATGCGGGTGCAGATCGTATACGCGAGTATATTTCTGCCGGGCAGTCCCCTGATCAGTTTGAAGAGCAGTTTTTGGATGAGCTTATAAGTAGTAATCAGTTTAGACCCGAGTTTCTCAACCGTTTTGACGAGATTGTCACATTTACGCCGCTTGGCAAGACAGAACTTGTGCAGGTGATTGATCTGATGATTGCGGGTGTCAACAAAACACTTGCGCTGCAAAAAGTATCGGTAGATGTCGCAGAAGATGCTAAACTGTATTTAGTAGATAAAGGCTACGATCCTCGCCTAGGCGCTAGGCCAATGCGACGGGTTGTACAACGCGCTATCGAAAATACGGTCGCAAAAGAAATGTTGGGGGGCAACGTGACACCAGGTACAGTTATGCATATCTCACTTGAGCAGGTGCAGGGTATCTTGGGTGCGGAAATTGCTGCCAATCGGATTGTCCAAGAGTCTCAGGGTATCGCCTCGGAGGAGCAGCGGTGAGTGTGAAATATTGGCTACTTGGTCTTGGTGTGTCACTTGCGCTTGTCGGATCGCTACTAGTAGCACTGGCGCCAAAAGCGTATGCTGCGGATTGCGGGGCTTCGGGCGGTATACCTTCAACAGGTCTTCCTATTCCAGGTGGATCAACAGATTGTACTGTTTCTAGTTGTGCCTATGAAAATCTCGGATGGATTCTCTGTCCGGTGCTTCGTGCTTCGGCGCAGGCTGCAGACTATGCGTTTACATTTGTTAATCAAAACTTTATGAAGATAGATGTGGGTCTGACAAACCCAAGTAGTGGTGCTGCGCAAGCCGGATCGGTGATACGCAACATTGCAAATGTACTGTTTGTCATTGTAATGCTCATCATTATCTATACGTTTGTGACCGGACAGGGTGTCAGTAATTACAACCTGAAGCGTATGGCGCCAAGGTTTATTGTTGCGGTCATACTAGTACAGGCGTCATTTTTTGTCTGTCAGATATTTGTTGATATTTCTAATATCCTTGGTGTTGGAGTGCGTCAAATACTGGTTGAGCAAGTTGCTGACAAGATTGGTCCGTCGGCAATGCCACTTGCAGATGAGGCGGGCAAAAATGACACCGAAACGCTCTCTAAGCTGGTGTCTGGTGTTGTGGCAAAAGATGAGTTAGCTTGGCAACTGCTTGCGCCTTTAGCTGCCGTTGTGATGTCGATTGCCGTGGTATCTTCTATTATTATTATCGTACTCATAATACGCAAGACATTAGTGGTGGCGCTGGTGCTGTTGGCGCCAATCGCTTTTGTCGCCTATCTGTTGCCAAATACATCCGACTATTTTTCGAAATGGCTCAGGATGTTTATCTATACTTTGGTGTTATTTCCTGTCATATCGCTCCTCATCGGTACTGGGCAGATTGTGAGTGCATCGATCTTGAAAGCTGGTGCAAACGATTACAAGGTGAAGGATGATACTGTCTCTGGCGTTGGCGGCACAGGAGGTAGCGCGACGCTTTATCTCGTGGCGGCGGGCGCTGCGGTGCTGCCTCTTGTTGGCACGTGGTATGCATTTAAAGTAGCGATGAGTGCGTTTGACGCAGCGGGTGCTGCGGTGACGCAGCGCGGGAGTCGTCGCACATCAAGAGAGCGCGAAGAAGACGTCAAGAAGCGCGAACAGACTGCAATGGATATGAACAAAAAGTCGATGATGATGCGCGGCGTCAATCGTCTGCAGCAGCTCAATGTTGCCAAAGATGGCGAGAGCACTTCATCAATATTTGGCCGCGTGGGCGCATACCGCGGGCGCAATAAACATCAAGCAAAATCACCCGAACAGGCCCGTTTTGATAATCAGGTGCAGCAGCGCTTGAGTGAGCTGCGTAGTAATGCGAGCGGGCGATCCCCTCAGGAGCTATATTCTCAGGCACTCCAGCGGTATCAAGACAAGATGGGCGGTGACGATGCGGGCGATGTCAATATTAATAGCTATGAAGGAATTGACCTCAAGGCATCTGAAGCGTATTTGCTAGAGAGTCTTGGTAAAGGTATGGGTGCGTCTTCGTCGTTTAATGTCGCGGTATCGGCAGCTGGCGACAAGAAAGAGGATGAAAAGAAGTCGGCGGGTATTAGTTCGCTTGATAAAGATAAAAATAAATCAACTGGTGGAGGATCGGGTGGCAATGGACAAGCCCCGCAAGATCCATATCGTCCTCCGCAGTCGGCGGGAGCACAAGCCGCGGCGAATTCTGGTGCGGCTGCTCAGGCGGGCGCAACGGTAATCGTGCAGCAAGTGGCACCAGGCGGCGAGGGTGCTGGTACGACAGGTAGCACCGACGCGATGGCAAACGGTACGGGCTTTGCACCTCGTCGTCCATCGCAGACAAACAACGAATTACTTGCAAAAGCACGCGCTGCAAAATACGTGGCTGACACCCAAAGTGCACTCGATCAGGCTCCGGATGTACTCGAAGAGATCGCTCAGCAAGCGCAAGATAATACAACACCAAGAGATTCGTAAATTATGGCAAAAAAAGGCTCGGCCATACGAGAAAAGGATTCCAGACTTGAGGCTCCCGAGGAAGATCTGCAAGAGGCACAGCAGACGCTCAAAAAAATGGAGGCGCAGTCTGGCGGATCAGCGCGTATAAAAGTCGATACAGACGAACAACGCAAACATCATATTGATGAGCAGGAGTATTTCAAAAACAAAGTCACCAAAGGTGGTGCTGGTTCGGTGCTATTCATCTGTACTGCTTTTTTGGTTGCGGTGATTGGACTAATGTTTGTGTCGCCAATGGTACTCCTGATCAACAACAAGGAGCAGTTGGTCAACGATCTCAATGATGGTTTCTTGGCGTACAATACTTACACCAACAAAGTACTTGGTATGCAGCTCGAAGGCGGCTGCTCGCAGGAAACGATAGAATGTAAATTCAAGACAATGAGCCCCATGCTCAAGAAACGATTTGAGAAATACGGATTTCAGGTGCTCGGCAGCGAAGTGAAGGCTACAAAACGATACAATGTTGCGACAATCGTTCATCCTACAAACCAGAAATATGCAAAACTCGCTACCGCAAAAAACGAAATGCTGCTCAAGATGGCGAGGCAAGATTCGGCAGTCAATACCGTGCTTGATAAGATCTATAGCTCCCGTACGGGTGTGTATCAAGATCAAAAATTTTATCAGCGTCTACAGGAACGTTTTGGTCTTTCCCAGGCTCACACTTTGTCGGGTGATACGGTGAGCCAATATGACGAAGAGTTTGATAAGCGTGTCAAATATGGAGATAGCTGGCGCTATGCAGATGCAACAGACCAAGAAGAAGGTGATACGCTGGATGCAAATGGTCGTGGAACATATAGTTTGGGTAGTTTGGTGGATTTAAGTGATCGGTATACGGTCGATATCTATCGGAATCTTGCCGACAAAGCTAATACGCATTTGGCGCTCGCCTGTTCATTTGCTACTTATGGACACCTCACGGAAAATTCTCTGCGGCGCGCAAAAGAAACAACAATTGCCAGATTTGCGATGAACTATCTTTCGCTTGCAGATGCGATCAAAGCGGGTAACGACACGGGAGAATACGAAGTGGCTGTTGAGTCGCTTGCGGGCAAACTCATGCATGTCGGAAGTGACGAAAGAAACGCGATGGATGGGAGTAGTTATCGCACCCCGGCAATGGGTGAATCGCCGGACGATAGGATGGCAATGATGCAGCAACTATCGCCTCTGTTGGCGCTTGCTATTCTTAAGCCAGGCGTGCCGTCGATGCCTGGCTCGGAATATCTCAAGGGCGCGACTTTGGCCGTTCAAAATTCAGCACCAGAAAAAACACCCGATGGCTTATGCCGTCATGGAATGGCTGGTGCGCAAAATGGTACAGAGCAAGGAGGGCTTTGCTATTCTCCTGCCTCGCTTCCGTTGGCGAGCTTCGTTGGTGCGATAGCGGCAGGAATTGTTGCGCCCTTGCAATACCCTATAGAAAGGTTTATATGCCCTGGTTCTGTTAAGGCTGTGGTTGAAATTGTCAAAAATGCATCCAGTGCAGAGATGCCGTTACTAGCGGGGCGCTTGAAGTTGCTTGCCAATAATGAGGCCAGTAAGTTTCCCGCCTCGCTGACAGGGGTCGATGCACAAAATGTCATCTTCGCAGGCGCAGGAACGATACTTGGCGATCGGGCCCAGTCGCTCGGTATGCGCCCGGCGAGCCATCTTTCATTTATCGAATACAATAAACTGGCTCAGGTGGAGCGCAGTAAACTTGAAGAGCAAGACAAAGTATTGGCACGGGCAACACCATGGGACGCAACAAACCCGCATTCATTTTTGGGCACGATTGTGAGTAAATTTGCACCAGCTGGCTCTACGCTACCTGGGCGTTCGCTTCTCGTCAATACGTCATCTATCTTGTCGCTGATTCCAGCATCCCTCACGACTGCCGCAGAAACAAGCGCGAGCGCACTCTATACGCAGCCAATGCATTTCAAGCCTGAGCGGCTTGGCATGGCTTCGATGTGCGGGATTGGCAATCCTGGTGAGCTTGATGGAAAAATAGCGCCAGACATAGGGTGCAATATTCGCTATTCGATGAGTCTTATGGAGCTCAATGCAGATCTTCACCAGGTTATTGATTATATGACAAAGTCTCACTCCGACAATGCCCAAGAATCGTTGAGCCAGACAACGTCGCGGGATACTGGGGCAGATGCAACGCGCGGCGCGACAATGAAGCAGCAGGCTCAAGAAGGCGCGAGCGCTGCCTACGTCGACAAAAAAACTGGCAAGCCAAATAACTATACAGAGTATGCAAAATTCTTGGAATATTGTGTTAATCGAGCCGATCCCTGGGGTGGTAAAGGCATGGTGGTGCAGCCAAAAGAAGAAGAGGCTGGCGAGACAAACTCACTGCAAAGTAGTATATCGGCTTGGCCAGAGACGGATAAGCCGGACGAAAAAAATGTTGCCGAGAGCTATTATGCGCTTGGCTGGGGCGGCGCGACAGATCAGGATTGGTACACGGGTAAACGCTGCGTTGATGATGATCCTAGGTATGCCGAGATGCTCAAGAATTTCCGTGCCTATACGATGGCCTGTGGTATATTGGCGGATTTGTCAGGTTCTGTAGAATGCTGGGATGAAGACAAGGATTTGGAGGGTCATGATGATTTTTATACAAGCAATAATATCATCTTTATCTCGCCAGATGCGCCTTAGATAAGCTCATCTTTTTTGCTATTGAGAAACAGTGTCCATTGTCGAACAAGCCGCAAAATAGTTTTGAGTGGCAGCTCAATCAAGATATCAAGTACGGCCGCGACGATATTGACCCGACTGTAGCGATAAGAGATTTGCTGGCCAACATAGATAAATGGCATGTAAAGAATGTCCCGCATGAGTGCAAGTGAACCTTGCGAGAGATGTACGGCTTCGATCTCGCGAATTTGATTGGACAAACGAAACGCGAGAAAACTTGCTGTCGATAGGAATACAAAGAAAATAACGCCCTGTACGATATTGAACTGGAGCTTATAGAGGATGAACGAAAGTCCTGCAAAGATCAACGCAAACATAAATGCATAGACAAAATTGAAGCCGACAGATGGTGATGATTTTGGTATACGGATGGCATATGTTTTATGATTGCCCTCCTCATATAGCATACTGGTGATATGCTGAATGATGGCATCCGTGTTACGACCCGTGGGTGTACTGAGTGTGAGGCGTGAAATGGCAATAAAGACCGCGGGGAAGAAAAGATTGAGCAAGAGAGGGAGCCATAGGACATGTCCTTCTACAATAATATCGTACGGTAATTCGATACCGAGGCCAATAAGGCTTTTTGTGATGATGAGAAACGCGATGCTGCGGATAATACCTTTGTCTAGGCGCTTGTTGAGTGTGGTATATTCTTGTTCGATGTGCTGGCGGAGCTGGTAGTCGAGTGTATCCTCGGACTGTAGTGTTTTTGGACCTAACGGTGCATCTGATGCATAGAAGCCGCTATAGACCATACGGAGCGTCGCGCCATTTTTGTTGACGATACGGCTCACGTAGGCGGCTGTTTTACTTTCAAATAACACGTCAAACTTTGCATTGAACGCTTCGAAATTATGAATCAAGCCAATATCTTGACGATAGCTATCGAGCAGTGCGGCACGTACTGACGGTGCATCTGCTTTTAAGATGGAACGTTGGATGGCGATATAAAGGATGATAGCATAATCATTCTGGTCGACGACTTCACCTGGACGCACGAGACTGGCGATGTCGAGCTGTGGCTGCAAGTAGGTAAAAGCAAAGTGGGTAAAAGAAAGCTGACGTACGTTACTCTGGAGCGCTTGCTCGCAGCGCACGCTGAGAACGTCAAGAATCCACCCTTGGAATTTCTGGCGTTTTTTGCCGCTGGGCTCAATCTTTACATATTGCCAGTAAGCAGTGTAGTAGCGTTTGATGTGATCTGCGATTGCAGTAACTTCGCCTTTTGTCGTGTGATTGTTTGGAAGATATTCGGCCTGTGTGAGCTCGGTAACAAGCTCTTCTGCGAGCTGTGATGTTTTGATATGTTCATGAAACGAGAGCGTGCGTTTGAGGTATCGGCGGATGGCGCGTTGACGCAAGAGGTTGTCTTCGGCATATTCAGACGCATTGCGTAGCTGTTCGTAGGCGGTCGAAAGAGTGCTGCCGACAGTTGGCACATGAATCGTCTCTTTTTCGCGAGCTGCAGCGACAGAGGACTCATAAGCGTCTATTTTTGTGAGCGAATCGACCAATTGGTGGCCTAGGCTGCTCAGCTGAGGTTGTTGGTTCACGTGCACCAGTATAGCATAGTAGTTGATATTTTTCTAGAATTATTATGAAGATATGTCAAGTTGAGGTGTTCACTATGTTCGTCATGAGAGTTTAATTTTCACCGAAACACCAAAGTAAAACACCCCAGTTGGGGTGTTTTACTTTGGTGCGGGAGGGGGGAATCGAACCCCCATCGCTTGCTTGGAAGGCAGGCATATTAGCCGTTATACGACTCCCGCATGAATATGGATTATACCTCAAAAATGGTATAATAGGAAGAGAAAAGACGAATAAAACATAACAGGAGATTCTCGGCCATGATAGATAACGGACCAAATCCTTATGTAGTAAATATCGAAGAGGCAACAGTGCAAAATGATACATTCCGCACTGCGCTATGGACGGGTACGCAGATGCAACTAACCGTCATGTCTATCCAGCCAGGCGATGACATCGGTCTTGAAGTTCATGATGATCATGATCAGTTTCTACGCGTAGAACAGGGTGTAGGGTTTGTCCAGATGGGTAAAAGTGCGGATAATCTAGAGTTTGAAAAAAATGTCGAAGATGACGATGCTATTTTTGTACCAGCGGGTAGCTGGCATAATATCACCAATACGGGCGATAGGGCACTCAAGCTATATTCTATTTATGCACCAAGCGAGCATCCGCATGGCACACTACACGCGACAAAGGCTGAGGCGGAAGCCGCGGAGCATGCATAATTGATCTAAGGAGTGGGCTATGACAGATGACGATACGAATATTACTAAAATACGAATGGAAGCAGAAGCGGCTGCGAACTTGAGCATCGGAGGTCGTGATGCCGAGCATACTATTGGCACCACTTCTGATGCGCGACAAAAAAGTGCTGAAAGTCTTGTCGATCGGGGGGTGCGAGGCGAGATCCCTACGGGAGATGAAATTCGTGCTGATTTATTGCGCCGTGCCGAAGAAAAGCGGGCGCTCGCCGCAAACCTAGGAGATGGCTTAGGTTTTCTGGATTACAAGCGGTCCGAAGTGGGCGGGATTGGTGGCAATAAGGAGATTCGTCGTGAATTAACACTTACAAGCCGTAAAGAGCGTGCCAAGCGGGAGCAGCGATTCGGTCGAGCGCACAAAGAGCGGGAGGCGGGTTCGCGTCGGCGCAAACCATCCGCAAACGACAAGCGCCAAGCTTTTAATGCAAATTCTGATAAGGTATCGGAGGGTATTATTGGAGCGAATCGCCAAGAATTCAATGTTGACAATGGGGATTCTGTGACGAGCTTTGGCGGGCATACAATTGGCTACCGCGAGCCCACTTCTAGAGGTTATGATCCCTACAGCTAAACCACTAGAATAAGTGTGCCACATCTGGTATACTATCATGTGTTATCCATGGCGGATGTAGCTCAGTTGGTTAGAGCGCCGGGTTGTGGTTCCGGAGGTCGAGGGTTCGATTCCCTTCATTCGCCCCATAGAAAAAAGTCGACACGCTAGGTCGGCTTTTTTCTATGGCAACTGTGTCGTATAATACAAGAGAATACCCTATTATATTTTATGTGCCCCGGTAGCTCAGTTGGATAGAGCAGGAGACTTCTAAGCTTCAGGCCGTTGGTTCGAGCCCAACCCGGGGTACCATATACAGACTGCATGATAGGAAAGATGCCTCGCCAGGGGCATTTTGTTATACTAGAGAGCAATGAGTGATCCGCAAAAAGTAGTCTTGGTGGATATGGATGGTGTCATGGCGGATTTTGACAGTGCTGCACTGGCAGCTATTCCCGAATCTATGATTGTACCGCGAACTGAATTCTATGTAGCACAAGATTATCCACTACAGGTACGGCCGAGTATCGAGTCGACATATAATGCACCTGGTTTTTTTGAAACGTTAGAGCCTATGCCTGGCCTGCTCGATGCATGGCGGGTGATGCTTGCTCATGGCTACCATCCTAGGGTCGCCTCGGCGCCACTTTCCAGCAACAAGACGTCCATTGCGGGTAAAATGAGGTGGCTAGAGCGTATCATGGTGCCTGAGTTTGGACTTTCTGTTGTTGAAGACGCGGTATTTGATAAGCATAAGTGGCAATACAAAGGCCTAGTGCTGATTGATGACAGACCATATGTGCCAAGGGGTGAGAATGGTGAGGATGTGGCAATGTGGGAGCACATACTTTTTGGCTGGCAGCATCTTGCAGAGGTTTCATCGGCGACAACGAGCCTACGGCTGCGCAGCTGGAGTGATACAACGTCACTACTTACGCTATTGCAGCGTGTTGAACAGTCAAAGGCTTAGATCTCCCGGACAGTATCGATCTGTGCGCCAAGGCTATTCAATCGGCCGGCTAGCTCTTCGTAGCCGCGGTTGATTGAATATACATCACGAAGTGTTGAAATACCGGGCGCAGCGAGCATTGCAAGTAGTATCACTACCGAAGGACGAAGAGCCGGTGGTGCAACAACGTCTGCTGGCCGCCATTTTGTGGGGCCGGTAATATAGACACGGTGCGGGTCGACGAGTTCAATATGGGCATCGAGTTTGGAGAGCTCTGTAAAATAAATTGCCCTGTTTTCATAGCTCCAATCGTGTACGAGCGAGCGGCCTTTTGCCATCGTTGCGATAAGCCCGAGAAATGGAAGATTATCCATATTGACGCCAGGAAACGGCATACTGTGGAGCTTGTCTTTGGGCGCAGTAAGTTTGGCTCGGCGAAGTGTAATGTCGACAAGACGGGTGTGGCCATTGCGTGCAGTGTACTCGTCTGTGAGCGAGAAGTCGGCGCCCATACTGCGTAGTATTGCCAGCTCAATTTCGAGAAACTCAATAGGCGCACGCTCGATGGTAATTTCGGAATCTGTGACGATACCAGCCGCAATGAAGCTCATCGCTTCTATCGGGTCTTCGCTTGGATAGTACTCTACATCGGTATCGATTTTGCTACGACCAGTAACGCGTAGGGTAGTGGTGCCAATCCCTTCTATTTCGACGCCAAGTTTTTGCAAGAAGAAACAAAGGTCTTGCACCATGTAATTTGGACTGGCGTTGCGAATTGTTACCGTACCGTCGTACAGCGCGGCGGCCATCAAGACGTTTTCTGTCACGGTGTCGCCGCGTTCTGTGAGTAGAATTGTCTGTTCGACGGCTACTGGAGTAGATTTGGCGACATAGGCGCTATTTGTAGCGGTGACAGAGAGGCCAAATGGTGCGAGACCTGTCATGTGAGGCTCAACAGTACGCGTGCCGAGGTTGCAGCCACCAGCAAACGGCAGTTTGAATTCACTGTATTGATGTAGCAAGGGGCCAAGAAACATGATGATAGAGCGGGTACGCTTGGCGGCTTCTATATCGATATGCTCAAGATTGAGCTGTTTGGGGGTGGTGATCTCTAGATCATTTTCTTCGCCGATCCAGCGGGTTTTGACGCCGATGCTCTGGAGCACTTCTATGATACGATTGACTTCTTCGATGCGCGCCACGCGGCGAAGAGTGGTTTTGCCTTGGTTGAGCAGACTGGCGCAGAGCAGAGCGACGGCAGCGTTTTTGCTTGTCTTGGTGACGATGTTGCCGCTTAGCTTGCGACCGCCATGTACCCTAAAGTTGGTTTTGCCGCTGTGATTGATAGTCATAATGTTGCTTGAGAGTACGTCGCTTATACGGGCGATCATCTCGACACTGATATTTTGCCCGCCTTTTTCGATACGGTTGATAGCAGACTGACTGGTGCCAAGTGCTTCGGCAAGCTGTGTTTGAGTAAATCCACGCGCAAGACGTGTTTCTTGGATCAAATTACCTATTTTTGTACGATATTCTTCGACACTCATAACTACCATTATATCACATATGATATATTAGCAAACAAAATATAAATAAAGAATAATAATTACGTTTAGTGTAGACTCCCACGATGCGATTGTCAATGTTATTCATCGTGAAACCTTGGTATACTGGGTAGTAGTAAAAGAGAGGACGGAACAGTATGGCGACAGATGATGTGGTGTTTGACTATATTGAGGCTGAAGCGAAGCGCCAGCGAGAAGGGCTGGAGCTTATACCGAGCGAGAACTATGTGTCGAGCAATGTGTTGAAGGCGCTTGGGAGTGTGCTGACCAACAAATATTCCGAAGGCTATCCGGGCAAGCGTTACTACGGCGGGCAAGAATGGACCGACAAAATAGAGCAGCTCGCCATAGATCGCGCCAAACAGCTTTTTGGCGCAGACCATGCGAATGTGCAGCCACATAGCGGCGCGCCAGCCAACGAGGCGGTGTATAGCGCATGGCTGGAGCCAGGCGATACGGTGCTGGCTATGGACTTGAGTCATGGTGGCCATCTCACGCATGGTGCGCCTGTGACGCGTAGCGCCCAGCTGTACAACTTTGTCCGCTACAAGATGAAAGATGTATCGACGGGCGAGATAGACTACGATGAGCTTCGCGAGCTTGCACGGGAGCATAAGCCGCGTATCGTCCTCGCGGGCTTTTCTGGCTACCCGCGTGAGCTAGACTACGCCAAATTTGCCGAGATCGGCAATGAAGTCGGCGCGCTCCTTATGGCAGATATGGCACACGTGGCAGGACTTATCGCTGGCCGCGCGGCGGCGAATCCGTTTGACTATGGGTTTCACGTCATCACGACGACGACACACAAGACGCTGCGTGGTCCGCGTGGTGGCTTGATTTTGAGCCGTGGCACAGTCGGCAATCCGCTCAAAAAACCAGAAAAAACCATAGAAAATATCCCAACTCTCATCGACCGTGCTATTTTCCCTGGTATGCAGGGTGGTCCGCATATGCACGTCATAGCCGCCAAGGCAGTGGCATTTGGCGAAGCATTGCAGCCAGAATTCAGGGACTATGCTGCGCAGGTGCTAGCAAACGCACGAGTACTAGCCGATGAGTTGCAAAAGCGCGGCTTTCAGTTGGTGACGGGTGGCACGAGCAATCATTTGATTCTCGCCAATGTGCAGGAGAGTTTTGGGATTCATGGCGGCATAGCCGAAGAAGCGCTCGACAAGATAGGCCTCACGCTCAATAAAAACGCCACGCCAGACGACCCAAACCCGCCATTTCATCCTAGCGGCATCCGTCTTGGTACACCGGCGCTAACGACCCGTGGACTGCGAGAAGAGCATATGGAGCAGATTGCGGAGTGGATGAAGCAGGCGATAGGCGCGCGAGAAGACGATGCTAGACTAGCGAAGCTGCACGACGAAGTTGTGGCTTTTGCCGAGCGATTCCCATTGCCAAGTAACTGAGGCGGGGTACATCCGGACTCCTCAATAGGAGTGCTCCTGCGGGGTCTTAGGGCTTGTTGAATATAAAAAATCTCGGCATCATACCGAGATTTTTTATATGTAGGCTAACCTAGCAAGTACCGACTGTCAGTGACTTGCCGCCAGAAGCTGCTGTTGTGAATGCACCTCCGGAGAAATCATAGTAGTGAATGTGTGCACCTGTAATAGTGCTTGCAGTTGCACTTGCTGGGCAAGGTACATAGTGTGCCGTAGTTGCACGTGCAGCGTCCGTAGGCTCTGTGAGTGACACTGCATTGCCGGTTGACAGTGCTGAATCACCTGCAAAGTCAGCTGGGGTAAGAGGGTAATGTTCGTTGATTGCGTTATACGCCTCTGCTTTCTTCTGTACGTCAGAAGCAGCGGATTGTGATTTAGTTGTTTTGGCACGATTCTGAATACCATTGTAAGCCACAATAGTAATGGCGGCCAAAATACCGATAACCACGATTACGATCAAGAGCTCAACGATAGTGAAACCCTTTTGATTTTTTAATGTTTGAAGACTCATGTTTATGATTGCCCCCTAATTTAGTTGTTTTATGTTTGTAGCATACTACAGGTTTTTGCTAAGCGCAAGCATTTTATGCGAGTTCAAGCGGCTCTTGTTCGATGCGGATATGGAAACGGTCGTGAACCGCCTGTGTGATTTCATCGCGGGCAAGCGAGAGATCGAGGTAGCCAGTGGCGGACTCGTTGATGAGTACGAGCGCATTTGCCGGGTTGACACGCATACCATGGAGTAGCTGGCCTTTGAACCCGCACTGTTCGATGAGCCATCCACTAGGAATCTTGTGGCGGCCTTCGCCCATTTCGTAGTGTGGCGCGTCTGGATAGTTGCCAAGGAGTTCGTCGAGCTGCCATTGCTCGATAATCGCGTTTTTGAAAAAAGAGCCGGTATTGGGTTTTTCGGCTGGGTTTGGCAGCTTTTCGTGGCGGATGGCAATCACGGCTTCGCGGATGGCTCGCGGTGTGTAGATAGTGATGTTATGTTCGTCGAAATAATCCTGCAAGGCTTTGTAAAATGGTGGCTCTGGCGCACTTTTGTAGAGCTGCAGGGTTATGGAGGTGATGATGTAGCGACCGTTTGCTTCTGTACGGAAGATACTGTCACGATAGGTGAACTTGCATTCGTCGTTTGTGAGCATGACAACTTGACCAGTGGTTGTATCATAGGCTTCTAGGTGTAGTAGTGTGTCGGCAATTTCCTGGCCGTAAGCACCGATATTTTGCACTGGCGCTGCGCCACAGTAGCTAGGGATGTCGCTCATAGCCTCTATACCGACAAGATTCATGTCAACAGTACGGGAGACGACTTCGTCCCACACCTCGCCAGCACCAAGTTTGATGGTGACGGTAGTATAATCTTCTGCAACAACTTCAAAGCCGGGGATGCGTACACGAACAACAAGACCTGTATATTCGTCATCGCGTGCGATGACGTTGCTACCACTGCCGAGTATAAAAAAGGGAAGGTTTTGTGTTTTTGCATTGGTAATTACTTGATGAAGTTCATCGATGGTTGCGACGTCTGTCATGAAACGTGTTGTGCCGCCAAGTTTCATGGAAAGATAGTTCTTGAGAGGTATGTTGGTGTGTACGTTCATATAAGTATAGTATACCGCATCTGTGAAATTGTGATACAATATACCGTAGTTAAAACAGATGAGCACCCGTAGCTCAGTGGATAGAGCACTGGTCTTCGGAACCAGGTGTCGTACGTTCGAATCGTACCGGGTGTACCAAGTAAAAACGAGTAGTGTAGGCTACTCGTTTTTACTTGGTCTCCGCGGCTACGATGAGACCGCTATCGTATACTCTTAGTAAAATACCGTATCACCCCAAGCTACTTCGGTAGTATTACGGGAGTAGTTGGTCGTAACGACGGGGGTGGTTTGGCTGCCTCCTGCGACACCAGTACCCAGCTGTCCCTGAGTATTGCTACCCCAGCAGAATATCTTGCCATTGGCGATGGCACAGGTATGGTCTGTACCCGCGGACACACTAAGTGGCTTATTTTGTTCGCCAAGTAGCGAAGCGCCATTTGCTTCGGTAACCGAGGCGGTGATCGAAGAGCTGCTGCTGCTTGTGCCGTTGCCAACTTTGCCGCTGGTCTGTGACCCCCAGCACTTGAGGTAGCCCGCAATCATGCCGCAGGAATGATTTGATCCAACGCTGATCGATGTCGTGTTGTTTGTTTCATCGGTGGTATTTGCTCGACGAACAATCATCGGTGTTGTTCGGTCGCTCGTACCGCCGCTACCTACACCCAGGCGATTGTCGGCTCCGGCCCCCCAGCATTTTGTAACGCCGCCCTCTACGGCACAGACGGAGCTGTCGCCTGCTTCTATGTTAGTCGTCGCACCTGTCATGCCCGATACAAGGGTTGGCGTCGTGGTGTTGCCAGATGTTGAGCCGCCATTGCCAATGCGACCATTGCTGCGTATGCCCCAGCAGTATGGCTCTCCGTCGGCCACTGCGCAGGTGAAGTTATTGCCCGCAGTGATACTGGTGACGAGTTTGCCCGCGAGGTTGGTGGTGACTTTGACGGGGCTTGTGTAGGTGGTTGTGTTGCCTTGGCCGAGTTGACCATTGCTGTTTGATCCCCAACACCATGCATCACCGCTAGCAATGGCACAGGTGTGGTTGGTGCCCGCAGAGATATCTGTGACGGCAAGTCCCGTGAGACCAGTAGCGGCAACCGGAAGATTGGAGGTGGTCATCGTACCATCACCCAGCTGCCTGCTTCCATTTGCCCCCCAACAATATGCTCTATTGTCGGTGACTGAACAAGTATGGGTTGATCCCGCACTGATTTTTGATGTGTAGTTGGTGGTGAGGCCAATGACGCTTGTTGGCCTTGGCTGCTGCACATAGTTGCCTTGGCCGAGCTGACCACTTCCATTTGCCCCCCAGCAGAACGGCTGAGAGTTGATGATGGCGCAGGTATGGTTGGCGCCTGCACTTACTGCTGTGGCGGCCTCTCCTGCTGTAAGGCCTATTTCGTTGGTGGTGCGTGCCCACGGGAGGAGTGTAGAAGAGCTGCTGGTAAAGCCTCGTCCAAGCTGGCCGACAGTGTTGAAGCCTTTGCAATATACTGTCGAGTTGATGGTTACACATTGTGCGCCAGGTGTTAAGAAAAAGCCAAGTCCAGAAGATGCGTCGCTTCCTGCGCCTGTGCCAATGTCGGTAATTTTACCGCTTGGTAAACCAGGGATGGCTGATGGTGATGAATCGCCCACGACGATAGGGGTGGTGGTGCCCGGTTGGTTAAGCCCCCAGCAATAGATATTGCCACTACCGAGCATACACATAGGGCCATTTGTTTCGTCTCGTGCGGCAACAGTATTGACGAGTGCACCACCAAGATCGACGAGCTTTGGCCGGTTGCTGTTTGCGGTATTTTGTCCGCCATCACCGCGTAGACGTCCCCAGCAGTAGCCATTGCCTTCCGCTACTGCGCAGCCGGTGGCGCTACCTGCGGCGACAGAATTCGCTCGCTTGCCGCTGAGTGCGGAGCCGGTCATATCGGTTTTTTGTGTATTGGCTGCTTGTTGCGTGAGGCCGTTTGTTATTGTGTCACCACCTATGGACGCGGCGAAGTCGCCCCAACAATATACTTTGCCGCCAGTGGCGATAGCACAGGTACCTGCCATACCTGTCGATACATCAAGTGCTCGCTTACCTGCAAAGAGTGCAACACTTGTCTGCTCGCGATTGTCGCGGTTGGCAAACCCATAGACGGGTACAGGAGCTTTGCCCGGCTGGCTAGTAAGGAATGTAGTAGGCGGGGTTGTGAGGAGTCCTGCACAGAGGTACTTGCTATTTAGACCGATCCAGTCTTTTTCTGTCCACCAGTCATTACAGCTAATACCGATACCTGCGATAGTCCCGCTGTACTTTGGTTGCCCTAGCTGGGCATAGTTATTGTTACCCCAACAATATACTTTACCATTGGCAAGTCCGCATACGGCTACTCTGTCTGGGAATGAACCGGCTGACCATCCATAACTGATCTTGGTGACGTTGGCGCCATTTAGTGCTCCGGCGATATTGCTCGGTGCGTAGCGTGGCCCTGCAGCAAGGTCGTCAAACCCAAAGTAGAACACATCAGTAAGTCCGGCAAATGGATTGAGCGTATTGAAAAGTTCCAGCAGGGATGTATCGCCGGTGCCAACCTGTCCGTATGAGTTTGATCCCCAGCATTGCCCTCGACCTTCTGCAACGGCACAAGCGCCGATTGAGCCTGCGGATACACTGTCGACACGTTTATTTGCTATGTGCTTGGTATTGACGCGCACGGGACTTGTTTTGTTGTCGGCACTGATGGCGCCTGTGATGCACTTCCAGCCAAGGATAGGGGTAAGGCATTCCGTGAGTCCCATTTGTCCGAGCGTGTTACTGCCCCAGCACCACAGTTCTTGATTGGCAACAGAGCAACTAAAATGTTGACCAGACGAGATCTGCGTGACAGCGCGTCCTTGTGCGATAGGGATGTTGGATGCAGCGAGATTAAGTGGGATATTGATAATGGTACGTTGTTCAAATGTGCGTGTGGGCGTGCTGCTGCCTGCATAGTAAAACGAGACTCTACCGATAGCAGTGATTTTTGCACCACTACTTGTAATGTCTGGATTTGCTCCACTTTTGGTTGGCGAAAGAACTTCAAACGTACTGCGGACCATACTGCTGCTCGTGCCGCTAACAAGCTGATTGCTACTCACGGTTGTTTGTCCGTCGCAGGCAAGGTGGGGTCTGAGGGTGCGTCCCTCCCATGCCGGCGTATCAACATTACCTGCTTGCTGAAGACAATTGTACGCCATAGCGGCACCCGCATTCGCGGCCTCTTTGGCTACGTTGTTGTAAAAAATTGTCTGAACCGAATTTGTCTGCGATGCGACATACTGCATGACGACAATGCCTAGTGACATCAAAACAAGAGAAAAGACAACCAGTGATGGAAGAATAAAACCTGATTTGCTGGAGTGGCTATAGCGCACGTGAGTTACCCTTTGTCATTTTACGATACGAATTGAGAGCGGGCTCATCGTCCGGACTACTTGTGGTGGTTTGAATATCAACCCGGATGCTTGGTATGGACTGTGCCATACTATCTGCTGCTTCGATTGTTGAAGTGTAGATGTCATCCTGTGCAGTCTGGTCTGTTGGCTCTGCAAAATATTGTACACTGAAACGGCTTACGTTTGTAGCGATGACGACGTCACGCTCTCGGCATGTTGTGCCGTTTGGCGTGGTGCAGGTGCGTCGTTGCCCGATTGTTTGTCCGGCACAATACGGCGCAGATGGTGTTGGCTCCACGAGTATTCGTCTGTAGAGCGTAGAATTTTTGACAAAATAAATGATATTATTGGTGACTGGTCGCCGACCTATACCACCAATGGCGCATGGGCTTGGCGTCTCGTCAAAATAGACAATGCGGCGATCGCTGTCTTGGGGTGCCGCAGTGGTCGCATACGTGCGCAAAATAAGGATACGGTGATTTTCGTCTTGGCCTTGAAGCTGCCAGCCTGCGCTGATTGGCGATGCACTTGACTCGCTGTCTGCAACACTATTTGTTGCTAGGAATGAATACGTCAGCGGAATGTCGGCCTGGATAGCCGATAGCGCGGATTGGTTGTTGCGAATTTGCTCGGAAGTGCTAATAATCTGAGAGCTGTTGGCTGTCAGATTGACGAGAATGCCGATAATTCCCACAAGAATAATAGTAGCAATTGCCATGGCAACGAGCAGTTCGGGTATAGTGAAGCCACGTTGTTTAGAAGACATAGGTTGCATACTCCACAGTGTTTAGTTGACCTTCAAATCCGTAGGTGACAATAGACTTGAGTTTGACTGGTTTGTGGGTGCCGCAATCTTGCGGAGAAAATGCGCGTACCTCTTGTGTGAGCGTGCCAAGATTACCTGGATCTGGCTCGCGGCTCGTGGGCGCAAGTATCTGTGTGCCTGGAGCATTGGCATTGAGTGCGAGGTTGTTGGGGTTGCCAGAGCCGACAGTGGTGCTACAGGTATAGCCTGGGCCGGGTGTATCTGTGACTGATGTTGCTGTTGGAAATTTAGCCAGATTGGAGCGCGCGATATCATTGGCTATGGATTGGCGGATAAGCGAAAGTTGTTGAGCGCTTGTGGCGCGATACATCTGAATGAAAAAGACTAGAAAAATACTTGCGAGCACGACCGTGACGAGCATCTCGACAATTGTAAAACCAGCATTATTATATGATCCCCTCATAGCGCTTGTGGTTATTGTAGCAGAAAATACCATAAAACAGTAGGAAAATGACACAGATTTACTTTCAGGGGTCACTTGATTTTGCGGTGAATATAGTGTAGTATGTGTGAAGCGTTGATGCTGCGGGCCAGTAGCTCAGCTGGTTAGAGCACCTGCCTCTTAAGCAGGGTGTCGAGGGTTCGAGCCCCTCCTGGCCCTCCAAAGAAAAAATCACCTTGCTACTGCTGGGTGATTTTTTCTTGGAAAACGCCGTGCTATTTGTCTAAAGTATTTTTGGCAGCGGGCACAAATTCTGGTGTTGCATTGCCTGATTCTACAGGGGAGGGTATTGCGCCAGGTGCGGTCTGCTTCCAGGTAGACTTGTCAAAGCCAAGAATGAGCATCCAGATAACAGGTACAAACAAATAGAGTACGACATACCAGCCTTCTTTGCCGAGTTTGAGGCCAATGTTGTAAGCGGCTATTGCCATGAAGACGATAGAGACGATGTTGACAAGGGGAATAAGCGCAACAAGTGCCCACCAGCCTGCCTGGTCGCCAAGTCGAAGAAAAACCCACATGTTGTAGACAGGGATGAGGGATTTCCATCCAGCCTCGCCGGCCTTTGTAAACAGTTTCCACATTGCAATAACGCTGACAATGTATATGGCAAGGGCGACAAGCAGGAATATGCCAAAGATTGACAAAAAGGCTGCTCCAGCCGCCGCAGAGACCGCTGTGTCGTCTGCAAATAGTTGTTCTGGCTGAGAATTGTTCATAGTGCTTCCTTGTGATTAGATTGGTGACTACACTATAGCACTGTGTATCGATATGCTACAATACTACAGATATGAAACTACTTTCCGGATCAGAACTTGTCGGTTTTATCAAAGAGCGGCAAGCCAAGCAGGTGCGTAATCTCAAGCAGGCACATCATGTAGCACCAGCCTTGGCGATTGTTCGTTGTAATCCGGACAATGAAGTTATCTCGACGTATATTCGATTAAAACAGGCGTATGGCGAAGATATCGGCGTGGCTGTGGAAGTGTATTCCGAGACGAGAGAGACGATAGAGCAGCGCATTGACGAGCTCAACACTCGTGATGATATACATGGCGTGATCGTGCAGCTGCCAGTTGTGCCAAACGACATCACGACAAGTGTACTTGAAAGGGTTGTTACGCACAAAGATGTTGACGGCTTATCAAGTGCGACAGAGTTTGATCCTGCGACGCCTATGGCAATCCTATGGCTGCTTGCTGGCTATAACGTATCGCTCGACAAGGTGGCGGTCGTAGGGCAGGGGCGACTAGTCGGCACCCCGCTTGTGCGTATGCTCAAGGCTTCTGGTGTTGATGTTGTGGCGTATGACAAAGAGTTTGATGGCGACTTGGCGTATGAGCTGCAACAGGCGCGAGTAGTGATAACCGCAACGGGACAGCCAGGCTTGATTCGATCGGATATGCTTGCTCCAGGTACGGTAGTTGTTGATGCGGGCACGGCTAGCGAAGACGGTGTGATTGTAGGCGATTTGGCCCCAGATGTGCGCGAACGGCACGATTTAACAATGACGCCAGAGCGGGGAGGTGTAGGTCCTCTTACTGTAGCCGCATTGTTTGACAATGTGCTTCGTGCGGCATGTCAGCAGGCTACTTCTTAGCGCTTTGCGAGTTCTTCTTTGACACGTGCGACGACTTGTCGCGGCGTGAGGTCCGCCTTGACGATATAGCCATTAATTCCAAGCGTCTTTAGTTCTCGTGGCGACTCTTCCTCGCCAAGATTTGTCATAATCATCACAGGAATTTGCTTACCCCAGTCATGTGACCGAATTTGCCTTAGTGCTGTGACGCCATCTACTTCTGGCATTTGTAGGTCGAGTAGTATGAGGTCTGGGCGAAATTTTTTGACAAGCTCCACGCCCGCACCGCCATCACTGGCGATCTGCACGTCAAACTGCTCTGCTTCAAACTTCATTCGATACATCTGGTTGATGGTCGGGTCGTCTTCGATAATGGCTATCTTGGTCATGGTATTAGTGTAGCATATGTAGAAATGAATATCGGAGTGTTTACAAAACGCAATATATATGATAAATTGCGTAATACTACACGGTGTCTATAGATGAAAGAACGTAGAAATAGCAATTCCAACAAAAAATGTACGACCGCAGCGATTGCTGCTGGCGTCAGTACTGCTGCGCTAGGATATGTTGGGTACAAGACTGGCATAGCGCCGGATTTTTTGAATTCGACTATAGAGCCAACGCCGCCGACATTACCAGCTGTTGTTGACGGTATGGTGGCAGTGAATGAAGGCATACGAGTCGCGGCTCCTGTAGCGGCTATTGGTGCGGGTGGACTCGCGGTATATTATACTGTCGCGGGTCTGATGGACAAAAAAGCACGCGCGCTCAATACGTTTTCGCGAGCCGACTATGCTGGCACGGACGAGGCAATGCAACCCTCATCGAGATTGTCCGGCAAACTCAATACACTCAAAAAAGGTACGGGAGTAGCCGCTCTCGCAATTGTACTAACCAGTGCAACGTCTGGCGTTGAGCACGAGGTATCTAATGGTCCGCTTCGCCCTATCGATGCGGTGACGGATTTAGTCTCGCAGGGTGATTCCGATACTATGGCCTACGTGCTCCAGGGAAGCCACAATACCTTTATGGATGATAGCTATATTGAGAAAAAACGTCTTGATCCAGTGGTTGCCGATGCTGCGAGTCACGGTATTCCTATTATCCCTTTCAAAAAAGAGCTTCTTAATATCAATGACACGTCGGCAATTCAAATATCACTGCCAGATGCGTTGTTTGAATCAATTATACAAACTCCTGTTGATGCGTCATGTGACACGATACCTGTCATTGTTGATGAGACGGTGAAGAAGTCTGTGGGCGATACGATCTCTATCAATGGCGTGCCAGCGCAGGTCGCGCAGGTAAAAGAGGGCATGGCGCAAATGAATCGTAGCATCGCGATCGTTGCTTCAAGTGATATGGAGTGTCTTCAGAAGGGCACGGATACATCATATTTTGGTGCTATGCTGCCTGAAAGCTACAAAGACGAGGTGAGCAGCCTGCTCGCTAAGCACGACATGTCCGAACTTGCCGTGGTAAACGATGACTTTTTCAAAGAAAATAACCGTGATTTTTGGCGTGCAAATGGCACGCCGATTTTATTGCAGCTGATTGCCTATATTGCTATCTTTGGAGGGCTTGCTGCCGCTGGCGAGCGCAAAAATGCTCTGCAACGCAACGTAAGTGAAATCGGTATGCTGAACGCAATGGGGATCGGCATGACGGACATGCGCAAAATCGAAGATAGGCGTGCGCTGCGCGAAACGGCCAAGGCAACGCTTGTAGCGATTCCTGCGGTCCCTCTTGTGGCAGGTGCATTTAATGCAGCTGTGTCAGGAATGGAAATTGGTGTGGGTCCTCGGGAGATCACCGTTGGGAGTGCGATTACACTTGGTGCAAAGATGTTGGCAGGACGCCGAGCTGTGGGGCAGTTCGAGAAAAAACTAAACCTTGCTCAGGCAGTGAAGGGATAGACCGAGAATGACATTTGCTGAGCAGTTTCCAGTCTATAATGATGGTATCAACCTCGAAGGCGTTTCAAAATCATATAATGACACTCCTGTGTTGCATCATGTCGCGGCGCACTTCCCCCGTGGCCAGATGAGCATTGTGGCAGGTCCCTCTGGGTCTGGCAAGACAACACTTCTCAATATTGCGGCTGGCCTCGACAAAGCAGATACTGGCCTAGTACTTGCAAATGGCTTCAACGTGTCGGCACTGGAAACGGAGCGAGAGAGAACGGCTTTTCGTAGCAATAACGGGTATATCTTCCAAAATCACGGACTGCTCGGAGGGCTATCGGTTCGGCAGAATATATATCTTCCGCACGAAGCACAGGAGCATGATGTGGATCCGGCATGGGTGAATTATCTGATGGGTCGGCTTGGCGTTGCGCAGTGCGTTGATCAGCACCCATCGACACTCTCTGGCGGACAAGCGCAACGTGTAAGTATTGTGCGAGCGCTTGCACATCAACCTCAGATTGTGTATGCGGATGAGCCGTCTGCAGCTCTTGACTCTAGCACAAAAGCGGAGGTGTATAATGTACTTGGTAACTTAACGCACGATCATGGTGTGACGACTGTTGTAGTGTCACACGATGATGTTGCGCTAGAAGCGGCCGACAAAGTAATACATCTACGCGATGGTATTGTGCGCGGTGCTTACTACAATAAAAAACGGAGATAAGAAGAGTATGACAGAAATGACCAACCGACCAGATAGTGCTGAAAATGGAGTGTATATCCTGCCGTTTGAGTATAATGACCCGCACTGCAACGAAAAATTTGATGAGATCAACGATATGGTGTCCGAGCTTGGACGCATCGGCACTAGGTACTACGAAGAGCAAGGTTTACCGACCGATCTTACGCGCAAGCGCAAGAGTGATATCGACAAAGACAATCCGGCAACTCGTGCGCTCATGCAAGAGCTACCTTCCGTTGATGCATGGCTTGCCACTATACCTACGGCCGCCGCGCTTCATCCGCTTTATCAGCCGGAAGCATCACGCTTACCCAATGGTACCGAGCTCGACCCAAAGATTCCTGATTGGTTCAAAAATATTGCAGATGCACGAGGTATTCGCAGTCGTGCCGAAGCGATGAAGTCGATTTTGCATGAGCATGCAACGCAAGATGAGGCGCAGCAACAATGGCTTAGCTTGGCCTGTGGTGCGGCGCAGCCAATATTTTCCGTTTTGGGTGAGCTGAAGAAAGAAAATGCTCGTTTGCCGATTGTCACGCTGGCCGATAAGGACAAAAATGCGCTCGCACTTGCGCGCGGCTATGCCGAAGAAAATAGTCTGGGCGAGCAAATCGCCACAAAAGATTTGAATGTACTACTGCGCAAAGGGCTGTCGTACCGCAGGGGTGAGACACTCAAGGACTATGCTGCGTCCAGTCTGCTGCGTATGCGCGGGCGCTTGCCAGCGGAATCATACGATGCTGTCGATGCGGTAGGTATCCTTGAATATCTTGGCCAGGAGGACTGGAAATACACCTACAATGGCGTGATTTCTTCGTCGACAATTTTGGCTGGTGCGAGGACGTTTATGCACAATGCGTATGATCTTGTGAAGCCTGGCGGCGTACTGGTAGTAGGAAATATGCTTGACGATCATCCGCAGCGCGATTTTACGCTAAATGTGATACAATGGCCACATATACAACCAAGGTCGGTAGATGAAATGATGGATATAATTAAAGGGGCGGGCATAACAGGAGAGGTCGAGGTGCATATGCCTAGCGATGGCGTATACGCCATTTATGGCATCCGGAAACCTGAATGATCCTATTTCTGGTGCTATCGGCAGTCGTCTCTTTTGTCTTAGGGTCTATTGTCTTGAGTCAGCAGCCCAGAGTTGCGGCAGCACGCTATTTCTTTGCGACCATGGTGGCATGTGCACTATGGGGTCTAGGTATCGCGGCATTTTTGGCAGCCTCCGAGGAGCGATATTTGCAGCTCGCAGCGGTACTCTACTATATCGCGGCCGCTTCTATTGCGACATGGACGTTGCTTTTTTCGCTGACATTTGCACGTGATACGCCGCTACCGCGCTATATTAGTGTAGCCGCACTCATGCCTTTTTTGGTGATCGCGAGCGCCCTTGTTATATCTCCATCTGTCATGTTGACGAGTTTTGAGATATCGTCAGCGGGCAACACGGCGGATTTGCAGCCGTGGTCGTATGCTATCTATACGATTTATTTCTTCTCGTACTACGCGACGGCTCTTGTTATCCTGCTGGTGCGAAGCGGGCGTGCAGTTGCTTCGCTACGAAAACATTTCTTGTATATTTTGCTTGCATATACGTCTGCAGGCGTTATCGGCATGTTGTTTAATCTCTTTCTTCCTGCGTACGGTAATTATCAGCTCATATGGGCGGGGCCGCTGGGCATGCTTGTCTTTGTGCCGATAGTGTTTCTTGCGATTGCGCGGCATGGCCTATTTGATATTGGTTTTGCCGTTGTGCGTACAATTGCGTATAGCGCGACCCTCGCGACATTGGCTGGTATTTACTATCTTGTAGCATACGTGGCATCAAGTACACTTCTGCGAGGAGAGTACGCTGCCGATGGTATACAGCCAACGAGTGTCTTGTTGGCGCTTGTACTGGCGTTTGTGTTCCAGCCTATAAAAAGCTTTTTTGACAAAGCGACAGACAGAATCTTTTTTCGTAATCGGTATGTAGCCGAAGACTTTTATAGCAATATAAGTAGCATAGTGTCTCGCACGACGGATCTGCGCGGACTGCTGAATCATGTGGCTCAGGAGGTGGGCGATACGTTCAAAGCCGATCAGGCGTTTTTCTTTGTGCGCTACGATAACAGTACTCGTTATGTCTCTTCTGGAACGCCTGGACATAGCCTGGTGTCGCCCGCAAGTGTTGGAGCGATCGACCAATATGTCAAAACAAACGGCAATGCGGTGATTGTGGCAGATTTGCTGCTTGAGGGGCAGTCTGATCTGAAGCAACTTCTTGTGTCTCATCATATTGCACTTGCGATACCACTTTTACAGAAGGGGTCTGTGCTCGGCTATCTCTTTATGGGTGGTAGGCGGAGTAGCAACTACACGAGCCGTGATTTGAGGGTGCTCCGCTCGGCGACAAACGAACTTATCATCGCTATTCAGCATGCACTTGTTGTTCAGGAGGTCAAAGATCTGAATGCCAACCTGCAGCAGCGTATCGACGCGGCAACGAGCGAGCTCAAGACGTCTAATACCCGCCTGCGACACCTAGATGCTACCAAAGATGAGTTTGTGTCGATGGCGTCGCATCAGCTCCGTACACCACTTACCAGCGTCAAGGGTTATTTGAGTATGGTACTCGAGGGGGATGCCGGTAAAATTACCGATACGCAGCGGCATTTGCTTGGCGAGGCGTTTGTGAGTAGTGAGCGCATGGTGCATCTTATTCATGATTTTCTCAATGTGTCGCGTCTCCAAACTGGCAAGTTTGTGTTAGAAAGAACCCAGACCGATATCGTGAAACTTGTGAGGGATGAGGTAGATTCACTTCAGCATATTGCTCGTAAGCGGGATATGCAGCTTGTACTCCATGTCTCTGGCGACTTTCCTTTGCTTAGTCTTGATGCCGCTAAACTACGTCAGGTGGTGATGAATTATATTGATAACGCGCTTTTTTATTCGCTGGATAACAAAACCCCCATCACTGTCATGCTTGCGCGTGTTGGCGAAATGGTTGAGCTGCGTGTCATAGATAGCGGTATGGGCGTACCAAAGGCCGAGCAGCACAGGCTCTTTAGCAAGTTTTTCCGCGCCGAAAATGCCCGCAAACAGCGGCCGGATGGCACTGGCGTGGGTCTCTATCTTGCCAAAAAAATTGTCACCGAACATGGCGGCGACATTATCTTTCTTTCGGAGGAGGGCAAAGGTAGTACGTTTGGATTTCGCTTGCCTATCGATACGTTAGCGTCCACCAAAGACTAACGAGAGCAGCTCATAGACAAGCCACGCCAAAATCGTGATGACAAGTGTGCCGATAAGTATAGGCTTGACGATACTTTTGCGCTCATGCCACCATAGTTGGTATTTATTGCGCTGGACGGCCTCGACTCGGATAGCACGCGGTGTTACTGCGTTGCTGCCAGCACCCGTATATACTTTGTTACGTTTTTTCTTTTGCTTGCTCATTATTATTCATTATACCAAAAACCACCCCTGTTGTCCAGGGGTGGTTGGTAGAGACTGAAAGTCAGTCAAAGTGTCGAGCGGTCAGTCTCTTGTTAGCCGAGGGTACGGCGAGCTGTTACTGCATAGCCAAGCGCGAGCGCGAGCATGCTGAGTCCAGCGAGGGTTAGTACGCCATCTGCGCTACCTGTCTGTGGCAATTCACTAGGAGTTGTCGCAGGTGTATCACAGTCGGTGCTGTTCTTTGGCAGATGTTCTTTGCCAGGAACCTCACAGTGCTCTGTCGGAGGTGTTTCCTTGCAGTCGTTTAGGTTCTTGCTGTGCTTGCTAGAGTCAAAATCTTCTTCCTTGATGGTGATGACTTTTTTGCTTTCTAGGTCACATACTTCGATTTCTTTGGACTGTGGAGTAGGCACTTCAAAGGCTTTTTTACATGCCTCGCCAGTTGCTGTGACGTCTTTGCCGTCAACGGTAAATGTCACGGTTGCTTGAACGCTATATTTGCCTGGTGTAGCTTGTGTATATTCTACGGCATTTGGTGTGCCGGCAACGGTGTCGACAACTTGGCCGGCTTCATTGCGGATGGTGTAGCTTACGCTCTTGAATGTGCCGCCTTTGACAGTGTAGCCTGTTTCAAATTTGAATTTTGTGTCACTGAGCTTGGAGACAGCGAGAGCTGTACACTTGTATTCAGGCTGCTCTTTACATTCTTTTGGTACGGTCACGTCTGCAGTGTCATCTTTTGTACCGTTATCCGTCTGAGCTTCTGCCTTGTTCGTGAGTTTGTTGACGCCACATTCAGCAAGATCATCATTGTTTGCTACTTTGGCGCTAAATTTCACATAGGCGTTGCCATTCGGTAGGTATGAGCCGATGTTGATACCCTTGCCAACAACTTCATCGCTTTCAATCTTGGTCCATTGACCGTTTGTTGCGGAAGTCGCTACATGAGTAGAGCCAGGGATGTAGGTGACGCCAGCTGGCAATGTGTCTTTGATGACGACATTATCTTGTTTGACAGAGCCAGTGTTTTTGTACTGGATCTTGTAGTCAACAGTTGCGCCTGGGGTGGTCGCGACACTCTTCTGGTAGTTGTTTTCACCGCTCTTTGAGACTTGTTTTTCTACTTCAAATCCAGGCTGTACGGCCTTGAATCGGAAGATAACATAGCCAGAAAATTCGTTACAGCCAGGTAGCTTACCGTCGAGCGCGTCATAGCCAAGGGGCGCGCCAGTCGTGAGTAGGCTGTCGGGCATTTTGGCGCCATTTGTCTTGCCTGTGTTGGTAATTGTCGCAGAGTTCTGGACATAGCGGAGTGCAACATTGCTTGAAGATGCTGCGTAGGCTTCATCCCAGACAGTCTTTGGCTGCGCATTATCCGCACTCACAAAGCCAGTGATGCGGGCTTTTTCGCCAGCTTTTACGCTAGCAGGCATCTGTACGCGCATCTGGGCATTTTGGGCGATACCTTTGTGATCGTATTCGGCGCTGTTGTATTTGGTTGCCGCATTGTTGTGATAGAATACATATACTTCGTACTCTTTGCCAGGCTGAATCTGGACTTCTTCTCCGTAGTTGCCAGTACCGGCTTCACGGATTTGCACGAAATTAAACTCGTTACCATGCTTGGCGTTGTTTGTAATCGAGTTGAATACGACATGATCGGCTGGATCTTCTAGCGTATATTCGGGACGGTCTGGTCCCCACGCATAGAGTCCGGCGGGCACAGCAATAGCTGCGGCTACAATCGCCAGCATTGCAACTCGCTTTGGTGCACTTTTTAGTGCAGCGAATAGTTTTTTCATACACACTCCTTATTTGAGTGAAGCACTCCACATGCTCCACATTTATTTAAAGTTCATTTATCATTATACAATAAAAATTATAAAAGTAAATATATTATATAATTTTTAAAGCATAAGCGCTATAATAACCAAATTTTTAATGTACGTTTGATGCTCGGGCTTGCAAGTCAGATTGTTGTAATGCACGTAGTGTGTGGAAAGGTTGACTCCGGGGAGCCAGCCATCATCGCGGTGTCTACTGGCTGTAGACTGCGAGAGACTGGCTCCCCGGAGATACCCGTATGAAGTTGTTATGAAATTGTTGTTCGGACTACGACTTGCGCCGCGGAACGAACAGCCCACCGAACGTTGCCATGAAGATCAGGGCAGCCAGCAGGGCGGCGGCGGATGAGCCGCTGTCACCTTTGCCCACGTACGCGGCGAGCGCGACGGCAACCTCCGAGGTTTCGGAAGTCGTCGCAGCGGGCTCGGTGTTTTCAACAGTCCCCGTGGGGGTTCCGGCGTTGCCGCCATTGCCTCCGTTGTTCCCCACACCCTGGTCGCCACCGTTACTGGTGGTATCCTGGGGGGCTGCGGGCTCCTGGGTGGTGCCGGCATCATCCGTAGCCGGATTTCCGGCGTCGGGATCGGGGATATGCGTCCCCTGTGTCGGTGCCACCGAAGGCTCTGTGGTGGGAACCTCCGTCCGAGTCGTTTCGGTGATCGGCGCGTCCGTGGTTTCGGACGGATCGATCGGATTGGACTCGGTAGGCTCGGTCTCTTCGGGCTCCCCGCTGGGTGCGGGGGCCGAGGTGTGACCGGACGGCTGCGAAGGACCCGCAGACGGATCCTTGCAGTTGGGGTGCTCCGGCGGGCACGACGGTGTCGTGCTTGTCGACGGCGTGGTCGAAGTCGACGGAGTCGTCTTCGTAGTGCTCGTCGACGGGGTTGTCGTCCTGGTGCTGGTGCTCGGTGTCGAGCCGCCCGTACCAGGCGTGACCGGAACTTCCGGTCGAGCTGGCTGCTCGTCGGTGTGGCCCTGCGGGGCAGGGGTCGACTTCGGAGCGAACACCGGGTTGCCGCAGCGCAGCAGCACCTTGACCACCTTCAGACCGTTCTTGGTCTCCTTGCGGAGCACCAAGGCCTTCAGGTTGCCGGTGATGCCTTGCGACGACGACACGCCGCCCTCGCTGAATCCCGTGTTCACCGAGCTCGGGTCGACATCTTCGATGCTTCCCTTGCTCGTGTATACGAAATCGGCGAACTGCTTGTGCAGATCACGCCCCTCTTGCGAGAGGTACTGGACACCGCTGTTATCTGCGGGCGTGAGCAGGCTGCTCACGTCGTTGATGTCACGGTTCCAGAGGCCTGCATTCTTGGCCGACGACGTCAGCAAGAACACGTTGCCTCGCGAATAATACACGAGCGCCTGCTTGGCGACCTCCACCTGCTTTTCAGCCGGCAGTTTGGCGACCTGCTCGTTGGTGAGCAGGCCGTTGATGACGAAGTTCGAGTCCGGATTCGCACGGAAGTCCTGCTTGAACTCGTCTTGCGCGTCACCGCTGCCGGTGCCCTTTGGTAGAGCAGCCAGGCGAACCTGGCCGTTCTCTTTGACGACACGCGTGGTGCCGTCGAAGTGCACAGGCATGGCTTGACCCATGGTGTTCACCGCCGAGTTGGCGGCGACGCCAAGGGTTCCAATCATGCCTAGCACCAGCAGCGTTGCCAGTGCTCCTGTACCCATGAACGCAGCGTTGCCGTGCGTCTTCTTGGCCTTGGGCGTATTCCAGATACGCCACAGGAAACCGAGAGGGAAAGCCAGCACGATGGTCATCGCGATGACATATCCCAGCCCGGGGTTGACGACTGCGATAGTGAGTCCATACAGACCCAGCCCGCTGACGCTCGCCCAGACGGCTTGCGCGGGATTGTCGGGCCAGCGCTTGACCCACAGCCCGAGCGCCACAGCGGCGCCCAGAATGACAAGTCCGATGATGATATTCATCGGATCACCTCCTTCAAGGTGTTGAACATTTTCATATCCCCTTTCTCATGGGACAGATGGTGTGTGCGGACACTCCGCAACGCACCGTGTTGTCACCCATGTGGATCGGGAACAACACGCTGCGAGCGCTCGATAGCTCTAGCAGGGTGCTGCTCCCGATAGGGATAATTCATAACATACGGATATCTCTTCGCATCGCTTGTAAAATAAGTGATGCGGCGCTGCTACTGCAGCACCATACTCACCGCGGCTTCAGCAAGGAAACGACGATGCTCACGGTGCTACAGTAGAAGCAAAAGATACATGTACTATAACAATCTGACTTGTTAACGAACATACTAACCTCGCGAAAGACACCACCTCGGTGCCGCAGGTGTATACTTTCAGATTACCACAAAAAGTATAAAAAGTCAATACCCTTACTACTAATTATGCTAACAAGGCAAAAAGATGGTACTTTTGGCTATTATTTACCCTCGATGTCAATATGAGGCAGACGCTTGTCGAGCCACTTTGGCAGCCACCATGCGCTGTTGCCAAGGAGCTGCATAGCTGCAGGGACGATGGTCATACGCACGATAAATGCATCAACAAATATACCGATAGTCAAGGCAAAACCAAGCGCCTGAATAGTCGTATCGTGGTTTGAGATGAAACCCGCAAACACCGAAACCATGATCGCACCGGCTGCGACAACAACCTTGGCGCCTTGATGGTAACCGCGGAGAATAGCTTTGTGCGCATCGCGAGTGTGTTGATGCGCTTCGTGCATGCCAGAAACGAGGAAGAACTCATAATCCATCGCAAGACCAAACAGGATGCCAATCGCGATGATAGGCAACATGCTCACGATAGGACCCGGCGCTTCGGCGATACTAAGCCATCCCCACTGGAACACTGCCACAAGCGCGCCCAGCATTGCGAGCACAGAAAAGAGGAAACCAAGCGTGGCTTTGATCGGTACCAAGATCGAACGAAACGCAACAATAAGCAGCACGAGTGATAGCCCGACAATAACCGAGAGATAGACAGGAAGTGCATCGGAAAGTTTTTTGTTGATATCTATCTGCATGGCAGTGGAACCTGTGACGCCAAGTGTCGCGTTGTTTTGGCCAAGCAGCGCATGTTGCGTGTCGGTCTCGCGCAGGCTGTTGATCAATTCAACTGTCGCAGGGTCCGACGGGCCGGATTCGGGTATGACTTGGATGACGCCCACAGTACCGTTTTTTGCTGTAGCTACAGGCAAGGCTTGCTGGACGTCGCCGCGCGTTGCGATTCTTTCGGCGATTTTTTGGTAAGGCACAAGCGGAGCGTATTGTTCAACCTGTGCATCTATCGCTGCAAGCGCGGCGGCTTGTTTTTGTTCGCCTTCGGCACTTGCGGTGGCAATTTGTTCTTGAAGTACTGCATATTCTTCTGGCGAGGTGATCGTGGCGGCCTGCGCTGCGAATGCAGCTTCTGCTTTGGCGCGCTCGGCGGCAACTTGTTCGTTAAATTTCTGCATCGCTTGTGTGCGGACAGCTTCTTTGTCGGACTGAGAGGTGGCAGGCATGTTTTCTACAAGCAGAAGCAACGGGCCGCTAAATCCATCCCCAAACCCTTTGGCGAGCAGTTCGTAAGCGCGATGTTCGGTGCTCTGAGCGGCCGCATACTCGTCTGTCGGCAGTCCAAGCCGCAAATCTTTGACAGGCCACGCGATAACACCAATGATAGCGATGCCAAGGGCGAGTACTACATATGGGTAGCGCGTCAGCAGGTTGCCCCATTTCCACCAACGCGATGAATGCGGTGCATGTTCGTTGTGTTTGACGCCGCGCTTTTGAGCGGCTGCTATTGCCGTGGTAGTTTTGCGTCCAAAAATGCGTGTTCCTACGATGCCAAGCATAGCAGGAATAAGTGTGATAGCAATGACAGCTGCGGCGCCAACTGTGGCAGCGGCAGCGAGTCCCATAGTTGTCATGAACGGAATTTGGAGCACAGACAGAGATGTGAGTGCAATAATCACTGTGGCGGCGGCAAATAATACGGCGCTGCCGGCGGTCGCAACCGCACGAGCGGCGGCTTGTTTGTGCATGTAGCCTTCGAGCAAAAGTCCGCGGTAGCGATTGATGATAAACAGCGAATAGTCGATGCCAACGGCGAGACCAAGCATGACAGCAAGTGCGGGAGTGGTGGAATTGATTGTGATGACTTGGCTGAGAGAAAAGAGTCCGGCTGCGCTCACACCAACCGCGACAAGCGCAGTGATAATCGGCATGCCGGCTGCGATGAGTGATCCAAGTGTCACCACAAGTACCATCAGTGCGATAAGCACACCGGCTACTTCGCCAATGCCCAATATCTCGTCTGGAACTTTGCGGATTAGGTCGCCGCCGCGGTTGATTTCTAAGCTGGGCGATGTGGCCTTGTCGGTGAGTTGTTCGATTTTGTCGGTTGTTGTTTTGTCGATGGAGCCGGAATCGCCATGCATTTGTACGACAGCGTAGGCTATCTGTCCGTTTTTGGAGATGCCGTTGGGGTTATCAAACGGACTCACGACTGTAGTGACGTTGTCGACTTTTGTGATACTTGCGAGAAAGGCATCGATCCCTGCTCTGTGCTGCGCGATGGTATCACCAGATTTTGTTGAGAATACGAGACGACCAGAGCCTTTGCCTTCGTCTGGAAAGAGTTCTCCATAGCGGTCAAATGTGGTTTGGGCCTGCGTGCCAGGAATAGAGATATTGCCTGTCGGCGGCTTCATATAGTGAAATGCCGCCATGCCAAGAACGGCTAAGATGGCGAGCCAAAAGATCACAATCTTCCATTTGAAGTCAAACGCTCGCTCACCTAGTTTTAGTAGAAAATTACCCATAGTCCTCCTGTCGTTCCAGCGTTGTATCTATGATAATTGTGAGGCATAGCACGAGAGGTGTCAATTATGAGAGTGCATTGTAGGTTATTGTGGTAGTCGCGGAATGATCTGTGCAATATTGTTGAGATGCGTCGATACTTGTTGTTCGATGTGTGTGAGTTGCGGCGCGACGGCTTCTATTTGGCTGGTTGTTTGCTGAATAGCCTCGACGATTGGCTCTGGTGCTACAAATGGGGTTGGTTCGCTAGGAACGGATGGCGTTGAAATTATAGGCTGTTCCACTGTCGCAGGTGCGGCTGCAGTGTGACGTACGGGCAGTTCTGGGTTGCTTGTCGCTGAAGCTTTTTTGCGAGAGCCGGGCTGTAAGTAGTAGACATAACGGGTGTTGCCATGTTGTTCAATGATCGCGCGACGAGGATTGACGGTGTTATAGTTGAACGGTCCCATTCCGAGGTGAATATTGAAATAGTCAATGGCGGTTTGTCCGAGAGGTTTGCTCGGGTCAAAGTCGCAGATCGGATCGTTTTGGGCGCACTTTTCGATAATCTGGCCTTTATAGTTGTATGTACTGCGCGATTGGAGTTGTGGAAAGCCAAAATGTGCGGCATAGTTGGCGAGTCCTTGACCCTGGTGGCTGGCGACACGGCTATGGGCGGGATTGGCAGTCGATACGATGGTTGGCGTGCCGTTCATTTTGCCGCTTGCCATGGCATGGTTGCCTGCGAGCGCACTTTGAGAGAATAGGAAGACTTGGTCTGTATTTTGATCAACTGCTTCGATGATAGTATTGCTGCCATGCTCGATGGATCGTGGCATATCGATAGGGTCGGCGGGGTAGACGAGCGGTGTGGCATTTTTTTGCCGAGCACCTCCTGTGTTTGGCAGATCATGCGCGTAGGGATCTCCTGTGCCGCCCATTTTGTATTGTGTGGCGGCGGCTGCCTCTGGGAGGGTGTGGGGCGCTATATTTTGGGTAGAAAAAATCGCCGTCATGGCAAGGCCAGCGGCGATACATGTGCGTTCAACGCGATATGTTTCATGTGTTCTGTGTAATGTGTTACGAGACATGAGTTACCTCTTATGTATGATAATATAAAGAAAGGTACGTCCACCCGTGAGTAGCAGCAAGAGAAGCTGATGCAAGTAGCATACGCCCGAATGACAGGAAAAGCAAGATAGTGTCGATAGTGCTTGTTGACACTACAGGTCACCAAGTTTAAAACCCCACACAGGGTGGGGCTCTAAACTTGGTGACCTCACGGAGAATCGAACTCCGATTGCCAGGATGAAAACCTGGTGTCCTAACCGTTAGACGATGAGGCCGCGAAAATGAGTGTAAAATGAAAGCTTGCTTTTATTTTACCGAGTTGAGGGGTCTCATATGGTCGCTTGCGATCCATATGGGCCAAATGACAAGTGTCAACCAGGCTAATCTCAACTAAAACATTTTAACAGATAACCCACTACAAGTAAATACCTCGCTCGTGCTAAGATATGGCTATGAAATCAAAACCTCTTCGCGGCGTGAATCTTGGCGGGTGGCTTATCCTGGAAAAATGGATGACACCGAGTATTTTTGCGGGCACAAACGCCAAAGACGAATATAGCTTGTCTCTAGAGCCGGGTGGACGGCTGCGTATACAAAAACATCGCGAGCGATTTATCACCGAAGAGGATTTTGCGTGGCTCGCCAGTCATAATGTTGAGCTGATACGGATTCCGTTTGGGTATTGGTTGTTTGACGAAGAGCCGCCGTATGTGGCTGGGGTGGAGCGGCTTGATTGGGCGATGCAGATGGCAGAGAAATATGATCTCAAGGTGCTGCTCGACTTGCACGCGCTCCCCGGTTCGCAAAATGGCAACGACCATAGCGGGCGCGCAGGTGATATGGAGTGGTTTCGAGATGTGGCGCACCGTACGCGCTCGCTGGATGTGTGTATAAAGGTCGCCGAACGGTACAAAAATTCGCCTGCGCTTTGGGGGCTAGAGGTGATCAACGAGCCGCAGTTTGGTTGGCGTGCCCAGTATACGCTGCGTCGTTATTACTATCGTGCGTACAAGAAATTGTTGCGGATTTTGCCCGACCATGTCTACGTGGTGTTTTCGGATGCGTTTCGCCCGTGGCTGCTCGCCGGCGCGCTTTGGAGTAATAAACGTCAGCGGGTGGCGATGGATATACACTGGTATTCGTCCGGTCTGAATTGGCGGCGATTTAGTACAGTAGAGAAGTATTACCAAATGGTGCGCCGCCGCAAATGGACACTGAAATTATTGGGTTGGCCGCACCCGATAATTGTGGGCGAGTGGAGCGCGATGCTCGCACATGATGCATTTAGCAAAACAGGCGAGCTGTCGCTTCATGAGGCTGAAGATGTGCATCTGCGCGAACAACTAGCAGTCTATCAGCAAGCTTTGGCGCACGTGTATTGGTCGTACAAAACCGAGCACGACGGCGCATGGAACTATCGCTACCTGGCAGAAAAAGGCGTGATACGCATGACAGATAGTGCTACACTAGAAACATGATATTTAAACGTACAAAAATCTTGGCTACGCTCGGGCCGTCAACGAGCACCCCAGAAAAAATAGAAGAACTCATGAGCGCTGGTGTCAATGGCTTTCGCTTGAATTTTAGCCACGGCTCCTACGAAGAGCGCGACGAGCAAATTCCTTGGATTCGCCAAGCGAGCGAGCGGAAGAATAAGCCGGTAGCAATTTTGCAGGATTTGCAGGGACCAAAAATCCGGCTCGGCAACCTTAACGGCAACGTAGACGTGCAGGTGGGTGACGAAATTATCCTCGACCATGCAGCCGAGCATCACGACAATGTGTTGCCTGTACAATATAATCTTGCCGAAAAAGTACAGCCTGGCGAGCCAATCTATATTTTTGACGGCAAGGTGCGCACGACAGTGCTTGAGATCGTCAGCGAAACTGCAATCAAACTCCGTGTCGAAAACAGCGGTACATTGATGAGTCGCAAAGGTATCAATCTGCCAGACACAGATTTTGGCGGCGATATCCTCACGCCAAAAGACATTGCTGACATCGAATATGGTGCCAAAGCGGATATTGACTACGTGGCGCTCAGTTTTGTGCAATCTGCCGAAGATATCAACAATCTGCGCCAGATGCTGGTAGGACTTGGCAGTACGGCGCAAATCGTTGCCAAAATCGAAACCAAAGCAGCGATTGAGCCGGACACGTTGCGTGAAATCGTGATGGCCAGCGATGGCGTCATGGTAGCGCGCGGTGACTTGGCGGTTGAAGCTGGTGCGGAAGTCGTGCCGGTGGTGCAGCGTCAAATCATCGAGCTGTGCCGGCGGTATGGCAAGCTGAGTATCGTGGCGACGCAAATGATGGCCAGTATGGTGGATGCACCAGAGCCAACTCGTGCCGAGGTGAGTGATGTGGCGACGGCTGTACTGCTTGGGTTTGACACGGTCATGCTTAGCGACGAAACGGCCAATGGCTCCTATCCAGTCGAGACAGTCAAGGCGATGAAAAAGACGATTATCTATACTCAGGAAAACATGCCTGTGGTGTCGTTTGACAAGGTATTGGTGGATTCTATCACCAAGCAAAATGCTATCAGTGCGGCAGCGGTAGACATTGCTGATAGATTGTCGGCTGATGCAATTATTGCCGAGACGAGCTCTGGTGCAACAGCAGCATCAATCGCGGCCTTTCGTCCTAACCTCCCTATCATCAGCGTGACAGACAACAAACGCACTGCTCAGCAGTTGGCGCTCAGCTACGCCAACAAAAGCTTTGTTCAGCCCGTTGACGAAAAAGCGGGCATCAAAGAGGCAAACGAGCTTCACGAAAGCGGCTATTTTGGTACGGATAATCCGGTGACAGTGGTGATTGTTAGCGGTCAAGATCCGGGCGTAACTGGTGGAACCGACACGATTCGCGTGCGAGTACTAGGTCGATCGTAAGCTGCTCGTGCTATAATAAAACGCATAAAAGGATGGGTGGGATGAGTTTTGCGAAACTAACAATTCGAGATGTACCGGTGCATGACAAAGTCGTGCTTGTTCGTGCTGATTACAATGTACCGCTTTCTGATGGCAAGATCAGCGATGACCTTCGTATTCGCGCGAGTCTGCCGACTATCAGATATCTTCAGGAGCAAGGATGCAAAGTTGTTATCATGAGTCATCTGGGGCGTCCAGACGGCGAGGTGAAGCCAGAATATAGCTTGGCGCCAGTGGCCGATAGGCTTAGCGAACTGCTTGGGCAAGAAGTAACATTCGTCGATGCGTGTTATGGCGACAAGGTAAAGCAGGCTGTCAAAGCGGCGCGGCCAGGCGATGTTGTGTTGCTCGAAAATCTTCGTTTTCACCCAGAAGAAGAGGCGAATGACAGTGTCTTTGCGGGCAAAGTCGCCAAAAGCTCCGGCGCACGCTATTTGGTACAGGACGGGTTTGGTGTGGTGCATCGTGCACATGCCAGCACAGAAGCGATCGCTCATTTTTTGCCAAGTGTGGCGGGCTTGCTGCTCGAAAAAGAAGTGACGCTTATTTCAGATGCCATGCAGTCGCCTGCGAGGCCATTGACGGCTATCTTGGGCGGGGCAAAAGTAAGCGACAAAATCCACGTCATCGAAGCATTTATACGTGTGGCGGATACTATCTTGATTGGCGGGGCCATGGCTAATACATTTTTGGCCTACAAAGGGTACGATATGGGTGCGAGCAAGTATGAAGCTGGCCAAGAAAAAGTACTTGATGCGATTTATGCAGCTGCGCGCAAAAAGATTGGCAGTGAAAACGTCGATACGTTTATTGTACTACCAGAAGATTTGGCAGTTGGCACGCACGTTGACCTGAGTGAGCCGCGAGTGGTAAAAAGTGCTCGCGGCCTGTCTACGCCCGATATGGCGTTAGATATTGGCGACGAGGCAATTGAGCAGTTCGCAAGCATCGTCGAGCAGAGCGGCACTGTTGTATGGAATGGTCCTGTTGGCCTTGCGGAGCTACCAAACTTTGCACACGGCTCGGCGCGAATTGCACTTGCACTTGCCTCTCATCCGGGTATTTGCTCGATCGTTGGCGGTGGCGACACGGCTGATTTTGTGTTGAAATGGGATGGACATGAAGGCAAAAGTTTTACCCATGTGTCAACTGGCGGCGGCGCAAGTCTCGATCTCATGGCGGGCGAAAAACTACCTGGCGTCGAAGCGTTGCTTGGGCGTAAAAAATAAGGTACACTAGAGATACATAGTAAGCATAAGCACTAATAAGAATACGATATGGCCCCGCAAAAGAAGCTCATCATTGGCAACTGGAAAATGAATTTCAACGTACACGAAGCAAGCGTGTATCTACATAAGCTTGAAACTGCGTTGCAGGGCTATCGCGATGTTGAGGTCGTCGTTACTCCAACAATGCTGGCGTTGCAGCCACTTAGTTTACAGATAAATCGCCGCAAGGTGAACTTGGCTGCGCAGAATTTCTATTGGCGTGATTTTGGAGCATACACAGGCGAGGTTTCGGCGACGCAACTTCGCGGTTTAGTCAAATACGCGCTTGTGGGGCACTCTGAGCGACGCCATGTATTTGGTGAAACAACCAAAGATACGCGTGAAAAAGTTCAAGCAGCACTCCGTAACCATATCTCCCCAGTACTCTGTATTGGTGAGACGCGAAGTGAGCGTGTGCACGGCGAAACCAATGACGTGATCCGTGACCAGCTTGTTGGCGGTCTTGCAAATGTTACGAGCGAAGAGTTGGATGCTATAGTGATTGCGTACGAGCCAGTATGGGCAATTGGTACGGGCGACAATGCATCGCCGCATGATGTGAGCGAGGCGGTTTTGGCGATAAGGAGCCAGATTCGACATATGTTTGGCAAGGAAAAAGCAGCGAACACACGCGTACTTTATGGAGGCAGCGTGACATCAAGCAGTGCGAGCGACTACCTTCATGTGCATGGGGTTGATGGATTGCTTGTCGGTGGCGCAAGTCTTAAGTTGCATGAGTTTACAGAGATTATCAAAAAATCGCACGATATGGCGGCGTAATAAATATAGGCAGGTGGGCAGATGAGCGACATTGATTTTGACGAGCTTGATCGAGCGGTAACATCGGCGCTTGGTGATACAAATAGCGAGGGCAGTACGACCCCGGATACTAATGTTACATCTGATGAGGCGCAGGCGCCATCTTCCAGTATCTCCGCACATGCCGTACATGCTCGTATTATGCCCGCGGCCGACTCGCCTCGTCGTTCTACTCTTTCGCGTAATACATCAACTCCTGTAGCGGATAGCGCCACCACCTCTCCACAGACAGCACCTCAAAAGCGTATAATCCCGCATCGTGAAGGCAGGTTTATGGATGTCGTGCGTCCTGATCGTGCACCTGTAGCTAAATCATCTCCTGTTCCAACTCAGCAACAGACCCTCAATGAGCAGCCCGCCGCAGAAAGTTCGCCGCCGCCTCTCTCAAATGCCAACAGCACACCAGACCTTACTGATCAGTTCGTCCCGGATGTGGATATGGAAAAAGCAATCAATGATCTTTTAACTAGCGATGCTCATACGGAAGTATCACAAGTGGAAGAAACCCCTACTCCTGAGATTGCTCTACCGGAGCCAGCTGTCGTTGTGCCGGAGACTTCGCTTGACCAGCAGCCTACCATAGGCGGTGAGAATGATGAAGCAGCTATTAGCGAGGATGCTACGCTCGCATCTGTGCTTGAGGCTCCGCTGGACCAAGATGATGTTACTGCTGTAGACTCACCTTTTCTGCCAGACGCAAAAGTAGAGAAAAGGCCACTTGGCAGCGGTGAGCCAAACGAGCATCACCTGCCGACACCTTCCCCTGAAGCTTTGGCAGTGAGTAGCAACACGGTGGCTAGTGTGGTGGAGTCGCACGAACCTCCTGTCCAAGATATTACCGAAGAGGCGCCATTGCCAGAAGAGTTGCAAGGTGATTTCATGGCGATAGAATCTGTTGATACGCAAGCTACTTCTGCTACCAAGAGTGCATCGATTTCAGCGGAGCAAGGTGAGACTGCGCCAGCAGGCCCCGTATCAATTGCACGACAGTACAAAGATACTATCAAAACGGCATCCGATAACGATGAATCTGGAGCAATTTTTGATCCACAGACATACGATCAGCCTATCGAATTACCACCAAAAAAATCACACACCGTTGCAATAGTGATAACGATTGTTGTCGTGATTATAGTCTTAACGGTTGTGGCTGTTGCTTATCTTGTGCCTGGTGGCATTATGCCGGTACCGCTCTAGAAACGGCAGGCAAAAAGACGTATACTTAGAGTTGAATGGATATTCTTGAGGGACTGAACGAGCCGCAGCAAAAAGCGGTACAGACAACAGATGGGCCAGTGCTAATACTAGCTGGTGCTGGCAGTGGCAAGACAAAGGCGTTGACGCATCGAATTGCTTATCTGATTGCTGAAACTGGCGTGTGGCCAAATCAAATTCTTGCAGTGACGTTTACAAACAAAGCGGCCAAAGAAATGCGTGTGCGCCTAGCGGATTTGCTTGAGCAAGATGCCTCGGGGCGTGGTTTTATGCCATGGATGGGGACGTTTCATAGTATTTGTGTGCGGCTGCTTCGTATGGATGGCTCTAGTGTTGGTATCAAGCCAAACTTTGTGATTTATGACGAAGACGATCGTCGAAGCGTCATCAAGCAGGCGATGAAAAGTTTGAACATTACCGACAAACAGCTCAAGCCAAATGCGGCAAGCTCGCTCATCTCAACCGAAAAAAACAAGCTCAACGACCCAGAAACGATGTTGGCAGCCGCTCGATATCCCTATCAACAGATGATAGCCGAGGTTTATGCCGAATATGAAAAAATGCGGCGCGAAGCCGGGGCGCTCGATTTTGACGACCTATTGTTAGAGGTGGTGCGCTTGCTCCGTGATCAGCCGGAAGTGCAACGCAAGTGGCAAGAGCACTTTCGTCATGTGTTGATTGATGAGTATCAAGATACTAATGCGGCGCAATACGCGATTGTGAAGTTGCTTGTAAACAGCGATCGCAATATCTGTGTTGTAGGGGATGACTGGCAATCAATTTATAGTTGGCGGGGCGCGGATTTTACCAATATTCTGGGGTTTGAACGGGATTTTCCTGGTGCGGAAGTCATTAAGCTGGAGCAGAATTACCGCAGTACGCAGGCAATTCTCGATGCTGCGCAGCAGGTGATCGCTCACAATACCAAGCGGACGGATAAGATGCTTTGGACGGACAGAGGACAGGGTTCACCTCTGGAACTGCATGGCTATTATAGCGAGGATGAAGAAGCGGCGGCTGTGGCCGATCATGTGCAGATTCAGACCGATATGAAGGCGCGAAACTATGATGATTTTGCGGTATTGTATCGCACCAACGCGCAGAGCTTTGCGCTTGAGCGGGCGTTTCGCCAGCGATTTATACCAGTGCAGATCATTGGCGGTATGCGGTTTCTTGATCGCGCGGAAGTAAAAGACATCTTGGCGTATTTGCGTCTTGCGTATCAGCCGAGTGATACAGCGAGTTTCCTCCGCATCGTCAATACGCCGGTTCGTGGGATTGGTGCGGTGAGCATGCAAAAATTTATTGACTGGCAACGCACTAGTGGCATGGATATCGTGGCCGCAATGGCGAATGCCGATCAAGCGACGACTATCACGGCGCGTGCGCGACAGGCACTGGTGAGTTTGGGCGATATGTTTCGGATTGTACAGGTCAAACTTGAGCAATTGCCGCCCGGCGAAATTATTGAATACATCTATGATGTGACACACTACAAAACGCATATCGACGACGGCACGCCAAAGGCCGATGAGCGGATTGAAAACATCGGCTCACTCATCGCCGAAGCTGCAACTTACGCAGACGTGCAGACATTTCTCGAAGAGGTCGCATTGATGTCGAGTACTGACAAGTCCACCGAACAGGGACAAGTGACGCTTATGACGCTGCACGCGGCCAAAGGGCTGGAATTTCCTGTGGTGCATATGGTCGGCATGGAAGAGGGTGTGTTGCCGCATGCACGAGTGTTTGACGGCACGCCAGATGACATCGAAGAAGAACGGCGATTGTGCTATGTCGGTATGACACGTGCGCGTGAGGAGTTGTGGCTGAGCTATGCGTCAAGCCGTCGCACCTTTCAGCAAACAAGCTACAACGAGCCGTCAAGGTTCCTGCGTGAAGTCGAGGGACTTACAGCGGGCCATGACCAGGGTAGTATGATGAGCGCCACGACATCAAATTTCGATGATTTTTATAGCGACGAAATGTTAGGTGATGGCGATAGGGTGAAGTCGGCGCAGTTTGGCAAGGGTACGGTTGTTGAGGTTGACGGCATGGCGGTGACGATTGAGTTTGATACTGGTGCGCATAAAAAACTCAATGTTGAATATGCCAGACTCGAAAAGCTGTGATGTGGCGAGTGTATTATGTCACACTGCGACTGATGAGTCCGCCTATGCGGTATGTATTTCGTGTACTTAACAAAATAACTCAACAACAGAGATCAAAGGTAATGCTTTTGGATGCTGAGGGCAAGATATTGCTCGTACAAAATGCGCTTGGCGACAGGAAATGGACACTGCCCGGTGGTGGCATAGAAAAAGGTGAGTCGGCAGTTGAGGCCGCGCTACGTGAAGTGCGCGAGGAGCTAGGGATTGTGCTTGATGCTGGACAGTGCCGCCAAATTGGTGTCGTTCATGTAGTGGCAGGCGGCTATGATGCGCCCATTGTATATTGTCGCCTTTTGCCGTCACAAAAAACGCAGATTCGGCCGCGTCGGGTGGAGATTTGTGCCACCGAGTGGTACAACATGTCTCAGTTGCCGCCAAAGACACAACCCCTTGTCTCTGAGGCGTATGCGCTCTTGTCTCCAGATACGTCTATTGCTACTATAGTATAGGTAGTTTCGATTTCTTCGGAACGAAGCACTATTCTTATAGAGACGTATGAAAATCACCACACAGTATCATTACCAGATGATAACGCTTCGTGCAGCGATTATTCTCGCTGTACTGTTTGCTACGCTTCTTGGTCTTGTGACGACCGTGCGTGCGGCATCTGAGCAACCTGTCGACAAAGGTAGCCGTGTAATCACTATCTATGATCAGGGCGAAAAGCGTGTCGTGCTCACTGGCACGCACACGGTAGGCGATACGCTCAAACAGGCGGGTATTTCGCTATCCGACTCAGACAAAGTGGAGCCGGCGCTCACCGCTGAATACACGGCACAAAGCTATACGGTTAATATTTATCGTGCCCATCCTGTCATGATCATTGACGGTATGAAACGCCAGCAGATTCTTTCGCCCTATACTGCGCCGCGTGATATTGCTCGACATGCTGGACTAAAAACCCGCGATGAAGATAAGCTTACGCTAACTGCGGCCGAAAACGTGTTGAGTGACGGGGTTGGCAGCAGACTGACAATCAAGCGTGCCACCGAAGTATCACTTGTACTGTATGGTGAGCGTACGACGGTGTATACACAACTCAGGACAGTAGATGAGCTGCTTCGAGAGAAGAAAATATCGCTAGGGGGCGACGATACGCTTTCCGTACCAAAAACGCAGGCAATTACTCCTGGTATGACAGTTGAGATTTGGCGCAACGGTGTGCAGACGGTCACCGAACAGCAGCCTGTAGACTTTGCGACCGAGCAGATTCAGGACGCCGACCAGCCAGCCGGTTACCGCAAGGTGCAGACACTAGGTGTAAAAGGTGAGAAAACAGTAACCTATGAGGTTACGATGAAAAATGGACAAGAAGTCGAGCGCAAAGAGATTCAGTCTGTTGTTACGAAACAGCCCGAAAAAGAAGTCGTGGTCGTAGGTGCGAAACCGTCGTTTAGCGGGGATTTTGCAGCGGCGTTGGCGAAGTTGCGTGCGTGTGAAGCGGGTGGTAATTATGCTAATAAACGCAATTCGTCGTATCGTGGAGCGTATCAATTCGGTTATGGCACATGGGGTAATTATGGCGGGTATTATGATCCAGCCGATGCGCCACCAGCCGTGCAAGACCAAGCGGCACGCGATCTCTACATGCGTCGTGGCTGGCAGCCGTGGCCACACTGTGGCGCTGGTCTACCAGATACATATCGCTAGTGACAATTTGCCTTATTCGTGATATAATTAAAAGATAAGTATGATGCAGAGTCTGCGTAAAAACGTTCTAATGTGGCGTGTATGGAGTGCGATTGGCATTGGTGTGGTGCTGAGTGTATTTTTTTGCGTTCATATGGCACGAGCAGCATCTGTCGAGCCCCAGACCACCACGGGTGAACGGCTCATCACTATCTATGATCAGGGCGAAAAGCGTGTCGTGCTCACCCATGCTGCAACGCTTGGTGAGACACTACAGCAAGCGCATGTCAATCTTGCGCAGTACGACCGCATAGAACCGTCACTTGACACTCGCTATACTGCCGAAAGCTATACAGTGAATATTTATCGTGCTCATCCAGTGACGATTATCGATGGCATGAAGCGCCAGCAAGTCCTTTCTCCGTATCGGACTGCGGCAGATATTGCAAAAGATGCGGGGGTGTCTGTGCGGAGTGAAGATAACCTTGAGCTTTCACACTCTACTGATGTGCTGGCGGATGGTATGGGCGCTCGCCTTGAGATTACCCGCGCGTTACCTGTGCAGCTAGTGTTATATGGTGCTGAAAGCACTCTTTATACTCAAGCAAAGACAGTCAAAGAGTTACTTAAGGAAAAAGGCGTGACACTTGGTAGTGAAGATACAGTGTCGACTCCACTGGATGCAGGTCTTACGGAAAATATGAAAGTAGAAGTGTGGCGCAATGGCGCGCAGACACTTACCCGCGAAGAAGATATTGACTTCACTGTGCGACAGATATTAGATATTGATCTACCTGTAGGAGAGAGCAAGATACAGACGCCAGGTACAAAAGGCAAGAAAAAAGTATCGTACAAGATTGTAAGACGAGAGGGTCAAGAGATGAGCCGCACCAAGCTGCAGGAGCTTGTTGTCGAGGAGCCAAAAGAACAGGTGGAGATTGTCGGTAATAAGCCGCTCAATCCGTTGACTCCTGGCAAAGGTGCGCATGTTTTTATTGACAGCAAAGGTGTCTCACACCGCGAGACATATTACGATTTGCCAATGAATGTCACAATGGGCTCGTGTGGCGGTGGTGACTACACCGTGCGCACAGATGGTGCCAAGGTCGACAAAGACGGCTATATTTTGGTCGCGGCCAACCTTGGTAATTATCCGCGGTGCTCTATTGTCGAAACAAGTATGGGACTTGGTAAGGTCTATGATACTGGCGGGTTTGCTGTGCGACATCCTCATGGGTTTGATCTTGCGACCGACTGGTCAAATAAGGACGGAAGGTAGTCGCATGCCAACCAAAAAGCATCTAGGCCAGCATTGGCTGCGCGATCGTTTCGTGCTCGACCATATTGCCGACGAAGCGGATGTGAATGCAGGCGATACGATCCTCGAAGTCGGTCCAGGTCTTGGCACGCTCACCTCTATCTTGCTGGCGAGAGCAGAGAGGGTGATCTCGGTGGAGTTCGATGATGACTTAGCGCGCAAACTCCCCGGGCAGTTTCCTGGTAAAAACCTTGAGGTGGTGCATAGCGATATCCTGGCCTACGATACGCGCCAGCTGCCGGCCGACTACAAAGTCGTGGCCAACGTTCCTTACTACATCACCAGTAAAATTATTCAGAAATTTATGACGGATGCAAATAAGCCGAGTGTTGTCACGCTTCTCATCCAAAAAGAAGTCGCCGAACGTGTCGCGGCTCACCCAGGCGACATGAGTATTCTAGCCGTGAGCGCCCAGCTCTATGCTGACGTGTCGCTCGGCGACGTAGTGCCAGCCGAGCTGTTTGAGCCTGCGCCAAAAGTTGATAGCCAGGTAGTGACGCTTCGTACACGCACGCTTGAATTGCCAGATGGTGTCGACGAAAAAATTTTCTTTCGCGTAGTAAAAGCCGGCTTCAGCGCCAAACGCAAGAAACTGCGCTCCAGCCTCAGCGGAGGACTTGCCATAGCCAAAGTTGATGCCGAAAACCTACTTGTGAGCGCTGGTATTTCTCCTGAATCGAGGGCAGAGGATTTATCGATAGATGAGTGGAAGCAGCTTGCAGAGAAATATCATACACACACTGCATAAAGACATCGACGTGTATCTCTCCACTGTGAGCGACGGCTCGCTGCGCACCAGCGTGACACCTGAGCCGCGTGTCAATAGCAACGCAGCCGACAGATATCTTGCCAGGCATGGCATGTCGCCAAAAGACACCGTGCTGCTCCGACTTGCCTACGACACGGATGATTTTTGCACCTACCATGAAGTGACGCAAGATGAAGTAGGCGCTGGCTTCACAAAACCGCAAATACACAAAGCCGATGCGCTTATGACACGACGGCAGAATGTCGCATTGTTTTTGCCAATCGCCGATTGTATTGGCGCGGTGCTATATCATCCACCGACGCACACGCTCATGCTATCGCACCTGGGGCGGCATAATCTGAAGCAAGGCGGCGGCACGCAGTCTGTAAAATATCTTGCACAGCAAGGAGTAAAACCGCACGAAATCTTGGTATATCTGAGTCCTGCGGCAGGCAAAAAGTATTATCCGCTGTTTGCGTTTGGCAATCGTTCGCTGCATGATGTCGCAGCAGAACAGCTACAGAAAGGTGGCATACTGGCAGAAAATATCACAATTGATACGCGAGACACTGTCACAGACCCAGACTTTTTCTCGCATAGCGCAGCACTACGCGGCGAAAAGCCACACGGCCGTCATGCTATTGTATGCAGAATACGCTAACTTGGTCCTTGGTGTCCAAAAAGCAAATAAAATAATTCAAACGCAATTGATGATGTTGCGAGTAGGCATATAACGGCAGTTGCTCCATAAACGACATATGCGCCATTTGTCATGGTGGCATACTCTACTTTGATAATACGACGCATGTGTTGGTATTCAACAATCCGAAAGATCGCGAGAAAACCAATCATGGCGACAAGCGCAGTAAACGGACTATTGGGCAGTATGAGCATCGTAGCGCTAAACGATGCATGTGTGGTGTAAAAAATCGTCAATATAGCCACCAAAACCCATGTGTACACGTCAAAAAATACCCATCTTGCCCATAGTACTGCGGCAAGTACTATGGCAGTTTGGAGCATTGGGCTCATCAAAATAGAGAGACCTTTTTGAAATGCCTCAAAACTCGGCTGAGTTACATAGGCAAGTGATAGCACGAACGCATAGGCGACGTACGGTATCATAACCAGCAAAACGATTGCCGCCCATCGTACTACATCTTTTTTGAGCGCATCGCTAAACGTAATCGTGTGTGAGTTTTTGCCGGGAAGTGAGAGGATTGTGTATTTTTTAAACATATAGCTTAGGGATATTGTAGCATAAGGATAATGCTCCACTAGTATGAGCGACGGTGAATTGTTATTTTATTTAATATTTAAGTTGGTCGATGGCGCGAATAAGTTCGTTTTTCAAAGCTTCTTTATTTTCTGGGTCAATCTCGAGCTCTCCAGCAATTACGAGAATCTCATTGAGAGGATCGTCACTTGGCAGTGATTTAACGTAATCGGTCGCCATTAGACCTGCGATACTATATGCTATTATAGCTGCGCTGTCTTGACCAGATTTTAGGCTGTTGCCACAGTATCGTAGGAAAGATATGACATTATCTCGTGTTTCTGAGGAGGACTCTGTGTTCATATGAGTGAATAATTGATCATAGTTCATAATATTAAAATGATAACTTAAGAGCAGTCTTTAAGGAAAGTGAGCCAGTTTTACGACATGGCTCAGGTCGGTTGGTTACACGTTGTACTCGTTGCCCTCGACGTCGCGGACGTAGAAGTAGTCGGTGCTGCCGTCGGGGTTGTTGCGGTACTTCGCATGACCGTGGCTGCCGCCATCTTGCTTGCCGGCGTTGAAGTAGTCGTTGGTGATTGACGAGTCACTTCGTTGCGGCCTGCTGGCGAAGACGGAGCTGTTCATCGTGCCGCCCATCGCTCGCCGATCACCCTCGCACGTGTTGCACGTGCAGTGATCTGGGTAGTCGTAGGGACAGGGGACGCGAGGCGGATCATACCGACCCATTACAATCACTTCCTTTCAAAGAAGTGTTGACGTGAATCTCTAGTAGAGATTTCACAAACAAAAAGCCGAGGAGATCCCTCGTACTTTTGCACAAGCGGTGCTTGTGTAGAATCCACTATATATATATCGATCTTACTTGTCAATAGTTTTATAGAAAAAGCAAACGCTGATATAATAAACAGCAATGAGCAAAAAACTATACATCACCACCGCCATCCCCTACGCCAACGCCAAGCCGCACATTGGCAACGCGCTTGACTATCTGATCGCGGATATTTGGCGACGGTATCAAGTGCAGCAGGGCAAGGAAGTGCGTTTCCAAGTAGGCACCGATGAGCACGGCAACAAAATTGCCGCCAAAGCCCAGGACGCTGGCAAAGATCCAAAAAGCTATGTCGATGAGACGCATGTTGCATTCAAAGATTTGATGAGCAAAGTCGGCGCAGAATACACCGACTTTATTCGCACGAGCGACCCGCATCACGTCGGTGCGGCGCAGTATGTATGGCAAAAAATGTCTCCGTATATTTACAAAGGCAGCTACGAAGGCTGGTATAGTGTAGGCGAAGAAGCGTTTGTAAGCGACAAAGTGGCCGCCGCAAACAATGGCGTCTCGCCGGATCACGGTGTGCCGTATGAGCGTCTGAGCGAGGAGAATTACTATTTCAAATTGAGTGAGTTTGGCGAGCGAATTCGTGATGCAATTGAATCTGGCAAGCTCAAGATTGTGCCAGAATTTCGCAAAAACGAAATCCTCAATATGATTGGCGAAGGGCTTGAAGATTTGAGTATCTCTCGTCCTCGCAAAAACCTTAGCTGGGGCATTGGCGTGCCTGGTGACCCTGATCAAGTAATGTATGTATGGGTTGATGCACTGAGTAATTACATCACAGTGCTCGGGTATCCAGACAACGAAGATTGGAAAAATTATTGGCCGGCCGACGTGCAGGTAATCGGCAAAGATATCCTCAGGTTTCATGCGATTATCTGGCCAGCAATGCTTATGGCGCTCGACTTACCGCTGCCAAAGCGACTGCTTGTGCATGGACACATTAGCTCTGAGGGCAAAAAAATGAGCAAGACAGTCGGTAACGTGATTGATCCAAATGAAGTGATTGATAATTATGGGCTCGACGCGTTCCGCTATTTTATGGCACGGCATATCCCAACGCAGGACGATGGTGATTTTACGTGGGAGCGATTTGAAAATGCCTACAATACCGAACTCGGCAATGATCTTGGCAATCTAGTGCAGCGCGTTGCAAGTATGATCGTACGGTATCAATCTGGTGTGATTGGGGAAATCAATGGTGGTGAGCATGACGTACAGCTTTATCGTGACGCGATGGCTGCACTGAAATTTAACGAAGCGCTCGACGAAACGTGGGTGCGGGTACGTGCAATCAACCAATATCTCGACAGCGTGAAGCCATGGGCGGTAGCAAAAAACAAGGATACCGACCCGGATGCAGCCGAGCATCTCAATGACATCTTGATGACGTGTGTAGGATCGTTGCTGCAGGTTGCGGAGCTGCTCGTGCCATTTCTACCCGATACGGCGGCCAAGATCCAAGCTACTTTCCAGGATGGTGTGGTGCGTGAACAAGGTGTACTTTTTCCAAAGATTTATCTCCACACGACCGATCCGCGCGCTCACAAAGATTCCAAAACTTCGTAGGCGGCGGTCGCCGATGCCAGCTGCTGCAAGCGAATTGTTTGATTTCGCTCGGCGATAGGCCACGATGCATGTTCGAGCCAAAAGCCAATCATGGTGATACAGTGTGCGGGATTGACTTCGTGTCGGTATGACGATATGTCGTGACCATGTTTGTGCAGATCGATGAGTAGCGTGGTGGCGTCACTGCCGGGCCGGCCAATATCCGCCCAGCTCCAGTCGACAAGTTTTGCGCCGTGTTTGGGGTGCCAGGCAATGTTGGCTTGGCGGGCATCGTGATGACAAAACACAAATGAGTCTGGCAGGGGATTTGCGTCGACGTAGCGTCGTAGCTGATCGATATTATCTAACAGCTGCGCTGCAGTACGCTGGGACTCTGGGCGAAGCTGCGCGATCAGCGGCTGGAGTTTTGTCGGTAAATCCGCATCATGCATATGCCAGCCTTCGCCAAAATGAATAGCGAGTGAACCGGGGATTGCATGCACGTCGGCAGGCGGCGGCATTTGTTCGAGCGCCGCAAAGGCCGCTAGGCTATCTTGTATATATGCATCAAGCGATTCGGAATGTGCACGCCACCGCCAGCCATCGTGCGGCGCAAACGCATCCATCAGCAGCGTACGTTCATCATGCATATGCGACGAGCTTGGGATGTGTGGATAGCCGTTGGTGCGCAAATGACTCATGGTCGCGGCTTCTTTTTGCAGGTAGGTGACGTGTTCGTCAGACATCTCGGCGCCGCTATACGATTTGGCAAAAAACTCACCGCATGGCGCCGCGACTAGGTACTTTTCATACTTCATGTGGCCGCCATGAACGGGCGTGTAGCTGGCATCTTTTGTGGGCACAAATTGTTGCCGGCTGACGATGGTATCAAGCGCTCGCTCAACGATAGACTGGTGCGATGCATAAAGAAGAGGCAAGTCGGCAAGGGGGAACCACTTGGTTTGGCGGGCGTCATCGCCTGCGGCTACCTCGTGATCGGCCGAGCTATCAAACAAATACGCCGATGTTTCAATCCAGGCACGCTCGGTATTGCGAGGATCGTCCACGATGCCGCGAAACACCAGTTGGCCGCCCGACACATCGAGTGATGTTTCTTCTGCGGCTTCACGTCGTGCGGCTGTGAGGGCTGATTCTTGGGGGTCTATGAATCCGCCAGGAAGCGCCCATTGCCCGCAATCGCTGCGCTCGATGAGAAGAATTTTTTCGCGGGCAGTGTCTATAATCACCGCGTCGGCAGTATAATTTGGACCGTCCAACCACAGCTCATGACGCGGCTTCATAACCTCGCTCATACCGCCACCGTCTGGCGACATGCAACCGCCCCGATGTGTTGCTGTACAAGTGCTTGGTAACGTTCAATTGTCTCGGCGTCACCCGTGTGTTTGCCTTCGTTGTCGCTGAGCTTCACGGTTGAGCGGCCGTTTGCAGCCACCGCTTTCATGACGATATTGTTTGTCTGCACGCCCAGGTCGTTGGTGAGTGTGGTACCCCAGCCAAATGTGACATTGATTTTGCCCGCGAAATAATCGGCCAGCGAGATGATCGTGTCGATGTCGAGCCCATCACTAAACACGATTGTTTTTTGTCCAGGGTCGATGTTTTGTTCGCGGTAAAATTCAATCACGCGGTCGCCAAATTCAAACGGATCACCACTGTCATGGCGCAGAGATTTCCAACTTTCGGCTTGCTCGGGCGTCATATCGGCGAAGAAGAATTCACTCGTAAACGTGTCGGTGAGGGCAGTCGAGAGGTCGCCGCGGTAGAGTTGCTGCCAATCTTGTAGCACGCGGTTGTGTCCATCGAGTGGATCGTCGCCAGCTTCGTCTGCTAGCGCGCTGTAGACCATGGGTAGTTCGTGGGCAAAGGTGCCGATTGGTTTCAAGCCCAGTTCATGTGCTAGGTAGATGTTTGATGTACCTGCGAAGTTGTCTGGCAATTCGTGCGCCACGCGTTCGATGACATGTTTTTGCCACGCATAGCTAAATCTACGGCGCGTGCCAAAGTCAGAAAATGTGATGTCTGGTCGCGCGCGAAGGAGCTCGATTTTTTCGCTCAAACGGCGGTCGCCTTCGGCATACAGCGCCTCTAGGTTCGTACCTTCACGTGCTAATTTTTTGTCAAAATACAACTCGTTGAGCTCGCTCATCACCACTGTCTCCCAAAACGTTACGAGTGGCCAAGCTCCTGTCGCGGTAGCAGTAATCTCGCCGTTTTCATCGTAGCCAATGTCAACTGGCGGCAATTCATTGTCGGCCAAAAAATCGAGGTATTCGGGCGAAAACTGTGCACCACCGTCTTGGTTTTGCAGCCCAGCTAGGTAGGCGATTTCTTCTGGTTGCCAGCCGCCGCGCAGCGCATCGAGCCGGTTCTGTAGCATGTCGGGTGTGACATACTCGCTAAGCGGTCTGTCCGCCGAGCGGTTTTTGAGCGCAAAGGTAACTTCGGCATCTGGATGTCGTTCAAACTCCAGCTGGCCCATCGTGGCTTTGTAGTAGTCGAGTCCCTGGGATAGATATTCACTCATCGTACTTCTCCTTGTAGCATTGCAATCGCCGCTTGGCTGTCAATTTCGATCACACCTGCTGCGCGCATGTCGGCCAGTGCGCGGTCGCTATCGTCGGGTCGGATGTTGACGCCGCGTACCGCATCGCGTAGCAAGTAGGTTGTCACGCGTTCGTCGTCGGCAAAATTGCTAGCGATGTCGATCGCCGTCGCTTTGACGCAGTAGTCTGTGGCGAGCCCGCCGATAAAGACGCGCACTTTTTGTCCTCGGGTGATTGGCGTGATGAGTGTTTCGAGCGTCGCGCCATTGTCCGTAGTGCCTTCCCAGCCAGAGTAGCCATCGGTTTGACCCATGCCTTTGCTCAGGATGATATCGTTCGGTTGCACGTCGAGTGCAGGCGAAAAATCCGCCCCGCGCGTTTCGGCGACGCAGTGAGTCGGCCACGGTCCGCCATAATCAGCAAAGTGCGGCGTCTCCTTGGGGTGCCAATCGCGGGTGAGAATAACCGCTCCGCCGATACGCCGGACGGCGTCAGTAGTGCGATTGAAAGGCGCGACAATCGTTTCGCCCTCGGGGACGGCCAGGCTGCCATCGATAAAATCGTTTTGGATATCCACGCCAACGGCGATAGCTCGGATGGTTTCGGGTGTTTTCATGACAGGGGGCTCCTTTTGATTAAATAGTGTATACATAACACTAACTATATTCACTCTACACCGCTCTTATTGTACTGTCAACACTAACAATAAATATTACTTATAAATCCTCTTGTAAGCGACGTGCGATATAGCCGATGCTTTACGCTATGTTGAACCAGTGCCGGTATGTAATCGAGGGTGTAATTAGGTGGTGAGTCGACACAGAAATTGCGACCTAGTCTACTTCTGTATTTCTTATGTGCATATGTCATATAGCGGTAGCTCGTAGGGGTGTTACAAATCTCGCGGACTTGGGTGCTGGCGCGAGTATGAGGCGCGCACGCAAAGGTCGGAACATCGATCGCAAGGACGGGGCGGCTTAAATAATAGTATTGTAGAATAAACACTAACTATATACAGAATAATATTATTAGTGTTAATATAACACTATGCCTATGAAAATACAGTTGCTATAAAACTATATATAGTGTATAGTATGCAATTGTATCTGAAAAGGTATGTACCTGGGTGCGTAAGTACCCGTCACAACACGAGAAGGGAAAGCCAATGGTGGCTCCAGTGGTAAATGTCCGTACCGACAATGCGTTCTGGGCGCAGATTCAGGAGATCAACTCCAGCGATCAGAACGTCAAGAAGTTCGTCTTCACCAACGATGGTGAACGAGGGAGGGCCGCGGTGGCCGAGTCGGTGCTGTACAAGTATCCGACCTACAACGACCGCACGGTCATCTGCTGCTCGACGCAGTCAGGCTGTCCGGTGGGCTGTCGGTTCTGCGGTGCGGGCGATTACTTTGTCCGCAACCTCACGACCGACGAGATCGTGGCTCAGCCGGCGTACCTGCTGGAATCGCAAGGCATCAATGCCGCCGATGTGGACAGGATGCAGATCATGTTCATGTCGATGGGCGAGCCGCTGCTCAACCCGCAGCATCTCTACCCAGCGATTCGCGAGCTTCACCGGCGCTACCCCAGGGCGGCGCTGCTGATCTCGACATCGGCACCGCGTATCGACTACGAGCCGCTGCGGCAGCTCAGTCGAGAGGTTCCGACAGTTGGACTGCAGTTCTCGGCGCATGAAAGTACCGACGAGGCGCGCGATGCTCTGGTGCCGTTCAAGCTCAAGCTGACGCTGGCCGAGATGGCACGCGAAGGCGAACAGTGGTTTGAGGCGACGGGCAGACAGCCGTTTTTCAACTACTGTGTGCACGGAGGCAACAACACCGCCGAGGATGTCGAACGTCTGGCGAGGCTGTTTACGCCGGGAATCTGGCAGGCCACGATCAGCGTGATCTGCGAACGCGACGAGTCGATCGCCGCCGCCAACGAACGGCAACGCTCGCTCGCAGCGGACTTCATGCAGCTGATGCTGGCGGCTGGCTATAGCACTCGCATGTTCGACCCTGCTGGCCAGGATGACATCGGTGGTGGCTGCGGCCAGCTGTGGTACGTGCAGGACTGGATGCGTCGACACCCAGAAGCGTCCCGCCCGTCGATCGGCAATGGTTTGCCGTCGGTGCACACGCCGCTGCCGCTTACCGCTCTGTCGTGACAAAAAGGTGGTAGGCGAGACATTTTTCGTCTCGCCTACCACCGCCACTCAACCCGGACGTGGGTTGTTTTTTTGTACTTTTCTGACGGGACTTATCCTGTTCGCGATGGTTATTGTGTTGGTTCAACTACCGACAACTAGTCTTATTATCGGTCTGGCTTGCGGGTCAGTGATAACGGCAGTAGCAATTGCGATAGCTTTCAGGCTCACTATTGCTCGCCACAAATTTGCACTACTGTCGGTGTTTTTGTCAGTTACCTTGCTGTACTGAAGATGACGGGATATATAGGTTAAATGGTAAAATATAGGTATGCAGCCTATTACCCACAACCTTACTCTTTGTTATCAGCCAACAACAACGACTTGCGGTTATGCAGCGCTTGCGACACTGCTATCGCATTATGACAAGCAGGTGTCAGTTGACGCGTTGCTGGGTGATGTGCCACAAGGGTTAAATGAGCAAGGCGAACCTATCGGTAGTGTTACGGCGCAGCTTGCAGCGTGGTGTGCGCAACAAGGTTTTACAGTCAACTTTTGGTCGTTTGACTTTTTGATTACTGATTTTGGCTGGCGTGACTTGAGCCAGGTGGAAATACTCGACAGACTCAAGGCTGTGCGAGATGTACGCGACGTGCCGCAAGTTGGCGGCAAACTATGGTCGCAGATATATGTGCAGGCATATATTGAGCTGATAATAGCGGGCGGCAAGCTACACATCGAGCCGCATGTGACATCACGATTACTGTATGAGAAGCTACAAACAGGGCCTCTCTTTGTGAATATTGCGCCAGCCGTTGTGTCCGGCGAGGGCCGGGCAACGACTCCAAGGCAAGATGAGCGTGTCGATATTCCAGATGATGTGAATGGTACAATCGGAACACATAGCATCGTGGTATATGGTTTTAACGAAGTGGGTGATCTTTTGGTGGCCGATCCATGGTATGGCGAGCGAACAATTGACGCAGAGACGCTGCTCTGTGCTATCGCGAGCGCAAGTATCGAATGTGACAGCCAGTGTTTTCAGATAGAGAAGATAGCTTGAAAATTATCTCTCCAAGAATCCCTAGACAGATTGTACCGCTAGACGATTTGCCTGCCGTTTTTACTGCTGGCGAGGAGGATATAGAGGGTGTTGCAATCGAAAATGGGGCGTTGCAGAGTGCCCGGCTTTCGTCTTTTTCGCTAACTAATTCACGCATACAAAAGACGAGCTTCGCCGAGTCGAAGATTGCGGGTTTTGGTGTCAAAAATGTCGAGTTTGTGCAGTGCGATATGACGATGGCGCGTTTTGCAGATGCGAGCTGGCATGTGGCCGAGCTGCGAAGTTCGCGGTGCAGCGGCATGCAGCTCGACACTGCGCACCTGCAAAATGTTCGGTTTGCTGACTGTAAACTCGACCTCATAAACTTTCGTTTTGCCAAACTAACGAATGTTATATTTGAAAGTTGCGTGGTGCGCGAGATGGATTTCTACGGCGCAACACTTAAAAACGTTGCCTTTGTTGATTGTGAAATTGATGCCGTTGGATTTAGTGATGCGAAGATGCAGGGTGTCGATCTGACGGGTGCGCAGCTGATAGATATCAAAAATGTCGGCAGCCTGAAAGGCACCATCATCAGCAGTGATCAACTTGTGTATCTTGCGCCGCAACTTGCGGTCACGAATGGCATCGGGATTCGTGATGAATAACTACTTTTAGTGCGTTGTCGATTGCACGGAACGGTGCTATTACTGCGCCGCAGTGCCGATAGCAGCGCCAACCTCTGTTGCAATTAAGGCTTCAATAGTTTGTTTTTGTACTGCAATTTGCTCTACTGGGTCGGTAGTTGGCGTCGTTGCTGGATAGAGGCCATGAGCGGCATCGGGGACTATTCTTAGTCGGTCGGCATGCTGATTGCCACAGCGCTGTCGCAGTGTCGCAATATCTTGTGGTGAGGTTTGATTCCAGTCGTTTTCGGCTGCCCAAAGAGAAAGGCGACCTAGTCTGACGAGCTGCTCCATATCTGACATCATCAAATGTGTCTCATGCGCTTCGCTAACGTACGCTGCTGGTAATGCTGCATCGACGGAGTAGGCAACTCGTCTCCGATAATCCCGAGTGGTTCCCGCAAGTACGTTGAGTCTCATCATAGTGCCGTTTGCACGGCGACGAGCCTGGGATTGAGGATTCATGACAACTTTGTCGGGCTGGGTGGCTGGCGCAAAGATCGCTCCCGATACACGTGAACGGTCCGGATTGTCGCGTAGGTAATTGACGACAGCGCAACCGCCTAAGCAATGGCCCAGCAGAAGTATGGGCTGGGTTTCGGGTGACGCCGAGACGATTGTGTCGATTTGTTCGTATTGTTCTGACGGGAGAAGGACACGCGGATTGCTGCCATAGAGGTCGTCGCATCCATGGACTTGTTCGTACGGAATACTGCTGTCTTCGAGAGTCGACTTAATCATTCGAAATGGAATAGATCCAGTCTCGAGGTGGCAGCCTCCGCCGCCGACACCAATCACAAGCGGCGAGTTTGGGGTAGTGTTGCGTCGCATTATTATTTATTATATCATATTATTTGACAATATACAATACCTTTGTTACGATAGAGCTACTATGAAGCAGCGCGCACTTATTATTCATGGCAAGCCATCAAAAGAGACGTACTTTACCCCTGATTTTGCAAGTGCGAGTAACGCAATATGGATACCGTGGCTTCAGCAGCAGTTGCTGCAACGAGACATTTCTACGCAGACCCCCGAGATGCTACGCGCGTATCAGCCAGACTATGCTATATGGAAAGCGACATTTGAACAGTTTACGTTGACGACCGATACACTGCTGATTGGCCATAGCTGCGGTGGTGGATTTTTGGTGCAGTGGCTGAGCGAGAATCCGCATGTGACGGTTGGTGATGTTTTTTTGGTTGCTCCGGCTTTTGGCGACACGCTGACACCAGACAGTCGCTACGACGTGCCGCTGCTCGGTGGTTTTTTTGATTTTGTGCCAGACAAATCGCTCGTAGATCGTGTGCGGAGCATGCACCTTCTCTATTCTGACAACGACAGTACTCGTGTAGATGCGACGGTCGCGCTTCTTCGGCGTGCGTATCCGGCAATGCAGCTGCATCTTTTTCCTGGCTACGGACATTTTAGTAGTACTGACTCTGGCGAGCGTATGACGCAGTTTCCTGAGCTACTTCGACTTATTGATAGTGTGAGGTAGTTTCTTTACAGGATGCTGGTATAATAATTGGCAAATGATACCGACAAAACTTGTTGAATTTATGCCAGAAGTCTTTACGCGCTCGGAAGTATTGCCGCTGTATTTTCCCGAGATCGCTGAAAGTGATCTACATAAAAATATCCAGAGATTTATCCAGACGAGTCGGAATGATGGAGATGATCCGCGATCTGCTGCGGCACGTCAGGGGTTCAATAACAAGGCGATCGACAGTATTGATTCGCGCTATCTTGTTGGGCGGTATGGAGAGGACCGTAGCGATATCTTGGGGTGGGATAGTCATATGGTACACGAAGGCCGTGTGTATCATATGGCGATAGATGTTTTTTCGCAGTATCAAGAGCCTGTGTTTGCACCGTGTGATGGTACGATTGTTGTGAGTGAGTACGAACCTGGTGAGCATAATTTTGGACACTATCTTATATTGAAGCCTGCGGATGAGTCGCTGCCGTACATATTCTTTGGGCATTTGGCTGCAGATAAGCGCCGTATCGGGCATGTAAAATCTGGTGAGCAGATTGCTCGACTTGGCTCATACGAGCAGTTAGAAAATGGCGGGTGGAGTATACATCTTCATTTACAATTATTGGTGGATTTGCCATCTGGCGGTAAAGCTCCGATAGGCTACTCAGGCAAGCAGGACTTGCTAGCGAATAAGCGCCGCTTCCCCGATCCGCAATCGATTTTTCCTGAGTGGAGTATTAAGCGGTAGTCGTGCTACTTATTGTATTTTTAACACTCAGCACATACAATAGTTACCACAACGCTTCCTAAATAAATGAAAGGCTGCAATGTCACTAGCTTATGAAAAAATCACCGCTTCTCAGCGGCTTGTCATTGATACATTCCGAGGGTTTCGAGAAGAATTAATGGCTTCGTACGGCACAATTGAGCATAATTCCAAAGGTGACGGCTCTCCCGTGACAGAGCTGGACGTCAAGGTGGAGACGGTGCTCAAAGAGCGGCTCCACGCGGAGTTTCCAGAGATTGGATTTCGGGGTGAAGAAACAAAGCCAGAGAGCGGAACAGTGGACGCGACGTGGTTTGTTGATCCGATTGACGGTACATCGAGCTTTGTACATGGGTTGCCGTACTGCACAAATATGGCTGGCTTGGTGGTGGAGGGTAAGACGGTGGCGAGCGTGATCTACCAGTTCCCTACCGACGATTTATTTACAGCTCTGCGCGGTGAAGGTGCGTATCGCAACAATACACCAATTTATGTCAAAAATACCGAACTTGATAATTCGTTGGTGTTTGGTGGAGCGTTTATGTACAAAAATATTTCGCCTGTTTTTCGACGTCACAATATAGGCGTTTACACGCCGCTTGGCGCCTCAGGGTATGAGTTTACTCGGCTTGCACAGGGAAATATTCAAGCGGTCACCAAGCTGGGCAGCGGGGCGCAGCTCCACGATGACGTGCCGGGAGTGTTGTTGGTGCAAGAGGCCGGTGGCGAGATCGTGTCATTTGACGGCGATGAGTATACCTACGAGACACTTAGTTTTGTGGCTGCCACGCCCAATGTTGCTGCGGTTATACGTGAGTCATATGACGAAATTACTGAAATTATCACCCAATAACTAGTCGAAGCTACGTTCGAGCGACTCAAGTTTTTTGCTGTTGAACGCGTACAGCTTTGCTGGTCGGTGTGCGCCGCTTTGCCAGGTGTCGCCGGTATCATGAATCAAGTTGAGCGCCAGGAATTTTTTGCGGAAGTTGCGTTTGTCGAACTCGCGGCCAAAGATGATTTCGTAGGCGGATTGGAGCTGCGTAAGGGTGAACTTTTTGTCGAGGAAAGCAGAGACTGCATTGGTATAGGTGAGCTTGGCTTTGAGTCGGGCATGCGCATAGCGAATGATGGATGTGTGGTCGTAGGCGAGTTCTGGTAGGCTGTCGACTTGTAAAAACGCTGCATGAGAGCCGGCGTCGCGTAGCGGTATGTCGCGCCCGCAGCCCATGTAGGTGACTGATACGGCGTGACCACGCGGGTCGCGGTCGACAGTGTCGAATGTGTACAGTTGCTCTATGTAGGCAAGGTCTTTGGCGGTGTTGACACCGGTTTTCTGGCTGACGATACGATGCAGAGCGGCCGTGGTTGTTTCGCCGCTGGCGTTGTAGCCGCCAGGGAGCGCCCAGGTGCCTTTGAATGGCTCATCGGCACGTTTGATAAGAAGAACTTCAAGTACGCCGGCAGAGATTTGAAACATCACCGCATCAACAACGAGTGTGGGGGCGACGTAGGGCTTATCGTATTTCATACACTTATTGTACGCCGAGATGTCTATTTTTCCAATAGTATTGCATCGTAGGCAATCGGTACAGTACGTTTGTGTTGAGTCGCGAGGTAGCGTTGCTCGATAATCTCGGCTGCTGCGGCAGCTATCTCACCTCCTTCAAGGTAGCTGTCGATCTCCTTGTAGTTGATGCCAAGTTCGGTCTCATCGGCCTGGGCGGGTGTGGTATCGAGTAGGTCGGCGGTTGGTGCCTTTGTCATGAAGTGCTCTGGTGCTCCAAGTTTGCGCAAGAGTTGCTTGCCTTGACGCTTCGTAAGCCCCGAGAGAGGAAGTATATCCGCTCCACCATCACCATATTTGGTGAAGAATCCTGTCACGGCTTCGGCTGCATGATCGGTACCTATGACAAGGAGATTCTGGTCTCCTGCTAGTGCATACTGCGCAATCATGCGCATGCGCGCCTTGACGTTACCTTTGTCGAAATCTGTCAATGGTGTTCCTGTCGTCTGATCGAAGGATGTTGCAAATTCGTCGACAGCTGGCTTGATATCAAGGTCATGGACGAAGTCTGGCTGGATTACTTCGCAGGCTCCTAGCGCATCGGCACGATCTGTCTGCTTCCCGTGGGGGAGTAGCAGGGCATGGAACGCAATTTCCGTATCGCCTGTTTGTTTGCGTAGGTCGACAGCACGCTGTGCAAGTAGGCCTGCGAGTAGTGAGTCCTGCCCGCCAGAAATGCCAAGTGTATAGCCTCGAAGCCCTGTTTGCGCCAGATAGTCTGCGAGGAAAAGCGTGCGCTGCTCGATCTCTTCTACGGGATTAATTGTTGATTTGACACCAAGCTCATTGATGATTTTTTGTTGTAACTCTCGCATGACAATCTCACTTTCATTATTGTTGTATATACACGACTGTGTTATATTCAAGGTAACACACAAATAGTGTATGTACAACACTAAGTAAGAAAAGGATTGCCATGGAGAAGCTCGGGCCAAAAGAAACGATTATTTATGGTGGCGCGTTTAATCCGCCTACTCGTGCGCATCAATCTATCTTGCAGGCGTGTATCGACTACGCTGAGCCGCGATCTGCTGATGTATGGTTGCTGCCAAGTGCAAGTCGTATGGACAAGACGATTGAAGTAACGCGTGCGAAGCGACTGGCCTATTGTCGGGCACTCGCGCAGGATATTGTATGTAGAACAGTAAGTATTGATATCGTAACGCTAGAATTAGACGCCAGGAGTCTTACGGAAACATATACGACCGTCCAGCAACTTGCTTTGGAGTATCCGAACAGGGATTTTACCTGGGTGTTTGGCGCCGACTCGGTGGCGACGATGGAGCAATGGACGTACGGTGAATGGCTGCGAGATAACCTGAATATGCTTGTTGTGGAGCGACCCGGCTATACAGCGCAAACCCTGGGCGCACGGGCGGCTCGGCTTGTTGTGGATGCGGGGGATATGAGTTCGACAGAGTTGCGCCGCCGTATGGCTGCTGGTGAGCCGTACGAGGAGCTTGTTGCTCCATCGGTTGCACGTATACTCAGTGATGACGAGGATGAAGTGATATGCTAGGGGTATGTTAATTGATACTCATTGCCATATCCATGATCGTGAATTTTTTACTGATGAACTCGCCGAAGCGGTGTATGCCCGGGCGCGCGAGCAGGGCGTCGCAATGGTGTGTGTCGGTACAAACCAGCCGGATTCTCAGAGAGCGGTCGAGTTTGCTGCACGTCATGATGATGTGTGGGCGATTGTTGGTGTGCATCCGCATGAGGCGAAAGATGGTGTAGACGATATAGGCGGGCTTTTGCGCAAAGAAGCAGCGACTCGGAAGCTTGTTGGTATCGGGGAGATTGGACTAGACTATTATTATAATCATTCTCCTCGCGAAGTGCAGATTGCAGCACTCGAGCAGCAGCTGCAGTGGGCGCAGGATTATAGGTTGCCAGTGAGTTTTCATGTCCGTGAGGCGTATGATGATTTTTGGCCGATATTTGATAATTTTTCGGGAATACACGGGGTGCTTCATAGTTTTACAGATACAGCGGAAAATCTTGACAGGGGGCTTTCTAGAGGGCTCTACGTGGCGATAAACGGAATCAGTACGTTTACGAAAGATGAAAGACAAAAGGCAATGTTTATGGCAATTCCGCTAGGACGACTACTGTTAGAAACGGATGCTCCCTTCTTGACACCGCAGCCTTTTCGTGGTAGAATGAATGAGCCAGGTATGGTGAGAGAGGTTGCAGCGCACGCGGCTGCGCAGCGAGGCGTGTCAAACGACGAGCTTGCTCATCATGCCACCGCAAACGCACGAGAGCTCTTTGGCCTCGTGTTGTAGCAAAATTACTATTAACAATACCAGTGGAGCAAAGATATGGACATGTCGTCAAATATCGATACAGTTCAAATGGGATATGAAGAGACTGCTTATTTTTCTCAGCAGCCTCAAGGTTCACCTACATCAGCTACGATGCAATCGCAACATAGCGAAGTACAGGATGCGTTGTCGCTGGCGCATATGTTGCAACAACTTCGTATACAGCGTTTAGAGGGCGATACAGCCATGGGAGGCGCATAAGCGTATGGCGAGTGTTCTCAAAAAAGCACTTAATTTACTTATTGGTACCGAGCCGCTTGGACGCGAGGAAGCCGAGTATGCGCGCGTTCTGACGACTCCGCCGCCAGCTCAGCCAACGGCGGCGCGTAAGCCTATGGCACCACGTCCTTTTCGTAAGCTAACCGAGCGCGAATTGATACAGCTTGAAAGTGACATTGGCGCACAGTTGTTTGGTAGCGTACCAAAAGGGCATAGGCGAGAATTCTTTAATCTCGATCTTTCGACGTGGATTTGGTACGACGAGTGGACAGATGCGACAACGGGCGAGCATAAAACGATGACGATCCGTTATGAAGTGCACGAAAACGGTATTTTGAAGGTGCAAGAAGGCGCGCGTTATAATTTTATTGCCGGTCAGGAGCTCGATAACTTCATGGCGGCAATCAATATGTATTATGAGCGAGTTGCACGCGAGCTATACCATACTGATCCAGCGGCACTTCGCTCACTCAAAACCCATGCTGTGTAGGGTATAATGAGTACTATGGCGCAGACTGTGTATTATTTTGATTATGCCGCGGCTACTCCTGTAGATCCGCGCGTTGCTGCTGCTATGAAGCCATATTTGGTCGAGAAATTCTATAATCCTTCAAGCCCTTATGCGCCAGCAATCGAAGTGCGCAGGGAGTATGCAAATGCTAAGCATATGATTGCACAGACTATTGGCGCGCGCGCAGACGAATTAGTGATGACAGCTGGTGCGACCGAGTCGATTAATCTTGCGATCAATGGGTTTGGCGGTCATAAAATAACTACCGAAGTTGAACATGCAAGCGTCAAGCGGGCGATTAGTCGGGGTATGCATACGTTTGTCGAAGTTGATGCGCGGGGGCGCGTGGATCCTCGTATGATTGCGGAAGCTATTCAGCATGATACACAGCTTGTGAGCGTGGCGTTAGCAAATCATGAAATAGGTACGATTCAGCCAGTTCGTGACATTGCACGTGTTGTGAGCGACGTGCGATTTGCGCGTCAACGCACGGGTAATCACACTCCTTTGGTGTTTCATTGTGATGCATCGCAAGGATTCGGATTACTTGATATTCATGTTGGACGGCTAGGCGTGGACTTATTGACGCTCAATGCTGCCAAGATTTATGGTCCCAAACAAGTAGGTGTGCTTTGGGTGCGTCCCGGCGTGCAGGTGCAGGCACAGGTCGTGGGCGGCGGACAAGAGTTGGGTATAAGGAGCGGCACGGAGAATGTGGCGGGCGTCATCGGCTTTGCAGAGGCGGCGCAAATCGCGACAAACAAGCGGACGACGGAAGTTGTACGGCTTAGTAGACTGCGTGATTTACTTGAAGTGTCGCTACGGGATAATTTTCCTGGTGCAGTGTTCTCTGGTCACTCCAAGCATCGTTTGGCGAATTTCTGCCATGTGTCATTTCCGGGTGTTGATGCTGAGCGGCTGGTATTTCTTCTCGAAGCGAAGCAGGTGCTGGTGGCGACAGGTAGTGCGTGCGCGGCAAACAGCGGTACACGGTCCGAGGTGTTGACAGCGATTGGACTCGATGCGCAAACAGCTGATGGTAGCATACGCTTAACCCTTGGGCGCGAGACGACACATGACAGTATAGAGATTGCTTCGCGGGCAATTATAGAGGCTGTTCGGCAAGAGCTGGCACGAACAGGAGGTGTATTGTGACGCGGCTAATTATTGCAGTTGTGTCGATTGTATTGTTTGCACTGCTTGCTGGAGTATATCTTGCGCCAGATGACTTGGCGAGGTGCGAGTCGCGACCGACAGCGGACAAGTGTGCGTCTGCGGATGCGATTGTGGCGGTGAGCGGTGGAGACACACGTGCGCGAGTCAAAGAGGCTGTCGATCTATATTGGCGAGGCTGGGCGCCAAAACTTGTGTTCTCCGGTGCGGCAGCCGACAAAACTGGCCCGAGCAATGCAAGTGTGATGCGTACGCAGGCGATTGAAGCAGGTGTGCCGGCGGATGCTATTTTGACCGAGGGTGCATCGGAGACAACGCATCAAAATGCGCGACTCTCGCAGGATGTATTTGCAAGCAATAATTTTACGCGGGTGATTCTTGTGACATCTGCATATCATCAGCGGCGCGCAGGTATTGAGTTTTCTCAAACAACAGAAGGTAGAACAAAAGTAGTGAATCATCCTGTCCAAACTGATAATCAGTGGTCTCGCTGGTGGTGGGCTACACCTACGGGCTGGTGGCTGGCAATCAGCGAGCTTGTTAAAATCGTACTTGTATATATAGGAGCACCACGATGACAAAAGTCTATGTAGGGATGAGTGGTGGCGTGGATTCGTCATTGACGGCGGCGTTGCTGGTCGAGCAGGGATACGACGTGACCGGCGTCTATATGAAAAATTGGAGCCAGGATTTGCCAGGGATGAAGTGTCCTTGGGCAGAAGATCTGGCGGATGCGAAGCGTGTGGCGGTGCAGCTTGGTGTCGATTTTAAGGTGTTTGATTTTGAGCAGGAGTACCGCGACAAAGTTGTCGGCTATATGATTGATACTTACCGCGAAGGTCGCACGCCAAATCCAGATATTATGTGTAATCAAGAAGTGAAGTTTAAACTCTTTTTGGAGGCTGCGCTAGCCGATGGTGCAGACGTGGTAGCAACGGGGCATTATGCGCGGGTTGAGCATACAGTTGACGTCGATGGTCACTCTTCGCAGACGACACTCTCCGAAACGGCTTCGCGCCCGACAGCTCTCGAGCATGCATCGGGATCTGACGGGGCTGCAGATGTTTCATCGACTGTGTCTGCGAGCGCTCGACTGCTTCAGGCGGTCGATACCAACAAAGATCAAACCTATTTTCTGTACCGCGTGACGAGCGATGCGTTGGCAAAAACACTGTTTCCACTGGGCGACTACACAAAGCCAGAGGTTCGCGACATGGCAAGAGCACGCGGATTGTATACGGCCACCAAAAAAGAGTCGATGGGTATTTGCTTTGTCGGTCAAGTCGGTATTCGGGAGTTTTTGAGCCAGTATGTCGAGACGTGCCCAGGCGATATTATCGACAAGGTGTCCGGCAAAAAACTAGGGGATCACGATGGAGCGATTTTTTACACAATCGGCCAGCGCCACGGACTCAATATTGGCGGCGGCTTGCCGTACTATGTTGTCGGCAAAGATATGGATAAAAACGAGGTATATGCCTCGACCAACCTCCAGGATGAGGCACTCTGGCGTACAGAAATCCAGCTTGGTGCTATGCACTGGATTGGTGAAAATCCTGGCGACGGTGAGTACCGTATTCGCGTGCGTCATCGCGCACCGCTAGTGCCGGCAAAACTTGTTGGTGATACACTTCATCTCGACGACGCGCAGCGGGCAGTAGCACCCGGGCAATCAGTGGTGATGTACGACGGCGATGTGTGTCTAGGCGGCGGCATTGTGATATAAGCATTGTTAAACTAATAACAATGTGTTAATATATGTTTATGGAAAAGGATCCGCAATTGGTCTCCTTGATGGAGTATGACGGTCTTGTGTCGCGCAGTTTTTTTAATGATATTCGCCCGTCGCGCAAGGCACGCGTCGAATCGTATATGTCGGGTATGAATATTTACGATCAAGAGAATGCTAGCCAAATGGCAGCTGAGATCAAAAAGCCCGAATTACCTCTTGCGCGTACGATAGTACTTATACCCGTGGCGGCTCATCAGGAAGCACACAATATCAGCAATGCGGTCGATCAGTATGCCAAGCAGGTAGTTGATGAGCCGTTTAGCGTTATCTTGTTTCCCAATGCTCCATTTGAAGAGCAAGGCGCATCTGAAAAGACAATGCACGAAATCTCGCAGGCATCACTACGTCATCCCGAGCTTGATTTGCGTTGGCATGACGTAGAGTTTCATGAGGAGGCGGTAATTGGGGATATTCGTCGGCGCTTGTGGAATGCGGCACTTCTGCTGAGCTATACAGAGGGTGCGTTTGAGAATGAAGCGGAGCTAGATGTGCTCGGTCTCAATCATGATATCGACGTTGTGTCGATGAGCCCGCGCTACTTGCAACGTGTGCGCGATCATTATACTGCGCGTCAGCGGCGACTGTCACATCATGGTATCACGGTGACGGATTTGCCCGTGAGAAGCACCGAAATGTCACAGGCCTACGATACTCACTGTCCAAATAGCTCACAGGCAACATTCTGGTCCGATTTTTCGCTGCGGCAAAGAAAAGTGTCATACGAGGCTAGTCTGGTGATTCCTTTTTCGCGCTATGTGCAAGCCGAAGGGTTTTCTGCGGATGCACGCACCTATGAGACGGGTCGTGTGGCGGCAGGCTTGGGGACATCACTATGGAGCGAAGATAGCTTTGGAGACAGAGATGAATGCCGAAATCCAGGTAGCGGACGAGACATTACCCAGGCTCGCAAAGAGGATGTAATTTTTGAGACATTAGAGGATCAGGCGATGCCGCTTATATTTGATAGGGCATATAGTAGTGCGGTGGAAAAGGAGTTTGCTGCTGAGCATGCACTACGATCTTCGACTATGACGACAGATGAAAGACGGGCGGCTTTGGCAAAAGACCTGCAGGCCCGAAAAAATCTTGCCGTGCACGTACTGCGCAGATTTGTCGATGCACCCACAATTGCCTCGATTGTCGAAGACACGTATGACCCCGGGGCGATGGCAGAGCAGTATTTGCCACGTGCTAATGTGATTTTGTAGATGACGGATGGAATGGGGTGATTGATAGACTGTAGTGTATCTGTTACACTACAGACACTCAACCAATAAACATATACATCATGCAAAAGACACTCAACAGGATACTGTTCCCTAGTTTTCGCGGCTATCGGCGAAGATGGCTGAAAAATGATTTCATGGCAGCGCTTGCTGTGATGACAATCGCTATTCCGCAAAATCTTGGCTTTGCGGCGATTGTCGGGTTGCCTATTCAGACGGGGCTGTACTGTGCACTTTTGGCGCCAATTATATTTGCAATCTTTACATCTTCGAAGCGTATGGTCGTCGGTGCGGACTCGGCGACAGCGGCTCTGGTGGCGAGTGGTGCGGCGACGGTCGCTGCTGCGTCTTCACCGGAATTCGCTGGTGCTGTCGCGGTACTTAGCGCGCTGGCGGGCGGTATTTTGCTTGCCATGAGTGCGCTCAGACTTGGCTTTTTAGCCGATCTCATCTCGCGCCCTGTTTTGATTGGCTTTCTGGCTGGGGTCGGTGTGCAACTTGTTGCGGGTCGTCTACCGGCAATGCTTGGTATTGAGACACACGGCGGGCTATTGACGCAATTGGGTCTCATGCTGGCACACATCAATCATGTACACTGGCTCACATTTGCACTGGCGCTTGGAACATTTTCTATCATTATGCTGGCAAGTCATTTTCGTTTGCCGGGAGCATTGATTGGTTTAGTTGTGGCCGTGATCGTGTCGCAGTTGCTTGATCTGCCGCGTTATGGTATTGACGTTGTTGGTGATATACCTGCTGGATTGCCCCATGTAGCTATTCCGCATTTCTCTGTTTCGAGTGTTCTGGTGATGTTTGGCTCTGCACTTGCTATCGCGATTGTCGTGCTGGCGCAGAGCGCTGCGATTACTCGGAGTTTTGCTGCTAAGTATGATGAGCCGGTCGACGACAATAAAGATTTGATGTCACTTGGTCTCGCCAATATCATGTCGGCATTTACTCAAGGATTTACGGTGAACGGCAGCCCTCCGCGTTCAGCAGCGAGCGAGATAGCGGGTGGAAAATCACAAATGGTCAATGTGTTTATGGCTATCCTAACTGGCGTAGTACTGCTGTTTGCGACGGATGTCCTGACGTTGCTTCCAGTCGCGGCACTTGGCGCGGTCGTGTGTGAGATAGGACTACGTTTGATCAACGTAGAGCAGCTAAAAGACGTGTGGCGAGCCAATAAATCCGAGTTTGGTATTGCGATGCTGGCACTTGGCGCGGTCGCAGTTTTGGGTGTACAGCAGGGGGTGATACTTGCCGTGCTAGGTTCACTTGTTGAGCGTTTGTGGCGCGAGTATCGACCATCGGACGGCGTGTTGCTACGTGACGGCAAGATAGACGAGTGGGCAGCAACACGTATCGAGGGCAGTCATAAGCATACTTCGCGGCCAGACGGCGTGTTAATCTATCATTTTGAAAGTGATCTTTTTTTTGAAAACGCCAGCTATTTTTCGCAGCGTCTCAAGCAAGCAGTGGCGCAGGCAAAGTACCCTGTCAAGAGTGTCATCCTCGATGCCGGAGCAATGAGCGACATTGATTATACGGGGGCTGCAGCACTCAGGCGCGTGGCCGAACAATTGATGGCGGACGGTATTAATTTTAGCGTTGCACATGTATCGCCCGCGTTTGCAAAAATGCTTCGGCAATATCACGTCACCAAGCTTATAGGCTCCGATAATATCTATGATAGTTTGCGTGCAGCTGTCAGGGCGCAGCCAGGCACAAAGCGGACGATAACCGAAATGGTGCGGCGCTTAGGGCTATCGTCACGGAGTTACGTGGTGATAGGCGGCGGTGTGCTTGAAGCGCTGGGTCTCAGGGAGGCGCTTGCAGCTGATATTGTCGTGAGCAAGCGCGTTTATCAAGAATTTCGTACACGTGGTTGGCATGAGGAGGTGCATGATGATGGCAAGCGTGTCCTATCGCACCGTGGCTACAGGATTATGACAACATTTATGGGCAAGAACCTGAGGCAGCTTGCCAAGACGGCGTTTATGCAAGACGGCGTGCGCTTTATGGGTCTAGATGACTTGATGGCTAGCAAGGAAAAGCTTGGTCGTCCTAAAGATTTGAGTGATATAAAAATGATCCGCTCGTATCAAAAACGTCTGCGATTAGGCAAAAAGCTTGGCCGTCGCGTCGCAAAAGAGTATTAGCCAACGGTGTTTTCTGGTATACTATAACAGATATGAATACCCAAGAAATCCGCAACGCCTACCTGAAATTTTATGAAGAACGAGGCCACAACGTCGTGGCGCGCGCACCGCTGGTGCTGACGGGCGACCCGACGACGCTGTTTACGGGCAGCGGTATGCAGCCAATGATTCCGTATCTTCTCGGCGAGCCGCATCCAGACGGCCAGCGGATTGTCGACTCGCAAACATGCCTACGCGCGCAGGATATCGACGATATCGGCGACAATCGTCATACGACCTTCTTCGAAATGCTCGGCAACTGGAGTATGGGCGACTATTTCAAACAGCAACAGATCGAATGGATGTTTGAATTTCACCGCGATATCGTCCAGCTCGACCTCAGCAAACTATATGTTACTTGCTATATCGGCGACGAGCGCTATGGTATCGCTAAAGATACCGAAGCAGCCGACGTATGGGCGCGGCTGTTTGCAGATAGCGGCTTGAGCAACGGCACGCAAGATATTGGTAGCGAAGACGACGGCGCAGCCAAAGGTATGCGGGACGGGGCGCGAATCTTTTTCTACGATGGCAGCAAAAACTGGTGGAGTCGCAACGGCGGCCCAGAGACGACGCCGATTGGCGATCCGTGCGGTCCCGACAGCGAGATGTTTTATGATTTTGGCACGCCGCACAACCCCGAATTTGGCGAACATTGCCACCCCAACTGCGACTGCGGTCGGTTTATGGAAATCGGCAACAACGTCTTTATGGCCTACAAAAAAGTCGGCGAAGGTCAATTTGAAGAACTAGAACAAAAAAATGTCGATCACGGCAGTGGCCTCGAACGCATCGCCGCAGCGAAATTGGGTAATCCCGATGTCTTTCGCATCAGCTTGATGTGGCCGATTATCGAGAAACTACAAGATTTGAGCGGCAAAAAGTACGAGAGTCATACTGAGAGCATGCGGGTGATCGCCGACCATTTGCGGGCAGCCACATTCCTGGCGGTTGATGGCTGCGTACCGAGTAACAAAGAGCAGGGCTATGTGATGCGTCGACTGCTGCGTCGGGCGATTCGATTTAGCTTTGAGCTTGGTATCGAGCAGAATTTCTTGCCAGAAATCGTCCCAGTCATTGCGGATTTGTACGAAAATGACTTCCCAGAAGTAAAGCAAAATCGTGAAACCATCATCGCCGTGCTCGTCAAAGAAGAAAAAGCATTTCGCCAAACGCTCCGCAAAGGTCTCAAACAAATGGAAAAATTTGCAGCAGATGGCCTAACGGGCGAAGAACTATTTACATTGTACGACACTTATGGCTTCCCTGTAGAACTAAGCGTCGAAGAAGCCTACAAACAGCAAATCAGCCTGCCAGACAACTGGCGCGAGCAGTTTGGTGCGAAGATGGCCGAGCAGCGTGCTCGCAGCCAAACCGCTGCCAAGGGCACGTTCAAAGGTGGATTGGGTGGTAGCACCATGGCACACCGCAAACTCCACACCGCCAATCACCTGATGTACGCCGCGCTCAAACAAGTCGTGGGCGAACATGTGACGCAGCATGGTAGTAATATTACCGAAGAACGTCTTCGTTTTGACTTCAACAACGACGGCAAAGTGCCTTGCGAACAGCTTGATGAGGTCGAACGGCTTGTCAATCAGTGGATAGAATGGGATTTGCCCGTAAGCTACAAAGAATATCCTACAGAAGAAGCATTTAAAATGGGTGCGATAGGCGCATTTGGTGATCGCTACGGAGACACGGTCAAAGTTTATCAGATGGGCGAAGGCGACCGCAGGGTGTCATTTGAAATCTGCGGTGGCCCACATGCTGATCATACTGGCCAGTTGGCCGAAGATGGCAAAAAATTCAAAATTACCAAAGAAGAGGCATCAAGCGCGGGCATTCGACGGGTTAAGGCTGTATTGGCGTAGGTAGATCGAGTTTTACGATTTCTTCGTTCAATATTTCAGCAAGACGCATATAGTCGCCTTCATCGGGACTTAGAGGCTGTGTACCGATGGTCGGATCAATAGCATCTATCGTCAACGAGAAGCCTTGAGCTTGGTCGATAGTAGCCTGTAGTATGCGATTGCTACCAGTTTCGTAGCGGAACGTGAGTTGCTCTAGTTTTTCGTGACTACCGTGTTGAGTAAGGCGATAGTATAGTGAGCGATCATAGTGATCAAGTTCGAAAAAGTAATCCGATGCACGTGCTACGGCGCTAGATACAAGGGAGTCGCGCATAGTACTGGCGTCGACGACTGCATCACCATGCGGATCGTAGCGAGCGAGTAATGCTTCGTCGGTACGTCCCGTGAGGCTAAAAAGAAACGCATTAAGCTCGTGATTGGGTATTTTTGCAATCGTGTTTATGTTGCCCTCTCTACTCAAGAGCGTGTCGTGCATGGAAGTGTCTTCGTTGAGTATACGGTCGGGCGTGTATTGCTCGGCTGTGCGCGAGATATATGCAGTATTGCCGTTGTCAAATATAAACTCTATGCTAGTTGCCGTTGCACTATCGGGCTCATCAATAATGTCAATACCGATGCCCGTCAGTTCATTTGTGAGCATGTAGTTGGCTACAGACTCTGGGTAGTAAAGCTCTTTTTGGGCGCGAGGAAAAAATTCGAGACTTGTCGTAGTTCGCACCGGCTCACGGATAGCGGGTAGCGAGTCAACAAGTGTTGTGAAGTTGTCGATTACAGCAGTGACATGCTGCAAGAATGGCACTTTTTCTGCTTCACGACGAGCCTCGAATCTTGTCATGGCTCTATTATATAATAAATATTATATAAAGACAACCTTTGCCACCATAAGCACAACTAGTATATAATAAATATACCTATGGTTTTCGACAAAATACGCAAACGAGCAAATGATTCAATTGATAGAAACTATATCGTGGCCGTGGATATCGGTACGGAGTTTGTCAAGGCGATGATCGCCAAGATTGAGGGTGATGATCTTGAAGTGGTTGGCGTGGGGCGTGCACACCAAGATGTGAGCGATATGCACTCGGGCGCAATAGCCGATATCTCTGGAGTAGTGCGCAACTGCGAAGAGGCGCTCGCGGAGGCAGAAGATCAGGCGGGCCTGCAGGCTAAGCGCGCCGTCATCGGTATTGCCGGCGAGCTCGTCAAGGGTACGACGAATACGATTCGCTATCGTCGTCCGCAGCCTGATCGCCCTTTGGATGAAGCTGAGATGGAATTTATTATCGACAAGGTGCAGGAACGCGCCCAAGTGAAGGCGCAGCGTCAGATTGCGCTTGAGACGGGTAATGAAGACGTGGAGATTAAGCTGGTCAATAGCGCGCTTGTTGGTATCCATATCGACGGCTACAAGGTGTCTAATCCGCTTGGATTTCAGGGTAAGGACGTGGCGGTGCAGATTTATACGGCGTTTGCGCCGATGGTCCATATTGGAGCACTTGAGCGTGTGGCGGATGAGCTCGCACTTGAGCTCGTGGCTGTAGCGGCCGAGCCGTTTGCGGTGAGCCGTAGCGTGCTTGGCACCGATGCAAGTAGTAATTTCACGGCAATTCTGGCCGATGTGGGCGGCGGTACAACTGATATCGCAGTCGTCAATGATGGCGGCGTAGAAGGGACGAAAATGTTTGGCATTGGAGGTCGCAGCTTTACGCGTACGATTGCGAGCGAATTAGACCTTACCTATGATCAAGCAGAGAAACTCAAGGTTAATATTGACAATGAAAATATCAAGCCAACAGTAAAAAAACATCTTGATACGGCGATTGACAAGACGCTTGATGTATGGCTTGCGGGCGTTGAGTTGGCGCTGAGCGACTTTGACTCTGTCGATCATCTACCGAGTCGTATTTTGTTGTGTGGCGGCGGTGCGAGCCTGACTGAGCTCGTAGAGGCTCTTTCAAAGAGAGAGTGGTATAAAGAGCTGCCATTTACACGCAAACCGACCGTCCACCATATTCAGCCATCCGAGGTAAGCGGCATTAAAGACAAAACAGGTACAATCCAAGATCATACGTTTATTACGGCCATGGGGCTCCTTCGCGTTGGATATGATACAATATTAGGAGCAAGCGAAAGCGATAACATAAAAGAAAAACTAAACAGGATTCTTAGAATCTAGCATGAATAAAGACGTAATCTATATCGATGTCGAAGACGATGTAACCGCGATAATCGGTAAGGTTAAAGATGCAAAAGAAAAAATCGTTGCCTTAGTGCCGCCAAAGCGCATAGGCGTACTGCAAAGTACTGTTAATTTACGGATTTTGCAGCGAACAGCTAAGACAGCAGGTAAACACCTCGTACTTATTACAAACGATCAGTCGCTGATACCTCTTGCCGCTGGAGCGAGCATTCCAGTCGCTAAAAACCTTCAGAGCAAGCCAGAAATTCCAGAAATTGCAGCACTCAAAGTGGATGACGATGACGATATTATTGACGGTGGCCAGCTGCCTGTCGGAGAACATGCCGCAAGCGCTGAGCCAGCTCGACCATCAAAAAAAGCACGTATTCCTGTCAGTACTGGTGATGCGGACCCAAAAACGTCTCGCGCATTGCCGCCAAAAGATGGTGAATCTCCTCGCAAGCCAAAGGCGGGCGCGGGCAAAGTGCCAAATTTCAACGCATTTCGCAAAAAACTCATCATTATCATTGTTTTAATTATTGCATTGATTGGCTTCTTTGTTTGGGCGATCTGGTTCGCCCCAAAAGCCACAGTTGAGATAACAGCCAAAACAAGCAATGTCAATGTGAATACTTCTGTTATGCTAGGCGCCGCTCAGCAAACAGACGCGAGCAAGGGGACAATGCGTACTGTGCAGGTAGAGGAAAAGCAAGAGGCGGCGGTTGATTTTGAAGCAACAGGCACGGAGGAGCAGGGTGAGGCAGCTGGCGGTACGGTTACTCTATCCAAGTCATCGCCAAACTCCAAGAAGGTACCTATCGGTACAGGATTTAGCAATGGGGACTGCACGTTTGTAACGCGTACAGAAGTAACGGTTCCTGGTGCATCTCCGTCGTGGAATGGCTCGGGATTTACGACCGTAGCTGGTACGGTTGATGTTAAAGTTAAGGCAACAGCGATAGGTGAGCAATGTAATCTTTCGGCTCGTAAATATGACTCTACAGTTGATGGTGTGAGTGCCAAGGGTGGCGATATGACGGGTGGCGTCAAAAAAGTCCTCAAGATTGTCACGCAAGCAGATGTACAAAAGGCTTCAGAGCAGATAGCATCACAAAACAACGGCGATGTGAAAACAAAATTGCAACAGAAATTTGGCAAGGATGTCAAAGCGATTGACTCAAGTCTACGCACTATTAAGTCAGATGTCGTGGCTACGCCTCAGGTCGGCCAGGAAGCTCCAGAGGGCAAGGCGAAGCTTGTATCGACGGTGACGTACGCAATGGATGGCGTTGCATCGGCTGATTTGGAGAGCTTTATCAAAGCGGCGGCATCGAGCAAGCTCTCAAAAGAGAATGATCAGCGCGTCTATGAGACGAACACGTCATCTGCTCAGCTTGCAGATTTTGCCGCCAATGACACGGGTGGCACCGCGACTCTGAGCGCGACAACACAGGTAGGGCCGCAGATTAAAGACGATGACATCAAGACGCGCGTCAAAGGCAAGCGCTTTAGTGATATTCAGTCCGACCTCAAGACTATACAGGGTGTCGATGATGTCGATGTCAAGCTTTCGCCATTCTGGGTTTCAAAAGTGCCAAATGACGAAGCCAAGATTACTGTAAAGTTTAAACTCATCAATACAGCAAAAAATGGCTCATAGAGAAGGTCTTGTCTGTCTTGATGTTGGCGAACGTCGTATTGGCGTGGCTATCGGTGATACTCGTATCAAGATTGCGGTACCATATGATACTTTTGAGGTGGACGGCACAGAAGTACGACAAATTGCCGAGTTGGTTGTCCGGGAGTCCGCAACAAAAATTGTTGTCGGCTATCCTCGAAATCAACAAGGAGAGGCAACTGCGCAGTCTGAGTATGTAGAGGCATTTGCCAGTCTTTTGGAGGATATTTCTACGGTTGTGTTTCAGGACGAGTCGCTCACGAGCGTAATGGCCGAGAACCGTCTGAAAGCTCGCGGTAAGTCTTACCAAAAGGGTGATATCGATAAAGAAGCCGCAGCCATCATACTACAAGATTATATAGAGGAGAATTATGCAGAATAGTCAAAACACACCCACGCCAGATCCAGATTTATCCTCAAAGGCATCTGACCAAAATCCAACTCCTGACACTACGCCTGCTTCCTCGTTGTCGCTCAAAAAAAAGCGATCTGTATGGAAATGGGTAGCTGGAACTATTACGACGTTGTTTTTGATAGTTATCCTGGCGGCTGCGGGCACATGGTATTGGTATCAGCAGCAACTTGTATCGCCGAGCCCTCAGTCGCAGGAGACAATGCGCCTCGACGTGAAGTCTGGCTACACGGGCAGTGATGTCGCCGCAGTATTGGCTAGTGCTGGGCTTATTAAAAATCAGACAGCATTTGAAGTGTATTATCGACTTCATGCCGATGCGGGACTCAAGGCGGGCGTGTATGTGCTGCATAAGAATATGAGTGTGCAAGATATTGTACGGCATCTTGAGCAGGGCAAGCCGGATGAGTTCTCACTGACCTTTTTGCCAGGAGGTACATTGGCCGATGCAAAAAAAGTACTTCTGAAAGCTGGGTACAGCGATGAGGATATTGATGCGGCCTTTGCAGCCGACTATGGCCACCCACTGCTTGCCAGCAAGCCAAAAGAAGCCGACCTTGAAGGATTTATCTATGGTGATACCTACAATTTCTATACTGGCGCTTCCCTGAAAGACATTCTTATGAAAATATTTGATCATATGTATGATGATATACAAGAGCGGAAGCTAGTCGAAGCCTATAAGGCGGAGGGAATGACTCTCTATGAGGGTATCATCTTTGCTTCGGTCGTGCAGAGTGAGGTGTCAAATCGTGATGATATGGCGACAGTCTCTCAAGTGTTTCATACGCGATTGGATGAGGATATGGTTTTGGGGTCGGATGTAACGTTTATTTATGGTGCGCGTAAACTAGGTGTCGCGCCGTCTGTTGATCTTGATTCGCCGTATAATACACGCACACACAAAGGGTTACCGCCGACTCCTGTGTCGAATCCAGGGATCGACGCATTGGTCGCAGGTGCTAACCCATCGAAGACAGATTATGTGTTCTTTGTGGCGGGTGACGATGGAAAAACCTACTTCTCCAAGACCAACGAGGAACATGAGCGACTAACCCGCGAGCATTGCCAGCAGAATTGCCTCTTGCCATCGCGATAGCCAGCAAAGCATTGACATTTTGCTGTCAGTTTGCTATACTAAAAGACAGCACATTTGTGAGAAGAACTTTGGTGGGTATACAAAAACAAAAAGTTTCTAACACGCAAATGCGCCTGCCAGAACTGTCGTACGGGTACAGGAGATTTGTTCTCTACGCACTTTTTAAACTAATATCACTAATATTTGGTCGACAAGTGCCCTGTTCTAATTGCGAGAAGAAAGACAAAGTATGGTAGCAGTGTTCGTAGTAATACGATCACAGGAGAATGATTATTACAGCTCAGGAATCGAACGAAAGTTCACCCAAGAGTAACGTGCGCATTGAGACTGATACAAAAGTAGCAGTTGCGCCAACCAAGCAAGCTATTATTCGGCAGGTACTGCTCTATACGAGCGTATTTGTATTATTACTTTCAGTCATCGCAGTTAGCTATTACCGCCCTTCAAGAAATGCTGCGGAACCAATGGCTAATGTCTCGCCAGCAGCAAACAGTGTCGCTGAAGGTGCTGTGACGATAGACCAAAAAACAGCAACTGATATTGCGGCAAACTTTGCACTGCAGACACAAATGCCAGTTGCGCCAAATGTTGCCAATCTTTCGACCTCACTTGAAGCCAAAAAAGAGATTGCCCAAGAAGACGATACTATTATCTCTAAGCCGCAAATTATTCAGCCTGCAAGCGATAACCGTGCGGTGACTGTCTACAAGGCTAAAACGGGTGATACTGTCCAGTCGATTGCTGAGGCTCATGGTATCTCGGCACAAACTATAAAATGGGCAAATGATCTTCAATCTGATGCTGTCGAGAACGGTCGAGACATTACGATTTTGCCTGTCGACGGTGTTGTGTATACGGCAAAAGAAGGTGATACTGTACAGTCGATTGCTGAGAAATATCAGGCATTACCTGAGCGTATCGTGAGCTTCAACGATCTTGAAGTTGGCAGCATCACCAATGATATGCGTATCGTAGTGCCAGGTGGCGTGAAGCCAGCAGACCCAGTGCCAGCAACGCCAACGGCAATTGCTACGCAACCTGCTCGTACAGCGACCAGTCCTACAAATGTTGCAATGGCGCGTGCTTCTGCGGGTAATGCGTATGCGCTTGGTAACTGCACGTGGTATGCTTATGAGCGTCGCGCACAGCTTGGCCGCCCAATTGGTAGCTTCTGGGGCAACGCCTCAACATGGGCAGCCAATGGTGCTGCAGCAGGGTTTGGCGTCAATCGTACGCCAGCACCGGGTGCGATTATGCAAAATGGTGGCGGATATGCAGGTTATGGTCATGTGGCTATTGTCGAGACGATGAATCCAGACGGCTCTATCACTGTGAGTGAGATGAATTATGCAGGCTTCAATGTAGTCTCAAGTCGCACAATTCCTGCGGGTCAAATAGGTAACTATACCTATATCCACTAGAATACTTTTTTGACAGATATACAAAATGCCTCTATCAATATAGGGGTATTTTTGTTATACTAGGTTTTATATGTTTGTCGACACAGCAAAAGTATTTATTCAAGCAGGCAAAGGTGGTGATGGCGTTGTTTCTTGGCGTCACGAAATATATGTCGATAAGGGCGGCCCAGATGGTGGCGATGGTGGTAAGGGCGGCGATGTGGTGTTTGAGGCAACCAACAATCTCAATACGCTGATAGATTTTCGCTTCAAGCCGGAGCTGAAGGCTGAGCCAGGCCAAAATGGTAGCAAGCAAAAAAAACGTGGCCGCAGTGGTGGCGACAAAATCGTCAAAGTACCTGTCGGGACGCTTGTCAAAAAAGACGGCGTAGTGCTTGCAGACTTTACCAAGCATGGACAGCAGGTCATTATTGCGATGGGTGGTGATGGCGGTTTTGGCAACGCGCACTTCAAATCATCGACTCGCCAAGCACCCAAAATCGCCGAGCGTGGCGAGCTGGGTGATCAGTTTGAGGCCGAGCTTGAGCTCAAGCTCCTTGCGGACGTCGGCTTGGTGGGCTTTCCAAATGCAGGAAAATCAACATTTCTGAGTGTGGTAAGCAACGCGCGTCCAGAGATAGCTAACTATGCGTTTACTACACTCACGCCAAATCTGGGTGTGGCAGATATCGATAGTAGCAGCCTGCTGGTTGCTGATATTCCCGGGCTTATCGAGGGTGCCAGTGAGGGTAAAGGGCTTGGCGATACTTTCCTGCGCCATGTGGAGCGTACGGCGGTACTACTGCACCTAATAGATGTGTACAGCGATGACGTAGCCGAGGCGTATACGACAATCCGTACAGAGCTGGCGCAGTATTCGAGTGACCTTGCCGAGCGCCCAGAGGTGATTGCGCTCACTAAATGCGAAGGCCTCGACCAAGATATCATCGATATGCAGGTGCAAGCAGTGCAGGAAGTGTCGGGTAACAACGCCAAAGTATTTGCTGTTTCTTCTGCGGCGCATACTGGCGTGCAGGATTTGCTACGTGAGCTAGTGCGCGTGGTGGCCGAAGCTCGCGCGGTCGTGAGGGAGATAGAGACTGAAGACGATGAAGATTTGCCCATTATATCGCTCAGCGCCGAAGCACAAGCCGAAGCGTGGACAGTACGCTACGACGAAGACGAAAAAGTCTATGTGGTTACGGGCGACAAGATTGAGAAATTTGCGCGCCGCACCAACTTTGATGGGTTTGAAAACGTTAATCGCCTCCGCGACATTATGAAGAAGATGGGTATTACACATGAGCTTACCCGCAAGGGGGCTAGTGGTGACAGTGTCGTTCGCATCGGAGATGGTGAGCTTACATTGCTTGAACAGATAGATCATGAGTAGTTGCCTAGAGTAGTGTATAGTGGGTAGTAGCTATGGCTACTACCTTTTTCTTTTATGACCTAGAAACAACCGGTCTCAATCCACGTGACGACCGTATTATGCAGTTTGCGGGGCAGCGCACGGACATGGATTTCAATCCGATAGGCGAGCCGTATAATCTGCTGGTGGCGCTGAATGATGACACGCTGCCTAGCCCTGGCGCATTGATGGTGACGGGCGTAACCCCGCAGCAGACGGTGGCCGATGGCTACACCGAGGCGCAGTTTGCGCGGATTTTTGCTGAAGAGGTTGCAACGCAGGACACAATTATACTTGGCTTCAACAGTATTCGATTTGACGATGAGTTTATGCGGGCGTTTCTCTGGCGCAACTACTACGACCCCTACGAATGGACATGGAAAGATGGCCGCTCGCGCTGGGATATGCTCGATGTCGTGCGCATGACGCGGGCGCTCAGGCCCAGTGGCATCAAGTGGCCAGAAGTGGACGGCAAGCCGGTAAACAAACTGGAGCTCCTCAGTAAAGAAAACGGGCTCGAGCATACTAAAGCGCACGATGCACTGAGCGATGTGGTGGCGCTTATCGGCGTGACGAAGCTGATTGCCGAGAAGCAGCCGCAACTTTTTCAGTATCTGCTCAAACTGCGTGACAAAAACGAAGTCAAAAAGCTTGTAAATCTTGAGACCCAGACACCATTTGTGTATAGCTCAGGCCGCTACGATACCGAGCACAACAAGACGACGGTGGCGCTCCCGCTGGCCGAGGCGGATTATGGCAATGTGTTTGTGTATGATTTGCGCGACGACCCACGCAAATGGCTCGAAAAAAGCGAGCAAGAGCTGGCGGATATCGTGTTTACGCCCTACGCCGAACGAGGCGATGATTACCAGAAACTGCCTGTCAAAAAACTGCAATACAACCGCGCCCCTGCCGTCGCCCCGCTGGGTGTACTGGAACAAGAAGACGGCTGGGCAAAGCTGGGGCTCAACTACGAAACAGTCGAAACGCACCGCAAGCTACTACTTGCTCATCCTGAATTTGCCGAGCGGGTGGCGCGAGTACTGCTCAAAAAACCAGATTGGCCAGCCGCGCAGGATGCCGAAGCGCAGTTGTATGACGGGTTTGTGAGCGACCGCGATAAGCTGCGGAGCGAAGTGCTGCGCAACACCGACGAAAAAGACCTCGCGCGCTACAAGCCAGAATTTAGCGACGCGCGACTCGCGGAGCTGTTTCCACGCTACAAAGCTCGTAACTTCCCACGTGAGGCGAGCGAAGAAGAGCTAGCGCAATATGAAGCGTGGCGAACAGCGCGTCTGGCCGCCAAAGCGCCAAAGTTTATGCAAGAGTTGCAATCAACCGCGAGGCGCACCGATCTTACAGATCATCAGCAGTATGTACTAGAAGAGCTCAAACTGTGGTTTGAGTCTGTTATGCCTGAGGGTGAGTGATGTTGCGAAATCGCCGCTTTGGCATACGCTCACGATAGGCGAGGTGTTTGCGTGTGAGGCGGTGAAGGCCGACGGCTTCAATGAATGATATGAGCGTATAGCGAAACGTAATAAGAAGTGCTGCAATTGCACAAATGGCAAACATCAGCCCGGCGGGTAGAGAAAACGTTGTGCCAGGAATGGCACCAACGAGTACAAAAATCATCAATGCACCCAAGACACCCGACTTGCTAAGCATGATAAAAGCGAGTATCGTGCAAATCCCAGCTGCAATGCGTTTTTTCATAGAATCTCTCCACCAAATATTTACTTATTTAATAATGTAGCAGCTCGGTCAATTATATGCAACTATAAGCGTTTTGTAGTAACGTTATATAAAAAGTACCACCTTGCAAAATCGAAGGTGGTACATGGATATACCATATAGCTATGGTAGCTTAATGCCAAATTGACCAAGAATTGGAGCTGCTTGTTTGGTGGCTTGCTGAACGACAGGCGGAGCTTGCTCAATAGCTTGTGTGATAACAGGGGCTACTTGCTCGATAACGGGAGCGGCTTGTTCTACAACTGTCTGCGCCTGCGGTGCTGCTGCTATTTGGTTTGGTATGTCTTGAGCGGCATCAAAGAGGGTTTGGACGGGCTGTGAAGGCACGTTTTCGATAACATTCTTGACTGCTTGCGCCTGTTCGGGTGCGACACCATTTGCCGTGAGTGCTTCCTCCGCGGCAGCGCCACCAGTTCTCAGTACATCACCTGCATTTACGCGTACATCTTCTTGTCCAAGCTCGCCAGTAGGCGCAAGGGCATTTGCAAATTGATCGGCTTTTTTCGTTACCTTGAAGCCGTGCTGTTCAGCAACGCGGAGGGCTGCGTTTTGAGTGCCGTCGTGGTAGTAGGTGCGGTAGGTCGTACCGTCGACGATGCGGTCAGTGTAGCGCATGCCTGCGGCTGGCGCACGGTGGCCGTCGCCCGCAAGACCAATTGCCTGGCTGATCATTGTAGATGGTGGACGGTTGCCGGCATTTGCCCAGAAGTCTGTATTCATGGCAATGACTTGGACATTTTTGCCTTTTGGCATTGGACGATCCATCGTGGCGCCATTGGCATCAAAGAGCGGTTTGAGCATTTTTGCTTTAGGGTCGTTGAAGACACCGCTACCTTCTGTGTTTGGTGATGCAATAATTTTGACAGAGATATTGTCGGGAAGTGTGCCGCCGTTTTCGCGGGCGATGCGATCAAGCGCGTCCTGGACGCCTTGCGTACCTTCGGAATAGCCGACGATTTCGACGGTGCCGTTTTTATTGGCTCGGTATGCGTCATATACTTTTTGTGCAGAAATTGCCGACGACTGGTCAAGCGTATGAGTGTCGCCAGGTGTCGCCCATGTTTTAATCTGAGCAGGATAATCAATACCAATTGTTTTGTCGCCTCGTAGGCCAAGACTATTGGCGATTGGGCGCATCGCATCGCCATCTGGCATACCGCGGCCACCAACGAGAATCTGGGTGTCGGCTGTATTGAGAATCTCGCCGTGTTGAATGAGGGTGTCATGAGTGGTCATTGTGGTGTCGCTTCCAAGTTCGATACCTTTGTAGCGAAGGCCGACGCTCACGCCAGCGGCAAGTGTTGCGAGGGTGCCAGCAGCAAGCATTGTTTTGTTGCGATTAATAAATTTATTGAAACGTGTGCGGCGCGAATCTCCGTCTTGTGCTGCATGCGCAGCTCGGTGTTCGTCGCTCCTTGCTTTTATAGCGCCAAGTTTATCGATAGCTGCAGCGTAGGCGAGTGTCGGCGCAGTGCTAAGAAGCATTGAAAAATTGCCAAGCTTACGGACTGCGCTTTTACGGAGCGAACGTTTCTCTTTCTGCTCCGGTGTGCTATCTTCGTCGGCATCAAGTGTCTCGTCCGAAAGGATCTCGGCAAAGTGTGCCCGAGTTTCGTCATCTGCGATAATCTCGTCGCCTTTTTTGTCGACATCTGCGAGTGAGTTTTTTGTAATGTCTTCAAACGTTGCGTTGTTTGTAGGCCCAGGGACGTCAACGAGTGTCATGCTGCCGTCTTCTTCATAATGGACAGCTTTTTTGCCACCAGGCACGAGTGCACCTTCGTGGATTTTAAGGCGACGTGGCGCTGGAGCTTCGTCATTTGTTGGGGTGGTGGTTCGTTCTAGGGTTTTCATGCTACTTGATTTCCATAAGGTTATGTATTCATACTATCATATATTTTGTTTATTGTCAATAATGTTATGCTTAGTTAATGTAAAGGTGGTATACTGGTACAGATGTCTAGAAAAAATCTTACCCCTATAAAAGTAGCGCTCAGTCATATTGTTGGCGGTGGGCAAACGATAGGTACGCTCGAAACTGGTAAGAAGTGTCTTGTGTGGGGTGGGTTGCCAGGTGAAACAGTTGTTGTGCAGCCGACAAAAAGTAAGTCATCGTATGTCGAGGGTGTCACCACGGAAGTGATATCTGAGTCACTAGAAAGGGTGGCGCCACGCGATCCACAGAGCTATCTGAGCACAAGTCCATGGCAGATTATGGATTTTTCAGCCGAAGCGCATTATAAGTCCGCATTGATTGAAGAAGCGTTCGAGCTGCATGATATTGTGTTGCCGAACGCAATTGAGACATATAGTGACGGGCACGAATATGAGTACCGCAATAAAGTAGAGTTTAGTTTTTGGTTTGATACGGAGACGGAGCGGTTGAGTTTGGCATTTTTTCGACGTGGAACACACGGCAAGATTGCGGTTGAGGCGACAAGTCTGGCATCGACGGCAATTACATCGGTGTCGCAGCAAATTGTCAAAGCGCTTAATGAGCTTGGTGTGGGTGGGCGAGTACTCAAGACGCTACTCGTCCGCAGCAGTCAAAACGGACAGATTGCCTGGCAACTCTATGTAAAGGATGAGGGCTTTGACACACGAGCGCTCATTCGGCAACTGGACGAAATGGCGAACTGCGGCGAGATTATCTATTCAAACCCAAAGAGTCCGGCCAGTGTCGTGACGAGGCGACTCTACCAAGGTGAGCAGATTGTGCTTGAAGATTCAATTTTGGGCGTGCCATTTCGTTATGCGACTGAAGGCTTTTTTCAGATAAATCTGCCTGTATACGAGCAGGCTCTCGGCGATATGCGGGCGTGGGTGCCAGCAGACAAGCCAGTTGTCGATATGTATAGCGGTGTGGGCACGATTGGGCTCACGATTGGCGGTGCGGATGTGACACTTGTAGAGGTGAATGAGCATGCTGTACGAGAGATGGAGCGAAATATTGCCGAGCTCGGGCGAGTTGGTGGCGTAAAAGCAGTGCTTGCGGCAAGCGAACGTGCGCTAGAATATATCACGAGTGACGCTACTATTATTGTCGATCCGCCGCGTGCCGGGCTGCACGAGGATGTGGTGCGTAAGCTACTTGAAGCGGCACCAGAGCGTATTATCTATCTGAGCTGTAATCCCGTCACGCAGGCTCGCGACGTGGCGCGCCTGGCCGAAGTCTACGGCGTACGTCATCATCAAGGCTACAACTTTTTCCCGCGAACTCCTCATATCGAACATTTGGTGATTTTAGATAAAAAATAGACAGATTCGTTACTTCTGTGCTATAAATAAGTTTTAAGTGTCCGTTTCGACTGAAATGAGGTGAGGGACATGCAACACATCGATGTGTTTGAAATGCTGGAGAAGCAGAACTGCAATGTGCTGGTGTGCAGTTTCGTGTCTGAAGGTGGTGAAGCTCCTGGACGAGAGGTGAAGACGCCTTGCGAGATCGCTCGACATGTGCGAGTCCAAGCGGGAGAGGAGGCCTTCTTCCGCCTGGAGTGGCGATACCCGCTGCTACGTTTCGTGACTGCGCAGTGCCGGCTGGACAAAGTGGAGGTCGACGAGACGCAAATCAGCCTACGGGATGTGATCGTGCAATTCCGTCAGGCCGATGTAGATCACGGCCACGCGTGTCTCGACGAGCTGAAGCTGTCGGCCGCAGAGCTGCGTCGACCGCTCGCACATGTACACCAGACATCTGCTCCTGCATGACGAGCACTCATCATCCGCCAACTGTTTTTCGGGTAAGCAAATTTCTGCCTGCTCTAGAGAAAGGGTTGGCGGAAATTTGCTTTTTAGGAGGTTTTGATACGCCGATAGGCAAATTTGGCAACCGTGCGCCACCCCGTTGATGCGTCGGTGTCAAACTGTTTGATCTCGCCGTTTTTGACTTCGGCAATGACAACGAGGGCTGGGTTGTAGGGGGCGAGAGTTTTGTAGTAGCGAAGATCATGCTCTCCTGCGGGTTTACGTCCAGGATAGGTGCGAGTGAATTTTTCGGTGGCGATGTCGTCAAAATATCGCGGCTGTCCTTTTGGCGGGATGTAGAGTTCAGCACGAAGTCCCATACGGGCAACGAGTTTTTGGATGTCGCCGAGCACATAGCTTGATTGCCCGTGGATGTAGGCGTAGAGTTGTTTTTTCTTTGAGAGGAATACGCTGGCCTCTCCAGTGTGACTAACGGGGATTTCGCGCGCGATCATCTGGCGCACTTCGAGATCTATGCCAAAACGGTCTTTGGCAATTTGCTCGATAGCTTCGTCGGCGAGGAGTTGATCGTTCATGTCTATACAACAGTATACCACTTCAGGGACTAGACAAGCATGAGCGCTAGGTGTATACTTGCCCCACCAGACAAACAAGGAGAAATGGTATGACTGTTCGCATGGAAGATTATCGAAGCTCTGAAACTTTTAACGCTACTGCTATGCCCCGCGATGAAAGCGGGGATTTTTTGTACAAAGAATTTTATAATCCTGTTGCCGATACAGAGGTGACCTATGAAGACGAGACGTCAAAAGCACGTATTCGCAAAGAGCGGGTAGTGATGGAAAACGGCGCGTACTATGACGTGACATCAACGCTTGCCAAGGATAGAACAGTTGATGTCGGTATTGTGGCGACGGCGGCATGGCTTACTCACGATCAGGGTATCAATAAAGACAGAGCCCTAAGAGCTGCAAATATAGGGATTGATACGGTCTTTATTTCTCCCCAGCAAAATCTGGATCGGATTGGACATTTTGGCAAAAGTGTCTGTAATATTATCGCTATAGCCGATCATATGCACTTTCGAGATGAGCGTGACCCTGATCATTTGTGGGTTGATGGTATTTCAAGGGGTGGCATGCACGCACTTGGTGTAGCGGCTAAAGCACCGTATATCAATGGCAAGCGTGTGATTGCGGGTGACTATACAGTTCCTTGTTTTCCTGATGGGATTGATCTAGGGAGGGATTTGCCGCAGCTGCCACAGCTTGTAGTGAATGAGTTTGGCGCGTTGACGGCATTTACTCGTCTGCCGCTCGCGGCGATGCTACATTATCCTAGGACATTTGCTATGGATCCAAAAATGTTATTTCAGCATATGAAAGAAGTGCCAACACTGCTAAGTGGTGCGACTGGGGATGCGGCGCGTAATATGCCAGACGATACGTTTGGGCATGTGACCAATTATATGGGAGATATTATGGGGCAAGGTCGCCGATGGGAGCCTATTTTTGAAAAATATCGTAATGTTACGGTAGAAAACTTTGATGGCGGCGGACACCTAAGTCTTGTCGATATGCGGTGCCAAGATAAATGGGAAAAACGGCTTCGAGCGGTACATGAAATTATCGAAAGTGAGCCGAGGATTGTTGACGCGAGTGGGGATGAGATGTGCGAAGCGGTGCGTAGTCTTGACGATAATGGATTTCGACATCGAGGGGTTGCAGCCTAAAAAATGCTACACTAGTAGTAATGGACTATACTGCGCGTTACAAAAAACTCAATCAAGCTCAAAAACAAGCCGTCGATTGCATAGAAGGACCAGTGATGGTGATTGCAGGACCGGGGACGGGAAAGACAGAGCTGCTGAGTATGCGCGCAGCCAATATCTTGCGACAGACAGATGTGCTACCTGAAAATATCTTGTGCTTGACGTTTACTGAGAGTGGCTCTGTGGCGATGCAAAAACGCTTGCGCGAGATTGTGGGGCGCGATGCGTACGGCGTGTCGATTTATACGTTTCATGCGTTTGGTACCGAGATTATGAGTCGGTATCGTGAATATTTTTATCGCGGGGCGCAGTTTCGACCGGCAGACGAATTGTCGGTGCATCGCATCATCACCTCAATTCTCGACGGTATGGCATATGATGACCCGTTGCGGAGCAAGATGAATGGCCAGTATACGTCAATCGGCGATATTATCGGCACAATCTCTGATATCAAGCGTGCAGGTTTTACCGATGCAGAGTTTGTGCGACTACTCGATGTGACCGATGAAGCACTGGCTGTCGTTGGTAGGCTTGTTGCGGAGGTGTTTTCGGAGCGCATCAGTAAGGCGACGCCAGAGAGAATTGCCGCCATACTGCCCCAGATTATTGCTACTCGCGAGAAAATGCCGCTTGATACATTGCAGCCTTTTTCTGCGGTGCTGGCACGCAGTCTGCAACATGCTCTCGATGAATCAGCTACCCATCCAAAAGTAACTCCTCCGCTTACAGCATGGAAAAAGGAGTGGCTGACACTCGATGCTGAACGCAAACCCATCCTGAAAGCCGACAAATATCAGGCAAAGCTGCGCTCACTCGCGCATATTTATAGTCAATATCTTGCTGTCATGCAGGAGGCTGAGCTGATAGATTTTGATGACATGATTATGCAAGTGGTGCACGCTATCGAAGTCTATACAGAGCTTCGCTATGAGTTACAAGAAAAGTACCAATATATCATGGTCGATGAGTTTCAGGATACCAATTTGGCGCAGATGCGCATCTTGCGCAACCTTACCAATAACCCGATTGTCGAAGGTAAGCCGAATGTTTTGGTGGTGGGTGACGATGATCAGGCAATTTATGGATTTCAGGGTGCCGAGGTGGGCAATGTCATCGCGTTTAACGAGCTGTATCCAGACACACTTCGTATTACGTTGACGGACAATTATCGCAGTGCTGCACCTATCTTGACGAGTGCGCGCGAAGTGATTAAGCAGGCGAGTGGACGACTTGAAGACAGCTATGATGATGTCGACAAGACACTCGCCCCACACCGTGAATCGACTGCTCCTGTTTCGGAAGTCGTAGAATTTGTGACACCGGATGCAGAGCGAGCATGGGTGGCGCATGAGATTCGCGCTCTACTTGATGCGGGTGTGCCGGCAAAAGAAATTGCCGTGATTGCGCGACAGCATAAAGATTTGGTGGCGCTTGTCGGCTATTTGCAGGACGTCGACGTACCGATGAGCTACGACAGGCGTGATAATGTGCTTGATGATGAGGCGGTGGCGCAGCTTGAAAGCATTGGTCTCGTGATAGTGTCGCTGGCACGTGGTGATCACGCGGCTGCCAATGCCTTATTGCCAGAGCTACTCAGTCATCCGGCATGGGATATTGCACCGGAGACACTCTGGGACGTGAGCCTCAAGGCAAGTCAAACGCATCAAAGCTGGCTTGAAACGATGCGGCATCATGATGCACTCAAAGCGTTTTGGGCATGGTTGCAGGCAAGCGCCAAAGAATCGGAATACTTGCCGTTGGAACGCATGATAGATGTGTTGCTCGGCACAACCAAGCTGGATGGCGACTATGTCTCGCCGCTTCGAGAGTATTTTTTCCCGGCAAATGAACTTGCAAGCGATCCAGCGCGCTACATTATGCACCTTGAAAACCTGACTGCTATTCGTGCCAAGCTACGCGAACATGAGGTGGATATGACAAAACCGCGCCTTGCGAATTTTCTCGAATTTATCCAAAGGAATCGTGAGACCAATACGCATATCACAAGCCTGCGGCATGTTGGGCAAGATGGTGACGCAGTGCAATTGCTGACTGCGCATGGCTCCAAGGGGCTGGAATTTGATCATGTATTTGTCATGAATGCGACCGAAGCGATGTGGGGTGAAAAGGCTCGTGGTCGGGCGAGGACTATCGTATTTCCACCGCACCTTAGACTGGCACGTAATGCAGGTAGTTATGATGAGCGACTCAGGCTTTTTTATGTGGCGATGACGCGTGCACGTGATGCGCTTCATGTGTCGTATGCGCTTGAGACCGATGCCACAAAAGAGATGCTGCGGGCTGGATTTTTACCTGAAAGTACGAGTACCGTGCGCATGCACAATGATCCCTACGAGCATAGCACGCGCCAAAAGGCGGCTGAGCGTGCGTGGTATGCGCCGCTGGTAGCGATTGACAGTGGTGTTATGCGTGAGTATCTTGCTCCGCTACTATTTCATTACAAACTGAGTGCGACGCACGTGAATTCGTTTATCGATATTACGCAAGGTGGACCAGAAGCATTTTTGCTGAATAACTTGCTGCGTTTCCCGTCGCACCCTAGCCCGCACGCCAACTACGGTACGGCGATTCACGTGGCACTCCAGCGAGCGCATGATTATCTGCGCGCCAACAAGTCATTGCAGCCGGAAGAGGATGTGTTGCATGAGTTTGAGAGGTCACTCGAACGGATGCAGTTTAGCGATGAAGAGCGAGTGATGTACCTGGAAAAGGGCAGTGTAGCATTACGCGCGTTTTTGGCGGCAAAATACGGTGACTTTTCACCAGAGCAGCGTGCTGAGCTCAATTTTAATCATCAGGACGTATGGCTTGATGATGTACATCTAACGGGAAAGCTTGATGTTGTAGAGTTTGATAATGATGCTATGACGGCCACGGTGATGGATTATAAAACAGGTGCGGCACTGACGAGCTGGGATAAGGGTGTAGATTACCAGAAGATTAAAGCGCATAAGTATCGTCAGCAGCTGCTTTTTTATAAACTGCTTATTGAGCATTCGCGCGAGTGGAGTCGCTATACGATGACGCGCGGTGTGTTGCAGTTTGTCGAACCAGATAAAACCGGACGAATCGTCTCACTCGATTTAGAGGATATCACCAAAGAGGAGCTGGAGCGATTCTCTCTGCTTGTAAAGGTGATTTGGCAGAAAGTTCAGTCATTGGACTTTCCGGATACGTCTAACTACCCTGCGACATTAGAAGGGATACGGCGATTTGAGGAAGATCTGCTGGCTGAACGAGTGTAGTTTCATCAGGCGGTGTGATTGCACAGAATGTGCAAAAGATGGTACAATAGGTTAGATATGCCAGAGGTGATACGGGTAACAGGTGCCAAAGAGCACAATCTCAAAAATGTGAGCGTGGAGATTCCGCGTGATAAGCTCGTGGTGATTACTGGACTCTCTGGTTCAGGTAAATCCAGCCTAGCATTTGATACGATTTATGCCGAAGGCCAGCGCCGCTACGTCGAAAGTCTCTCTAGCTATGCACGCCAATTCTTGGGCATTATGGATAAGCCGGATGTCGAAAGTATCGATGGCCTGAGTCCTGCTATATCCATCGATCAAAAATCTACCAGTCGTAATCCACGCTCAACCGTCGCAACAGTCACGGAAATTTATGATTATTTGCGGCTGCTTTTTGCGCGCATTGGTGTCCCCCATGACCCTATCACCGGCAGGGAAGTGACGCGTCGCACAAAAGATGACATTATCGACGAGGTAATGAATATTGCTGAAGGCACTCGGCTGATGTTGCTTGCACCGATAGCCAAAGATAAAAAAGGTGAATTTGCCCATGTGCCTGAGCAATATACACGTGCCGGGTTTGCGCGCGCGCGAGTGGATGGCGTGGTATATGCACTTGATGAGTTTCCTACTCTGAAGAAAAACGAACGGCATAGTATCGAGATTGTCGTTGACCGCCTTGTAACTGCGCCCGATATGCGCTCACGAGTAGCACAAAGCGTCGAGCAAGCACTTGATGTGGGCGGTGGCGTCTTGGGCGTGTATTATGCCGACCAGGACGAATTGCAGATGTTGAGTCAACGATATGCATCACTTGATAATCCTGATATCGAGATTCCAGAGTTGGAGCCACGGCTTTTTAGCTACAATACACCACAAGGAGCCTGCCCTATCTGCACAGGGCTCGGCACAAGGCTTGAGGTTGACCCGGAGCTTGTCTTTAATCCAAATTTGACAATTGCCGAGGGTGCAATTCGCCCCTATAATCGTGTCAACCAAGATGCGTGGTGGATGAAACGCCTCAAAGAAGTGGCCGATGCGCATGGATTTAGCTTGCAAGTGCCGGTGCGCGATCTTGCTGATGACGCGCTCCAGAAAGTACTGTACGGCACAGGTAACCAAAAGTATCGCGTGCAGTTAGGCAGTGGGCGGCATTATGATTCGACCTATGAGGGTGTGATTCCAAATCTTGAGCGCCGCCACAAAGAGACGGATAGCGAGTTTATGCGCAAGGATATCGAACGGTTTATGCGCGAGCGCAAATGTCATGCCTGTAAAGGCGCGCGACTTAAGCCTGTGGTGTTAGCGGTGACGGTGCATGGCTACAATATTATGGATATTTGTAATCTTGGTATCGACGATGCATTGGATTTGTTTGAAAACCACTTTGATCTCACCGAGCAAGAGCAATTTATCGCTCGTCAAATCATGAAAGAGATTACTTCTCGCCTGAGCTTTATGAGTAATGTAGGCTTAAACTATCTTGAGCTAGGCAGAGCAGCTAATACATTGAGCGGCGGTGAGGCGCAGCGTATTCGCTTGGCAACGCAAATCGGCTCAGGGCTTCAGGGCGTACTGTATGTGCTTGACGAGCCGTCTATTGGCCTGCATCAGCGCGACAACGATCGACTAATCGCGACACTCAAGCGTCTGCGTGATCTTGGCAATACTGTACTAGTGGTAGAGCACGACGAAGATACGATTCGAGAGGCAGACTACTTGCTCGACATCGGCCCTGGCGCGGGTGTCAAAGGCGGCGAAGTAGTGGCAGCTGGTACGCCTGCCGAAGTGGCAGCAAATCCAGATAGCATTACTGGTCGCTACCTGAGCGGCGCGGAGAAAATTGACGTACCAAAAACGCGCCGCAAAATAGCCAAAGATCGTATGCTTGTGGTGCGAGGCGCGCGCGAAAACAACCTAAAGAATGTCGACGTAGAGTTCCCGCTGGGGCTGATGACTGTCGTCAGTGGTGTCAGCGGTAGCGGCAAATCTACGCTTGTCAACAGCATATTGGCCAAAGAGCTTTCTGCTCGCTTGCACCGCGCGCAGACCGTGCCGGGTGCACACGAAGCGATCGAAGGCATCGACCAGCTCGATAAGGCAATCGTCATTGATCAGTCGGCCATCGGTCGCACTCCCCGCTCCAATCCTGCTACCTACACTGGTATTTTTACACCGATTCGCGAATTGTATGCGAGCACACCGGAAGCCAATATACGCGGCTATAAAGCTGGACGTTTTAGCTTTAACGTCAAGGGTGGTCGCTGCGAAAACTGCCAGGGCGACGGCATGATTAAGATTGAAATGCATTTTTTGCCAGATGTGTATGTGACATGCGATGTTTGCAAGGGCAAGCGGTATAATCAAGAGGCGCTGGAGATTAGGTACAAAGACAAGACGATTAGTGATGTGTTAGAAATGACGGTGGATACGGCGGCGGAATTTTTTGCCAATGTGCCAGCTGTGCAGCGCAAACTCGAAACGTTGGTAGAGGTCGGACTTGGGTACATTCGGCTTGGTCAGCCTGCGACGACCTTTAGCGGCGGTGAAGCACAGCGTATCAAGCTGGCCTCGGAGCTGAGCCGACGCAGCACTGGCAAGACGATGTATATTCTCGACGAACCGACAACGGGACTTCATAGCGCGGATGTGAAACGTCTAGTGGGGATTTTGCAGAAGCTTGTTGAGGGCGGCAATAGTATGGTTATCATCGAGCATAATCTAGACGTAATCAAGACGGCAGATCATCTTATCGATATGGGACCAGAAGGTGGTGCAGGCGGCGGGCAAGTTGTTGCCATAGGCACGCCTGAACAAATCACCAAAGAGCCAAAGTCGTTTACTGGCAAATACCTTAAGTCATTGTTGTAATTTTCTATTCACAAGCTGAGTAAATAGGCGTATACTTACCTCATCGATATAATGTGGAGGTACATTGTGAAGAAAATATATATCTATATCATAGTTGCTGCCGTGGTGGTAGTGGGCGGAGTAGCCGTGTTTTTGATTGGACAGAAGAACAAGTCAAATGACACCATGGCGACACAGACCGAATCTAACCAACCAGACAACCAGACGGCAGCCGCAAATAACTACAGCGACGCCTGCAAATTATTTACAAAAGAGCAGCTTGCGGCTGCACTGGGTGGTACATACGGCGACGCCGAAGAGCTGCCTGGTGTGAGTACGGGTACGCCAGGCACAGACGACTACGATAAGCTACGGAGTTCTGAGTGTAAGTTTACACAAGCAAATGACGGCACGACAGCTGGTATGACGGCTGCGCTTGATATTTCGCTTGCTATCAACAATTACTCCGATGTGGCTACTGCTAAACAGTTTATGAGCGACCTGCATGATCCGCAGACGGCTGAAGGTCAGGAAGCGATGGGTAAGCCAACAGATGTGGCGGGTGTGGGTGATCAGGCGTTTTTCCCACGAGTGAAGACGACAGATAGCGTATACGAAAAGACTGAGACGCTCTATGTACTAGCTGGCAAGCAAGTGCTTGTACTTACAGCGACACGCCTCGATGGAGTTGATCGAGATACGGTTCGTGCAGGACTCACAAAGCTAGCAAAAGAACTGAAATAGTTGGTTCTGATGGCAAAAAGAGCGGGTATCTCTCGCTCTTTTTTGCTGATAGTTATTTTTTGGAATCCGCAAAAAAAGCGTTGAGCTGTTGTTTGACGCCACGATATATCGCAACGCGATTTTTCTTGTCTTTGAACACATGAATAAATGGTGGCAAGACGGAAATAAGGATGATGCCGATGATGACATACTCAATATTGATACCTGCTGCGGTGATCCATGAGCCTGCAAAGTAACCAAGGTAGGTGACGCCAACCGCCCATAGGAGCGCACCGATGAGGTTGAACGCAATAAAACGTTTGTAATCCATCTGGCTCATGCCGGCAACGATTGGTGCAAATGTACGGATGATGGGCATAAACCTCGCAATAATAATTGCTTTACCGCCATGCTTCTCGTAGAAGTCTTCTGCGCGTTGGAGATTTTCGCGGTGAAACAAGACGGAGTCCTTGCGTTTGAATAATTTACGACCAACACGCTGTCCAAATGTGTAGCCAACACTGTCACCAAGTGCTGCTGCAAGAAAGAATATGAGTACAGTGAAGTGGATATCAGCCTGCAAGATGCCTTGATGGATAAGAAAGCCAACAGTAAAAAGTAGGCTGTCGCCTGGCAAGAAAAATCCAATAAGTAGGCCAGATTCGGCAAAAATGATACCAGCAACTCCCCATAGACTGATGAGCGAAATAAACTTTTGGAGCCCGTAATGATCAATTGTGAGGTAGCCGTAGGCTCCAAGTGCAAAGACTACAGCGATAATGATGAGTGGCAGAAAGCGGCGTAATTTCATATGTGTTTTATTTTACCATGAATTTGAGTCTATGAGTGGATGATGGTACAATGAGGTTACGGTTATTTCCGAACAAGTATCCTAAACGAAAGGAGAGATATGGGAAATAAAATCGAACTCAAACTCGATGAGCGTGAGGTTCATGGCAAAAAAGTTGCTGGGCTTCGCAAAGAATCAATTGTGCCAGCGGTAGTATATGGCCCAGGTATGAAACCGGTGAGTGTACAAGCGCACCACAATGTGCTCGAAAAAGTCATCCGCCAGGCTGGTTCACACTCGCCAGTGCATATCACGATTGGTAGCAAAAAGCGCATCGCTATGGTCAAGGATGTCGAATATAACGTCGTGAAACACACTATCAATCACGTGTCGTTCCATGCAGTAAAGGCTAATGAGCCTGTGGTGGCAGAAATCCCGATTCACTTGACAGGTAGCGGCGAAAACGAAGCCGAGCGAGCAGGCCTCATTGTACTTCAGGCACTAGAAAAGATCGAGGTAAAAGCTTTGCCGATGGACTTGCCAGAAGCACTTGAGGTGGCGACAGAAAGCCTTAAGGAAGCCGGTGATAAGCTCACTGTTGCGGATATTGCAGTGCCAGCAAATGTCGAGATCGTTGACAACGACGACGGCCGCGAAGGTACCGAGGACGATGACACGACAATCATGGATCTTACGATTGCGAGTGTCTATGAGCCAAGCGCCCTCCAGGCTGCCAACGAAGCGGCTGGCGGTGATGCTGAAGACGCGTCCGCAGATGAAGTTGAAGCTGAGAATGGCGGCGAAGAGGCTGTCGGAGAAGCAAAGTCAGAATAGCTCCACGCATGATATGCAACCAACAAACGGCATCTTGTGAAGATGTCGTTTGTTTTTACAACATATTGCATTTGCCGGTAGTGGTATAGTGGGTGTAACGGGTGGCAGAAAACGGAGAGTATGAGTCAGTTTCGCTTTGAAAATGCTGTAAGACAGTTTGCAGAAGATGCGCCAAACCAGTGGCCCGAACAGGTAGTTTTTCGTGACGAAAGACCACTTTATCTGCCTGCCCCTGCAAATGGTTATAGATTTGGTGATAGTGATCTGCCTATCGCAAGGTATCGGCGTGCGTATGAGGAGTTGTTGGGAGGGCTAAGCGAAGGCATCTATCCTATAGCATTTATAGAAGGCGAAACAGGTTGCGGCAAGACGACTAATGGTCCACTTGCTGCGTTGGAGTCTGGGTTATTTGATAAAATCCTTGTCGCACAGCCGTATATATTGCTGGCTCGCGAAACTCGTAAGCGACTTGTTTACCAGCTTTCAAAAGACATGGGATGCGATGCAAGTGATCTTGTAGGGTATGCTACTGCGGCTGATTCTGAGCTGCATGCGGACAATCGTATTGTGTGCGGTACGCACGGGTATATACAAGGTCTTATTGCCCATGCTTCGTCGCATGAGCTTGGCGAGACGTTGCTGATGGTGGATGAATATCATGATCGTGGAGTCGAAGGAGACACTGTCTTGGAAGTCGGTAAGGCTCGGCAAGTGCCATCGATTGTGATGAGTGCAACAATGAATTCTGCTGAATTGGCTCGGCACCACTGCCAGCATGATGGTACGCCTGCGCCTATTTTAAAAATGGAAGGCAGAACATTTCCTATTAAGGAAATAGCAATGGACAACTCGACTGCGGCAGCTAGCTGGGCGGTGCAACAGGGATATGATACATTGTATATGTTACCGCGCAAAGCTGATGTAGAGCGTGAGATGAGCCGCTTGGCTGTGCGAATTAAGCGACCGCATGTCTTACTTCCACTTCATAGCGAGATGCCACCGAGTGAACAAGAGCAAGCGCTCAGACGGTATGATCTACCGAGAGCGGTCGTGGCGACAGAAATTGCCGGTACGGGGCTAACGCCAGATGTTGATGCGGTAGTCGTAAGTGGCATTGGACGTACAACTTCTCTGCAAAAAGGCGTGTCTGCACTCACTATACAGCACTTACCAGAGGCAAAGGTGCGCCAACAAATTGGTCGCTGTGGTCGTGACAGGCCGGGCATCGCGATTCGTGCGCCTTACGATAAAACGCCAAAGGATCTACCACCAAATCCTGATATATATGATAAGCCGGAGATTATGCGCACTCGCCTGGATAGCTTGCTGCTACGACTTGGCAGTGCAGGTTTACGGATTGGCAATACTGAAATTGGGGGGGGCACTGCCGCGCAGCGCCTGGACTATTCGGATCTACCTTCGGAAAAAGAAAACCAGTATGCGATTGAGCGTTTGCAAAGGATGGGTGCATTGGCCTTGGATTTAACGCTGACGGATACTGGCGAAGAGATGGCCACGTTGCCTGTCGACGTACAGTATGCTCGTATGATTGTGAGTGCGAGAGACTATTCGGAGGAGATTCATAAGCTGATGATTGCTGCGGCATGTGTCGCTCAGTTTAATGGCGTGGTGACATCAAAGGGCGAGGGTAAATGGGAGGCTCTATCGGGTGAATATCAGGCCGACATGTTGCGTGATCTGGATTTGTATATCAAAGCTACCCAGATGTCGCCAGATGAGTATGCAAACTATTCAATTTTGCCACAACGAATTGAGAAGATTACTCAACACATAGGTGAAATTTATAAACGTGAAGGCTATGAGTCGTATATAGGTGAGATAGATGTGCCAACTACGCATAAACGAAAACAACTTACCAATTGTATCCTGTCTGGTTCGGAAGAGCTATTTATGCGCCAGAAAGGCTCAAAGGGGTACCGGGATCCAAGAGATAAGCGCATTCGTCGTCAACTGATGAGCGAAAGTGCATTACCAGGTACCACTGCTGTTGTAGCGGGCACACCATGGAATCTCGAAACAATTAGCGATAGCGGTCGGCTGGTACGCAAATATTTTATTACAAATGGTGTGGAAGTTGACTTGTCGCAGTTGGCCGCAGTGTTACCGGAGCGCTGTAAATACATTGAAAACGAATACGAAATTACTGAAACAGGTGATATTGTTGCGCACCATGAGTTGTATTTTGATAATCGACCGACAGGTTATAAGGAGCAACGCTCGATTGGAGAGGCTGGCGAGGATATTCGTGATTTTGTCATGGACGGCCTATTTAGAGTGAGTCTGGCTGGCGAGGAAAAATTACCGGAAGAGGCGTGGAGATTTAGAAAAGAAATCAATGCGCTACGTGACTTAGAACATAGAGCTTCATATGGGCTGGGCGTCGAAGAGCTACTTGCCGATATTCGTAACGAGTTGCTAGAGAACTTGCCGACAAGCTTTGCGACGCTTGATGATATGTTCTCACTCCTAGACAGCAATAGTGTGCGTGGTTTTTTAACAAACAGGGAGCGCAAAGAGATACAAGCTATGGCGCCTGATAAGATAGAGGTAAAAGGTGTGAATGGACAATCAATTAAGTTGAATGTGACATATTACGACAAGAATGCGTATTTAGACCTTGCGAATCATGAAGTACTACGCAGCTTGCCGGATCTTATTCCTGGGCTTGATGGTCGTAAAGTATATGTAAGGATCGGTAATTCTTCAAAATGTGAGGATTATTATACAATGAAGGTAAAATACGCACATACGCGCAGTAATCGTCGTAAAGCTCAAAAATAACGTCTTGAAAGAATGCAGGCCAGGGCGTTCCAGACGTTGTTATCTGTACTAGCCCCGGCCTTGGGTGGATGATTAGTGTGCGGCAATGAGTTCTCGCCATACCGCATGTGTGCAGCGGGTATTGTGCAGGCTTGCCCAGTCGAACTCCGAATCAAAGCTCTCGACCATTGCGATTTTGCGCGGGCGTTTGCACTGCGGAATGCCAAGCACGACATCTTCGCCGTCCGCGTAGTGCAGCAGTTGCACCTGCTGAACTAGTGCTTTGAGCGCGTTGCTCACGAGCGTGAAACGCACGAGCATATCGTCATGCGGTAAGCGCAGACGCGCAGTGATCGACGCCTCTTCTGCCAGCGACCATACAAGCTGATCCCAGCTTTTTGCGCTCATGATTTTGAACAGCTTGTTATCGATGTGGTTGTGGTGTTTCCTTTCGCATGCTTTTTGGTAGGACCGCGGATGTCTGATCGTGATCGATTTGCTCATCACTAACTCCTGGTAGGTACTCGCACTTCGCCCAGTTTGTTTTCAGGGCGATTCTTCTTGCGTATCGGACGCATGAAGCTAAGCGTGTCTATTTTATATCACGAGTCAAATGAATAGACAAGTCAAGCGACTCTGGATATGTGCTATTGCAATACTGTGTACCACACAGTATACTCATGGCATGAGTCACGAAAGCGTATTTGCCACTCAAATCCTCGAGCTGCGGCGTGGCACGATTGTGTTGGCGATTTTGTCGCAACTTACTACTCCGCGCTATGGCTACGGTTTGTTGCAGCAGCTCGAATCTGCCAAAATCCCGATTGACGCTGGCACATTGTACCCGCTGTTGCGCCGCCTCGAAAAGCATGGTGTGCTCGAAAGCTCGTGGGGAGAAGGCGAGACGCGGCCGCGCAAATATTATCAGCTGAGTGCGGAGGGACAGCAGCTTTACACTGCGCTGCTCGAAGAATGGAGTATCATGAGCGACACAATTACGCAGATGACAAAGGAGGACACAAGATGAAACTAATCGAACGCTATGTCTACGACGTGGTGCGGCGGTTGCCAAAAAACCAGCGCCACGATGTGTCGCGCGAGTTGCTGGCTGAGATTCATGACATGGCCGAAAGCAAGGCAAAGGGTAAAAAGCCGACGCAAAAACAAACCTACAGTGTGCTCGTCGAGCTCGGTAGCCACAGCCGCTTGGCCGACCGCTATCGAGACACACCGCGCTATCTCATCTCGCCAGAATATTATGAATCGTACGTGTCGTTGCTCAAAACGATATTTATGGTGGTGTTGCCGCTGTTGGCATTTATCATGTGGATGACCGAAATGATGACGATACAACATACCATCGGTTCGCTGCTGCTTAAAATTTGTGGGGCGCTGCTCAAAGTTTCGGTGCATCTTTTCTTTTGGACAACGCTCTGTTTTTGGGTGGTGCAAAAAGTCGCGGGCAAGGCACGGCTAGACGACGACTGGAAGCCCGAAGATTTGCCCGCACTGCCACCCGAACAAGAAATTACCCGCGGTGAGTCGTATTTTGCTATCGCCTGGTCGGTGTTTGCAGTGCTTGCCACGCTGTTTCAGATTCCTGCGATATACAATTTTCTCGGTCCTGATAATGTGCCGCAGTTTTTCGCCCCTGACATGTGGCCTGGCTGGACACTGGGACTGCTCGCAATCGCCCTACTTGGCCTGGTGACGGAGTTTATCAAACTTTTTGTCGGCGGTTGGACCCGTTTCACGGTCGGGTTGATTATCCTTGTCAATCTTATCACAGTGAGTTTCTTTGTGGCCGTGATTTCGCTGGTCAACCCTATTGCTAATCCCGACATGATGCAACTGGTGTCACAGTCGCTTGACAATCCAAATATGGCTCAGGCTGTCGAGCGCGGTATCGAAATTTTTGTGATAGTTGTTGTCGTTATCTGTGTCTGGGAAGTTGTCGAGGCGGTGCATAAGTATAAAAAAGGAGGAGCGAAATGAGTAATATAGTAGAGGTGCGAGACCTCACCAAACGTTACGGCAAAAAAACGACCGTGCACGGCGTGAGTTTTGCGGTCAAAAAAGGCGAGGTGTTTGGTATCTTGGGGCCAAACGGCGCGGGCAAAACTACGACGCTCGAGATGATAGAAACACTGCGCTCGATAGATGAAGGTTCGGCGGTAGTCGATGAAATTAACGTGGCGGAAGACCCCAAAGCTGTGCGCAAAGTCATCGGCGTGCAAACCCAAAGCTCGGCGTTTTACGACAAGGTCAGTTTGCGCGAGCAGCTGCAATTACTCGTGTCGATTTACGGCACAGATACTGATGTTGACGAGCTGTTGGTGGACGTTGATTTGAATGAAAAATCCAAAGAATATCCAGAGAAGCTGTCGGGTGGGCAAAAGCAGCGCTTTAGCATCGCGAGCGCGCTGGTCAATCAGCCAAAAGTGCTGTTTCTGGATGAACCAACCACGGGCCTCGACCCGCAGGCGCGCCGCAATATGTGGGATTTGATAGAAAAAATCAAAGCTCGCGGTATCACCGTGATTCTCACGACGCACTATATGGAAGAAGCTCAGGTACTCTGCGACCGTGTGGCGATTATGGACAGCGGCAAAATAATCGCGCTCGACGTACCCAAAAAACTGATTCAAAACCTACTCGACACAGGGTTTAAGAAAAAGCAAGAGGTGATGCTCGCCGATCTCGAAGACGTGTTCATCAACTTAACTGGAAAGGCACTGAGGGATTAATATGAAAACAACTCTCCACTACGCAAAAATCCAATTCCTGCGCGTGCTGCGCGACCCTGTTACGCTCATCGTACTATTCGCGATACCTGTACTTTTACTCGTGCTGTTCGGCGCGTTTATCAATGGCGGCAACGGCGATATCAAGCTCAAAGTCGCGGTGGTAAACAATTCGAGCGAAGGGTTTGCAAAGGATTTTTTTGGGCAACTCAGCAAGGTTGAGGTGCTCGACATCGACGAATCGATTACCAAGCTTGACGATGCAGCCACCAAGCTCAAAGAGGGCGAAGTTGATGGCGTGATAGAGCTGCCCACGGGGTTTGGCAAAGTCGAAAACGAGCGGCCAACTGGTACGGTGAAACTTTCGGCCAACGCCCGTGACCAATCCAGCGCCGAGATTTTGACGAGCGTCATGAACAGCGTTGCCGAGGGCAACAACGCGGCTATCACTGGCTCCACGCCACCGATTTCTGTCGAGCGCTCGACTATCGAAGGCACAGCCACCAAACCTGTCGATGTGCTCTATCCGATGTTTACTGCTATGGGCATCATGATGGTTGGTATTTTCGGTGTCGGTTCGGTAATTCCGAGCGACAAAAAGACTGGGATTTTGCGCCGTATGCGCGTCACGCCGCTCAAAACCAGCCAGTTTGTTGGCGGCATGGTGCTCGCCTATATCGGCATTGTACTGATGGTGGTGGCGCTGATGACGGCGATTGCTATGCTTGGATTCAAGATGGAAATGCACGGTGATTGGTTGAGCTTTGGTGTGCTGATTTTGGTGAGTTCTACGCTGATGATTGCGATTGGTGTCATGATTGGTGGCTGGGCAAAAAACACTACGCAGTCGGATATTTATGGGCAAATTATCTTCATCGCGTCACTTGCATTTAGTGGTCTGTGGCTCCCCCGTGCTATGATGCCAGAATGGTTGCGCGATATCACGTCGTTCTTGCCACTCACGCCTATTATTGAAGGTATGGAGCGCATTGTCGTCGAAGGTGTGGCGATTACAAGCCTTGGTTTCCAGCTGGCTGTTATCGCGGGCTGGTTGGCTGTCGTTACCCTACTTAGTGTTAAGACGTTTCGCTGGGAATAGCAGATTACTCTTCAATAAATCCGCCGCTTTGGTGATTCCAGAGTTTGGCGTAAACACCCTGCTCTTTGATTAGCTTGCTATGTGTCCCATCTTCGATGATGTAGCCTTTGTCTAGTACGATAATGCGATCGAGTTTTGCAATCGTCGAAAGACGGTGCGCAATGACAATCGACGTGCGATTTTTCATCAAGTTTTCGAGCGCAGATTGAATCAATTTTTCGCTTTCAGAATCGAGCGCAGATGTTGCTTCGTCGAGAATCAAAATCGGCGCATCTTTCAAAATAGCCCGCGCAATCGCAATGCGCTGCCGCTGTCCGCCGCTGAGTTTTACGCCCCGTTCGCCCACGATAGTAGCAAGCCCTTCGGGCAGTTTATCGATAAACTCTTTGGCATGCGCTTTTACGATCGCAGCCTCAATCTCTTTCTCACTGGCATCTTCTTTGCCGTAGGTAATATTCTCGCGCAAACTGCGATGAAACAAATATGGGTCTTGGGGTACATACGCGACCTGTGATCGCAAGCTATTTTGTGTTACTTTGGCGATATCCTGATTATCTATCAAAATCTCACCTTTTTGAATATCCATATAGCGCAGGAGCAGCTGTGTCAATGTAGACTTACCACCGCCGCTTTTGCCAACGAGCCCGACACTTTGTTTTGCTGGAATCGTCAGCGTCAGATTGGTAAAGATATTTTCGTGGCGTGCGTGTTTGTATGAAAAGGTGACATTTTTTAGCGAGATGGCACCGTCAGAAATTTCAATTTTTTGAGCATGTGGGGTATCGACTACTTCGATATCGTTTGCGAGTAGTTCGGTGACCTTCGAGGCATCTAGAAATGCTTGTTCGCTTTGTCGGATTACGGCATTTATCTGAAACATCGCACTTGTAACACGCATGAGGTAGGCGACCATAAAGACGACAGCCGCAATAGATATCATGTCGTGCGACACGAGGTAGATTGCAAGCAGCATGATTGCCGCCTGAAAGATAAAGAGACCACCCATTCGTATTTCGGCCGAAGTTTGGAGTGCGTCGATTTCTTGTTGAGCGACGTGTTCGATGGCGCGCCGCTCCTGGATGACGGTATTGACCTCGTCTGTTTGGCGTGAGAACATGCGCACGAGCGTCTGGTTGCCGAGGATGTCTGCAATCGTACCTGTGAGTCGCGACTGCATTTCTTTGCGCTGATTGCGATAAACCGACCGTTTATTTAGCGACGTGATCGACTCGATGATAATGAATGCTGTGAGCAAGAATAAAGGTAGTAATAGAACTGGCGCAATGACCGCAATGACAATAAGGCTAGTGACAAAACTGACGATGATTTGACTACCCATCAGAAAAATCGCATCCATCAGTGATAGATACGAGCGACTGAAACTATTGACGTCTCCGGCCAGTGATCCGACCTTGTGGTTGCTAAAAAAGAGATGACTGTGTTTCAATAATCCATTCATGGCTCGCTCGGCAAGTCGTGTCGTCATGATTTCTTCGTGATTAAAAAACGCGATAAAGGCTTTGTGCTGGACGATGACTGACACTGTGGCCGTCACTACAATGCCGCCAATAAGCCATAACGGCGTGATGATATTGTGCGGATTTTCGATGAGCGATTGCACGATAAAGCTGATAAATAGCGGCAACAGTACCAGGTAGAGAAAATGGCTAAACGGAATGAGTGTTGCAAAAAGCCAGACGGTTTTTTTGTACGGCTGTAGCTCCTGCCTGTATATTTCGAGTGTTTTTTTGACGGTACTCGAGTCAGTTCTAGTAAAAATATTTAGTTTCATTCTTCGATAAATCCGCCGCTCTGGTGTGACCAAAGCTTGGCGTAGGTTCCTTTCTTTTTGAGTAATTCTTGATGTGAGCCATCTTCTATGATCCTGCCCTTGTCGAGCACGATAATGCGGTCGAGTTTGGCGATGGTTGAGAGACGGTGGGCGATGACGATGCTAGTACGGCCTTTCATAAGTGTTTCGAGTGACTGTTGTATGAGCTTTTCCGATTCGCTATCGAGCGCACTGGTGGCTTCGTCGAGTACGAGTATCGGTGCATCTTTGAGGATTGCCCGCGCAATGGCGATGCGCTGGCGCTGCCCGCCACTGAGCTTCACTCCCCGCTCACCTACTGTGGTGTCCAAGCCATCGGGTAGTTGCTCGATAAAATCCAGCGCATGCGCCTGTTTTGCGGCATGCAAAATATCTTTATCACTAGCATCTGGTTTGCCGTAAGCAATGTTTTCGCGCAAGCTGCGGTGAAAGAGCATTGGTTCTTGTGGGACATAGGCGATGCTTCGGCGCAAACTTTCTTGGGTGGTATCTGCGATATTCTGCTTGTCGATTGTTATCGTGCCCGACTCAATATCATCGAAGCGTAGTAATAGTTTTGTGAGTGTTGTCTTGCCGCTGCCACTATGACCAACAAGCCCAACGCGCTGTCCTGCTGGAATAGCGAGCGAAAAATCCTTGAATAGCAGCTGCTTGTCGTCGGCGTGGTGGAACGATACGGCATCGAGCATAATGCTGCCATTGGTCACGACCAGCGGCTCTTGTGATGTATCTTGTACAGTTGGGCTGAGTGACAGTATTTCTGTCATGTCATACGCATCGCCAATGATGCGATTGTAGTTGCGCATGATGTTGTTCATTTCCCACAGCTGGCGCGCGACGGTAAAGGTGTAGGTGACCGAAAGGTACACGATGCCAATTGAGGCGATACCGTGATCGGATGCCCAGATAGCTGCAACGATTGCCACGATGTTGATCAGTGCCAGAAGCGACGAGTAGATCGTGCTGACACCTAAAAATCCACGCATAGTACTCAGACTTTTGTCACGCCAGTGGCTGGTTTTCAGGCGCATATCTTTAAGCTCCTGCTGTTCGTTGCCATATGATTTGATCGTCATCACATTGGTAACGACATCTGCGACATGTGCGGTTGCGGCGGTACTGGCTTGTGATTCAACAGTGTTGCGCTCAGCCATAAAGCGCGACCCAAAATAAACGCAAATGGCGAACACGATTGCCACAACGAATAAAAAGACCGCATATTGCCAGAATACGAACGATAGGATAATGGTGGCAGCAAGAATACTCGCAATCGATGGAACGACTTGAAAAACCATGGTATCCCAAAAACGTTCGAATGCACCAATAAGCTTGGTCGTTTGCGAAACCAGTGCACCACCAAAACGATCGGCGTGGAATGACAGGCTCTGTGCGGTCAGTTGTGTAAAAATGCGCTCATATAAATCGCGTTGAGCCGCGGTTTCCATAGTCCAGGTAAGATAGAGGTTAATACGCCAGCCAATCACCTCACCCCAAAGCTGGACGAGGATATAGAGGCTGATGAGCGGGAAGGCTGAGGCAAGTGTAAGATTGCCAGCTTGCAAGGCCTCGAGCAGTTGGGCAATAATGAATGGTCCGACAAACCCGCCAACAACTGCCGTTGTCCCAGCGCCAAATAAGACGCCAATAGTTTTAGCTTTGTAGCGCATTGCACTTTGTACAAATAGACGTATGATGTCTTTTTGGGCATGCGCGCCTACGTTTTTAAATTTTGTCATAATACTCCTTGTTGGTTGTTTTTTAAAGCTGAAGAGTTATCGCTATTGATTCGGCTCGTCCGAATGTGTGCGAGTAGAGGAATCAGAGGTGATTCATAGTGTTTTTGATTATAACACAGTCTATCTTTTCATTGTAGCATATTTAGGAAATAATTACAAGTTTTTGTCTAGACGCGCAGGAAAATGAAGCGTATACTGGTGTGATGATGAAAAATTTCTATCAAGTTGTTGCTAACACGTTGATTGCCAATGTCACCACAAGCTACCTATGGTTTGCGCTGGTGTTTTGGGCGTATCTCGAGACCAAATCGGTGCTCGCGACAGGCATCATCGGCGGGGCGTATATGTTGCTGGTGGCGGTGTGTAGTTTGTGGTTTGGCACGATTGTCGATCAGCACAAGAAAAAGAGCGTCATGCTGTTTGCGGCGGTATTTACGCTGGTGGCGTTTGTGGTTGGCGCGAGTATATACGGGCTGGTGCCGTATGAGACGATGTCGTCGCTGGGGCGGCCGTGGTTTTGGGTGTTTGCGGGTATTATCTTAGCGGGCGCGGTGGTCGAAAACATGCGCAATATCGCTATGGGCACGGTGGTGACGCTGCTGGTACCAAAGGACAAGCGGGCCAATGCCAATGGCTTGGTGGGGACGGTCGGCGGTATCGGGTTTATTATCACCAGTGTGTTTAGCGGGTTGTCTGTTGGGTTACTCGGCATGGGCTGGACGTTGGTGGCTGCCTGTGTGTTGACAGCTGTGGCTGCCGCGCACTTATATTTTGTGGATATTCCCGAAAAAGGCGTGGCGCACGATCCTGAGCTCAAGAACAAAAAAGTCGATTTCAAAGGCAGCATGGCCGCAGTGCACGCGATTCCAGGACTACTGGGGCTGCTGTTTTTCTCGATGTATAACAATTTTATTGGCGGATCGTATATGGCGCTGCTTGACCCATATGGCCTGACGATGTTTTCGGTCGAAGTGTGGGGGATTATCTTTGGCGTGGCGGGGACTGGCTTTGTGATTGGCGGGCTGCTGATTGCGAAATTTGGCATGGGTAAAAATCCGATTCGCACGATGCTCTTGGCGATTATCGCGATGGGGATTATCGGCGCGGCGTTTACGATTCGTGAGTGGCCGGTGCTGTTCATCGCAGGGATGTGGCTCTATATGGTGCTGATTCCACTGATTGAAGCGGCCGAGCAAACGGTGATACAGCGCGTGGTGCCGTTTGAAAAGCAGGGCAGAGTGTTTGGGTTTGCTCAGATGATGGAGGCTGCGGCCGCGCCAGTGACGGCGTTTATCGTGGCGCCAATTGCTGAGTTTTGGGTGATTCCGTGGGTGCAGTCCGACGCTGGCGCACGTCAGACTGAGTGGCTGCTGAGTACGGGTGACGCGCGGGGTATCGCGCTGGTATTTCTGGTATCAGGACTTTTGCTGGCGCTGTCTGGTGTGCTAGCGTTTATGACGCGGACGTATCGGATTTTGTCGAGCTTTTATGCGAAGTCGTAGCACTTGTCATTCTCTGACTTGATTAGGGAATCCAGGACAGGTTAGTTTTTAGTATAAACCATTGGACCCTGAATCAAGTTCAGGGTGACAGAATAGAAAAAACTTGCTTGGAATTGTCATTCTGGCATAGCCTAGAAATCATCTACAGGCTTGCTTGTAAGATGATGAGAGGTGGAGGAGCGAAGCGATACTTGATTCAGAATCCAATCAAATTACAATCAATATTATGAAAGCTTACTATGTCTATATTCTTGCGAGTGGCTTCAACGGTACCCTCTATGTGGGCGTCACTAATAATTTAGAGCGTAGAATCTATGAACATAAAAACAATCTTGTAAAAGGCTTCAGCAAAAAATACCATGTTCATATACTTGTATATTATGAGCAAACATTGTCGATCGAGGCGGCCATTGCGAGAGAAAAGCAACTCAAAAACTGGCGGCGCAATTGGAAGACTGATTTGATAAATGACACAAATCCTACGTGGCGAGATTTAGCTATGAATCTTGATGATTTATCATTGGATTCTGAATCAATACCGGATCGGGGTCCGGCACAGGGCTCAGAATGATAATTATCACAGTATTGACATATACGCAAAAAATTATTAAAATACAAACACTCTTCTCGGATCTATCAAAGGAGAATCATGAAGAGACGATGGAAAGTAATGATGGTTGCGCCGGTGGCTGGCCTGTTGCTGGCGGGGTGTTCGTCGGAGTCCGATGAAAAGACTCCGCCGCGGCCTGACAGTAAGCCTGTGGAGGTTGCTGACAGTGGGTGGGTGCAAGTCTGGGAGGATACTGACTGGATACTTAAGCGCTGTGACGGTACCACGTTGATGTATAGGAGTACATCATATGGCTCACTCGCAGCTATCCCCAACAGCCCCGAATGCACCAAGCCCGCAACGTCATCATCTACCGCCCCCGCCCCGTAACCACGAGATGGCTATCGCCCCGTGGTTGCGGGGCTTTAGTCTTTTGCTACTAATGACAACAGGGGTGAAATGTGGTACAATGAAGGCATATGCAAAAGATTCTGCTCTACTACAAATTCACACCCATCAAAGACCCAGAAGCGGTGAAGCTATGGCAAAAGACATTGTGCGATAGCCTCAATTTGCGTGGGCGGATACTCGTGAGTACGCAGGGGCTCAACGGCACTGTGGGCGGCGAGATGGAAGATCTCAAAAAGTACATCAAAGCAACCAAGCAGTTTGCCGGCTTCAAAAACACTGTGTTCAAATGGAGCGATGGCGGACGCGAGGATTTCCCGCGTATGAGTGTGAAGCACCGCCGAGAGCTGGTCGGCTTTCAAAACAGCGATGATGAAATCGAAGTCGACGAAAACGGTGTAGTTGGTGGCGGCAAACACATCAAGCCAGCGCAGGTGCACGAGCTGGTTGAAAAATACGGTGACGACGTAGTGTTTTTTGATGGCCGCAATGCGCACGAAGCCAAGATTGGCAAATTCAAAAATGCCGTGGTGCCAAATACCAACACCTCGCGCGACTTCATCGCCGAGCTAGAGAGCGATAAATATGACGATATCAAAGACAAAAAAGTCATCACCTATTGCACCGGCGGCATCCGCTGCGAAGCCATCAGCGCCATGATGAAAAAGCGCGGGTTTACGGACGTCTACCAAATCGACGGCGGTATCGTCAAATACGGCGAAGCCTATGGTGACGATGGGCTATGGGAAGGTAGCTTGCGTGTGTTTGACAATCGCATGACGGTCGACTTTAGCGATCATACCAAAACAATTGGCGAATGCACGCACTGCGGCGGCCCGACCAATAATTTCGAGAACTGCGCGCATATGGAATGCAATGACCTGGTACTTATTTGCCTGCACTGCAAGCAAAATCCGAACCTACTTTTCCATACAGAAGAATGTAGGCAAAAGCACGAAGCGAAACTTGGAGCAACGGCGAGCGCGTAAAGTTGTCTCCAAAGTCTAAAGCGTGGAATTGATAAAGATCTAGAGTACTATGCAATTAGATGAACTAACGAGAGCCCTAAGAGATGCATGGAGTGCTGAAACAAGCTATGGCGGAATGGCAACGACGGAGAATCCCGCACGCGGCCAGTGCGTTGTTTCGTCATTGGTTGTGCAGGATTTTTTGTGCGGTGAGTTACAACGGGTACGGGTGACGGGTGATAATATTGACGAAAAGCACTACTTCAACGTATTGCCCGACGGTACGATTGTAGACACGACCGGTATGCAGTACGGCATGATGCGGGTGAGTTTTTTCTCGGCGCCAATTGACATGGAAGGATACTCTTCGATTCGCGAAAAAGTACTCGACACTGACACAAAGCAGCGGTATGAACTACTAAGTGATCGTGTCAGAAGAGGCCTATAGTCTAGTACGGCAAGTAGCAATATTTGTTATACTATAGGTAGATGATTATGCGACGTATCCTTGGCTATCGTATCTTTCTCTGGGCGCTTTTTGCGGCGTTACTGGTGTTACCGGTTAAATTTGTTATGCATCATTTTGGTCTGGAGTTTATTGCGCAGACATCACTGCATAATAGCGTGATATCAAGTGTGATATTTGTGCTCGGTTTTGTGCTATCGGCGACGATTGCTGACTACAAGGAAAGTGAGCGAATTCCGGCAGAATTTGCCGCCAATATCGAGGATATGTACAACGATGCCAAGCAGACGCACGTGGCGTATCCGAAGTTTGATCTAGAGCGATTTCGATTGAGCCTTATCGATGTGCTCAAGACATTTCGCGAAGGTACGCGTGTCAATCGCAAAGGAGCACGGCGCGAAATTGCCGAGCTACAGGAATGCTTTGCTGATATGGAGCGGGCTGGTGTGCCGCCGAATTTTGTCACCAAGCTCAAAACACAAGAAACACAGCTGATGCGCAATATGTTTCGAGTGAATTATATTCAGAAGATTCAGTTTATTCCATCAGCGTTTCGACTCATCAAAACGATTTCGATTATGGCGGTTGGTTTGTTGTTGTGTACCGACATCGATCCTTTTTACGGAGGGTTATTTATAGTAGGGGCAATCACTTTTATTTTTGTCTACATGATCATCCTGATACATCATATAGCGACGCCATTTCATAGTGAAGGCAAATCGAAAGACGATGTGAGTTTGTTTTTGCTACGGGAAACTCGTTTGTATTTGGAGTCCGAGATTCAATCTAAATAGGTTGCTGTATTCAAGGTTACTTGCAGGGAGTATAATAGAAATATAACCTGGAGGTGCCAGATGGAGATAGCAAAAAGAATCGGTCAGTTAATTGTGAGTATTGGCGTGTCATTTGCTGCGGGTGCACTGGGGTCGCTGGCAACGGTGCAAAACATCCCGACCTGGTATGCAGGGCTCGACAAGCCACCGCTGCTGCCGCCAAACGAAGTCTTTGGACCTGTCTGGAGTGTGCTGTACCTGATGATGGGTGTGGCGCTTTTTCTGGTGTGGACCTCTGATAGCAAGCATAAAACCAAAGCATATACGGCGTTTTTTGCGCAGCTAGTGCTTAATACGCTGTGGAGTTTGGTGTTCTTTGGCTTGCATCTGCCATGGCTGGGATTTGTGGTGATCCTGTTGCTCATCGGCACTATCATTTGGACGATGTATGAATTTCGCAAGATATCTCAGTCTGCGATGTGGTTGTTTGTACCGTATTTGGCGTGGGTGTCGTTTGCGACGTATCTTACTATTGGCGTGGCGATATTGAACTAGCTTTGGTTCGTGGCGTGAGATGATAGTAAAAATGGTACAATGAATTCATGGAAATATCGAACGAACTACTGACCGTGATCGCAGGTGTGATTCCAATGCTGATTATCGCTTCATTTCTTGACGGTGATGCTCAGCGGCAGTTGAGAACCTATCCGCACAAAATTCAAAATTACTGGATTAGCATGATCGCGCTCGTACTTTTCGGTGAATTACTGGCGCTTGTGGCAATTGGCCAGGGCGGCGCTACGTGGTGGCAAGGTGTCGTGATATGGGCGGCGGTCGTATCTGTCATGATATATGTATTGATGATTGCACTGTGGCGTATACGCGGTACGAGTCTTGCTGCCTATAGTGGACTTGAGCCTCGCAAGAAAAAAGCCCCGCCGGCCAAGAAATAAGAAAACGAGGAAACATATGAGCGATACGGTCGAGAGTTATATTGATCAATTCGATGGTGAGATAAAGGCGCGATTACTGCAACTGCGCGAGATTGTACGAGCCGAAGCACCGGACGCTATCGAAAGCTTGAGCTATGGATTGGTGGGGTATAAACTCAACAAAAAACCACTGGTGTATTTTGGTGGATTTGCACATCATGTAGGATTTTACGCCACGCCAAACGGGCACGAAGCTTTTCGTGATGAGTTTGCCAAATATAAGCAAGGCAAGGGTTCGGTGCAGTTTCCAAACGACCAGCCACTCCCTGTCGAGCTTATCAAAAAGGTCGTGCAGTATCTCAAGGGGCAAGTGACGTAATGGCTACGTCGCCCGACACAATCAATGCACTGCTTGGACAGCTTGACGGTCTAGCAGTGCGTGCGCGCAAAATGTTTGGTGAGTATGGGTTGTATTGCGGCGAAAAGATTGTTGGGCTGGTCTGTCGGGATCAGCTTTTTGTCAAAATCACTGATGCTGGCCTGGCGCTCATTGAAGAGCCGACCTACGCGCCGGCGTATCCTGGGTCGAAAGACTTTTTGCTAATCGATCAAGATGCGTGGTACGAGGGTGATTGGCTCAAGCAATTGATTGTCGCAACGGCCGACCAGTTGCCTGCGCCAAAACCAAAGAAACACAAAACACTCGGCGACCTGCCATATATTGGCGCACCGGCTGCGAATGCTTTGGCGGCGATCGGCGTCACGAGCGTCAGTCAGTTGCAAGAGTTCACCGAAAAGGACTTACTGGCGATACATGGTATCGGGCCGAAGGCGGTTCGGATACTGCGCGAGACGGGTGCGAAGCTGAAGGATGATAGGTAGTGAAGTCAATTTTACTCCGACACCGATTGTATGTCGGTAGTGTGATGGCGGTCATCGCTATTGCGGTAGCGGTAGTGTATATGTTTGTGTTACCGGCAGAAGCGGAGGGTGTGCATCCACTTGTGCAGAGTATTTTGCGCTACGGACACTCGCTGTGCTGGGTGCTGCTTGCAGTTGCAGCGGGGCTATTTGCAACAAAAGCTCCACTGCGAGCTGTAATGTGGTGCGCCTACGCTGCCCTTTTTGCTTACGGTGTGTTTATCGTGACGTATTTGTTTGTGAAAATAATATAGAAGGAGAGTGATATGCAAAAAATAACCCCAAATCTATGGTTCAACGGTAATGCGCTTGAAGCGGCTGAGTTTTATGCGGCGGCGTTTCCGAATAGCAAGATTATGAGTACCGAGAATTATCCGGAGACAACCGAAGAGGGTCTAGCGGACTTCCAACTAGACCTTGCTGGCAAAGTATTGACGGTTGAGTTTGAGTTAGGCGGCATGCATTTTACTGGTATCAATGCCGACGCGACGTTTGCGCCAAATCCGTCGATCTCGTTTTTTGTGAATTTTGATCCGTCGCGGGGTGAAACGAAAGAACAGCTAGATGAATTGTGGGTAAAACTCGCGGATGGCGGGCAGGTGCTGATGCCACTCGATACCTACGACTGGAGCCCGCACTATGGCTGGGTGCAGGATAAATATGGTGTCAGTTGGCAGTTGATGCTGAGTAACGCCGAGGGCGATCCGCGGCCGTTCATCGTGCCGTCGTTGCAATTTGGCGGCGCAGCGCAAAACCGCGCAGCGGAGGCGATCGAGTACTATACGTCGGTATTTCCAAATGCCACCAAAGCCAGCGCCTGGCCGTATGGCGAAGCGACCGGCCCAGCCACTGCCGAGAGTCTGATGTATGCTGATTTTCAGATTGATGGCCAATGGATTGCTTCCAACGATTCTGGTGTAGAGCAGGACTTTACGTTTAATGAAGGGGTTTCGCTATCGGTGGTATGTAAAGATCAGGCCGAAATTGACTATCTATGGGAGCGGCTTTCGGCTGTTTCCGAAGCCGAGCAGTGTGGCTGGTGTAAAGATAAGTTTGGTCTGAGTTGGCAAATCGTGCCAGAGAATATGAACGAGCTGATGAAAAAGCCCGACGCGTTTAAAACGATGATGAATCAACACAAGATTGTAGTAGCAGAATACTAGAGCTACATATACAGAAAGGCAGATAAACTACTATGAGATATGTTGTTCTCCTGCGCGGCGTCAATGTCGGTGGCAATCATCGAGTGCCAAAGACTGAGTTTCAGCAGGTGCTCGAAAGCCTCGGGTTTCGCGACGTCGTCATCTATATCAATTCGGGCAATGCGGTGTTTACGAGCGACGGCGAGGTGAGTACAAGAAATGTGCAGGCTGCGCTAGAAAAGCATTTTGGATTCGACATTCCGACGCTTGTTTTGTCTGGTGAAAAGATTCGCGCAATCACTGCAGCTATTCCGCCAGACTGGACAAATGATGCTCCAAAACCAGACAAAACTGGCCAGAAGTCTGATGTACTGTATCTTTTTGACGAAGCCAATACACCGGATGTGCTTGAAAAGCTTGGCTATAAGCCAGAAATAGAAGAGATGCTCTATATGGATGGTGCGGTACTTGCAAATATTACGCGCAAAAACCAATCAAGAGGCAGTTTGCAGAAATTGATCGGTACCCAGATGTATAAGTATGTGACAGTACGCAATATTACAACAGCTAAGAAGTTGGCTGAGCTGGTCGATCGGTAAAAATTTAGTTTTTAGCCGAGTATTGTGAGTTTTTTGGGATGAAGTGTATATTGTAGCGGTGTAGAGAGTCTTGAAAATTCGCCATCATGCGAGACGGAGATCATAGATTTATTGGCCTGGATTGTAATGGAGCTAGGATGATATTCACTAAACTCGTCGAGTTGCTTGGTGCGACCAATGAGCGCAAAAAGCGCAATCTTGAGCAAAACAAGGCGTGACTGAGTTTTGGCTATATAGACGGTAAGGATACCATCGTCGAGCCGTGTGCGCTCAGTGCCACCAGGTTGGCTGAGCGTATATCGATTGTTGCCGACAAAGATAAACGGCGTGTGAAACGTGGTGGCATCGATAGTGATGCGATACGTTTTGAAGCGGATGAGCGTGCGCCATGATGCGGCTACTGCGGCAGGCCATTTACCGATTTTTGATTCAATTTCTTGGCGGCTTCTGAGTGAGGCAGGATAGAGACCGATGCTAGAGTTGTTGATGAAGTGTGTACCGTTGACACTGGCGATATCAATGGTGCGCGGCTTGAGTGTCGATAGTCTTGCGAGAGCCTCGTCTATATCTTGTGGTATGCCGAGGTCGCGAGTAAAGTGATTGAGCGTACCACCAGGTAGCGGGATGAGTGTCGCTTTGGTACTAGTAGTGTAGCCTGCAACGGTGCTAATTGTACCGTCGCCGCCGAGTACTGCGATGAATTTACCTCGAGCGATATATGTTGCGAGTTTTTTCTCGAACCCATCGCCGATGGCAATGAACGCCTCGATATGTATATTTGCAGTTTGGCATTTTTTACGGAGCTCACGCTTCTCGAGTGCTGAGCCTGATTTGGGGTTGTAGACAAAAATTACTTTCATATTCGTGACCGTATCGCTAGTATACCAAAAAACAACACAACTGCCCCTAAGAGCCATCCTGCCATTACATCGCTTGGAAAATGGGCACCAAGATAAATACGCGAGACGCCGACTAGTATCCCTGTGCATACTAGTAGCGTAGAAACTACATATCGCCACGGATGTGGCAGCTGCCATGCAAAGTATGCTAGTAGTCCATACGCAACCGTCGCGCCAACAGTATGACCGCTAGGAAAGCTGCTACTTTGTAGCTGTACTGCGTAGTCAGTGACAGGACGTGTACGATCGACAATAAGCTTGATTATCGAGCTGAGAAGGAGAGCGATCCATATAAGTGTACCACTCACACAAACCATCGATCGCCTGTAGAAGTAGCCTATCGCAACCATCAGAGCGCCTATACTAATTGTGGCTGATGGGCTACCTAGCGTGGTTATACAGACAAAGAACGGCTCGCTCCACGCGGGTAAACTTGTAACAAAGTAGGTGAGTGTAGTGTCAAATTCGTGCAAAAACATGTGCATCATCTTCTATTATAGATGAGTTTACGGCGATCTAAAGAGGCTGCTCATATATGATGACCTATCTCTGGGGATCTGGAGTTTATTTAGTGGAACGCATCCGTTAGCGTATACTTGTAGTTAGAGTATGAAAATGAATGAGTTTACCTGGCTTGACATACCGGCTGAAGCGGCAGCACGCCGATTACTTGGTTGTGAACTTGTGTGTGAGGTGGAGGAGCGAGAAGTTCGTGTGAGGATTGTAGAGACGGAAGCGTATGATCAGACCGACGAAGCAAGCCACACGTTCAATGGCCGCACGGCGCGTAATGATGCGATGTTCAAAAGTGCTGGGCATATGTATGTGTATTTTACCTATGGTATGCATTATTGTCTGAATGTTGTATGTGGGTCAGAAGGGTTTGGCTCGGGTGTGCTGATACGGGCGGTCGAGCCGATTGATGGACTATCTGTCATCGAGGCACGGCGCGGCATGACGGGAGTGAATACTACCAACGGGCCAGCCAAATTAGCACAAGCACTTGGTGTGGATACGTCACTAAGTGGCCATGATTTGTCTGAGCCACCAGTGCGACTTGTCAAAAAACCAGCACTGGCGGATGGCAAAATTACTGTCGGCACGCGCATAGGGATTTCAAAAGCAGTCCACGAGCTGCGACGATTCTACATCACCGACAATCAGTACGTGTCCAAAAAGTAGGAGTATACTGTAACTATGACACAGTTTGTAGCCAAGCGAATCTACGATCCAGCCAGCCCCGATGATGGCTACCGCGTGCTCGTCGACAGGCTTTGGCCGCGCGGTGTCAGCAAAGAGCGAGCCGCGCTTGACGAATGGGCAAAGGATATTGCGCCGAGCACCGAGCTACGAAAATGGTTTGCGCACGACCCTGCAAAATATGCAGAGTTTATCGCAAAGTATATTGATGAAATAAAGCAAAATCACGAAGCGACAGCCATGATAAAGAACTGGCGCACGCACGACAAAGTGACATTGCTGTATGGTGCGCGCGATGAAGCGCATAATGAAGCGGCTGTACTTCAGCAGTACCTCGCAAAATAATCACAAAACAAAACGCCCGAGACATATCGGGCGTTTTGTTGCTAGAAAATCTGTGCGATAATCCAAGCGGCAGCGGCTATTTCTACGAAAAATAGGCCAAGACCGACGGGTGATCCCCAGCTAAACCAGCTGCCCCATGCACGCCAGTTTTTGTGTGATCGCTCGTACCAATCGAGCTGCTCTTCTTTTGTCATTTTTACATGATTCATGAGAGACTCCTGTAAGGGTTACTATAATCCCTCTGTGGCAGTGCCGGAAGCGAGTTGTCCTTTGGGGTCGGGCTCGCGGGAGTACGGACTTATGTGCTAGCTGTAGTATAGCATATTGTGCTAGATATACTGCGCAGTGAGCGAGTTCTTTGCCTGCTTCAGCTCGGCGGGCGTACCGGTAAATAGTACTTGTCCACCCTTGTGTCCGCCTTCGGGACCCATGTCGATAATCCAGTCGCTGGCACGAATTACGTCGAGATTGTGCTCGATGACGATGACGGTATTGCCACTGTCGACCAGGCGGTTCATGATATCCAGCAGGTGTTGTATGTCCGACATGTGTAGTCCTGTCGTTGGCTCGTCCATCACATATACGCTGCCTTTCTTATGCAGTTCGCCCGCCAATTTGATGCGCTGGCACTCACCGCCACTGAGTGTACTGAGCGGCTGGCCAAGCGTCAAGTAGCCAATACCGACGTCAGTCATAGCTTGGAGGGTGCGGGTGATATCTTTTTGGTCAAAGAATTCGAGTGCTTGATCGATGGTCATTTCGAGCACGTCGCTGATTGATTTGTCACCAAGTTTCATGTCGAGCACTTCGGCTTTGAAGCGCTTGCCTTCGCAGACTTCGCACGGAGTTTGCACGCCGTCGAGAAACGCCAGGTCGGTATAGATAACGCCAGCACCTTGGCAGTTTTCGCACGCACCTTTGGAGTTGAAGCTAAATAGTCCGGGCGCAGCGCCAGTGGCTTTGGCAAAGGCTTTGCGAATACCGTCCATGATACCTGTGTAGGTGGCAGGGTTCGACCGGCGGTTGGCCGCGACGGCTGATTGGTCGATCACGACTGCGTTGGGATATTGCTGCAAAAATACTTGGTTGATGAGCGAGCTTTTGCCCGAGCCGGCCACGCCAGTGACGGCTGTCATGATGCCTGTTGGTATGTCGACGCTGACATTTTTGAGGTTGTTGCGCGTCGCGCCCACGATACTAAGTGCACCTGTGGCCGAGCGAAACGAGCTTTTTATCGGCAGTTGCTGCTGCAAGTGACGGCCAGTCAGTGTGTCGGACTGTAGCAGATCTGCGTACGTGCCTTCAAACATAATCTCGCCACCATGCCGACCAGCACGCGGGCCAACGTCGACAATATGGTCGGCGATTTTGATCACGTCTGGGTCGTGCTCGACGACGAGTACTGTGTTGCCTTTGTCGCGAAGTTTTTGTAGCAATTCGTTGAGCCTGTGGACGTCGCGCGGGTGGAGGCCAATGCTTGGCTCGTCGAATATATACGTTACATCGACCAGGCTACTCGACAGATGCTTTACCATCTTGATACGCTGCGATTCGCCACCACTGAGTGTGTCGGTTTCGCGATTCAGACTCAGGTAGCCTAGGCCAATGTCGACCATGTGTTGCAGGCGTTCGGTGAGTGTAGCGACGACGCTCGCAGCAGTTGGGTCGGTGATTTTTTGTAGCTCGGGTATCATGGCCTCAACTTCCATAGCAGTCATGTCGGCAATGTTCAGACCATTGATCTTTGCACCGAGCGCAGCTTGGTTGAGCCGCGCGCCATGACACAGCGGACATTCGGCTTCATGCAAATATGGTGCAACGGCTTTTTGCGTGCGTTCCGACAGTGATTTGATGTCGCGTTTGATATAGCTTTGGGTGATTTTTTCTAGCACGCCGAGGTAGGTGATGTTCATGCTATTGCCGCCCATGTTCATCTTGAACTTGCGGTTTTTGCCCCATAGCAGCAGATCAAGCTCTTCGGTGGTGTAGTCGCTGAGTTTTTTGTCGATATCAAAATAGCCTGATGCTAGGTAGCTATTCATCTCCCACGTGGCGAAAAACGGCACATGTATCGCACCGCCCGCTAATGATTTGCTCATATCGATAAGTTTGTCTTGGTCGATGGTTAGTTTGGTGCCTGAGCCGCTACATTCCATGCACATACCGTTCGGGTCGTTGAACGAAAAGTAGTATGACGCGCCAACATACGGCTGTGCCGCGCGTGAATACAGCAGGCGAAGCACCGCGTAGATATCGGTGATAGTGCCGACGGTTGAGTGTGCGCCGCCGCCCAAACGCTTCTGGTCGACGATGACTGCCATGCTGAGGTTGCTAATTGCATCGGCATCTGGCTGCGGATACTTCGGCAAAAATCCGCGCACAAACGCACTGAAGTTCTCGTACAGTTGGCGCTGCGCTTCGGATGCAATCGTGTCAAATACAATCGAGCTTTTGCCAGACCCTGATACACCAGTAAAAATCGTGATTTTGCGCTTGGGAATCCGCAAACTGACATTTTTCAGATTATTCTCGCGCGCACCTTGGATCTCGATGTATTCTTGCATATACTTATGATACAATAAAAATACTATGATTCCCTGCTGGTGATTCAAAGGAATCCTCTACACGTGCACGTTCGGACGAGCCGAACCGCTAGCGTTATCGAACTAACTATACGAGGAGATAACAATGGACAAACGACGTATCAACGTGCGAGCTATTATTTGGTGCGAGGGGAAATTATTTGCGGTCAAGCATAAATCAAAAGATGGCGGCGAGGCGGATTATTGGTGCTTGCCAGGTGGTGGGCTGGATCCATTTGAGTCACTCGCAGATGGCGTGCGGCGCGAGCTGCTGGAGGAGACGGGTGTCGCGGCGCAAGTGGGGCGTATGCTTTTTGGGCAGCAGCTGCGTTCGACTCGGCCGGGGCGCGACGAAGAGTTGGAATTTTTCTACCACATTACGAATCCAGAAGATTTTATGGATATCGATTTGGTAAAGACGTCACATGGTGCAGAAGAGTTGGCGAGATATGATTTTATCGATCCAGCTACTGAGGATTTGTTGCCAGAATTTTTGCAGACAATTGATATCGAAAAGTATGTCGAGACTGTGTTGCCAGTGCAGATTGTTGATAATTTTAACGAGGAACTACGATGAAAGCGGAAATAGAAGCGAAATTCCTTGCTATAAACTTTGAGGATATTCGTGCAAAGTTACGTGCGCTTGGCGGTGTGTGCGAACAGCCAATGCGTTCAATGCGGCGCGTCACGATTGATAATGATTTTATGAAGACAGGCAAGGACGCGTTTTTGCGTGTGCGCGACGAGGGCGATAAGGTCACGATGACGTACAAACAGTTCGATAGCCTGTCGGTTGATGGTGCCAAAGAAATTGAAGTCGAGGTGAGCAGCTATGACCAGACCATTGCGTTACTCGCACAGGCAGGCTTGCAGGTGACATCAGAACAGCACACCAAGCGTGAGAACTGGCGGCTGGGCGCAGTCGAAATTATGCTTGATGAGTGGCCGTGGCTCAAGCCGTATATCGAAATCGAAGGTGAGTCTGAGGCAGCGATACAGCACGTTGCTGACCAACTTGGATTGGACTGGGGCGACGCAGTGTTTGGCGATGTGATGGCGGCATACCGCGTGGAATATCCGCACTTGGGGCTGCACGACTCACTCAAAATTGTCCGCGAAGTGAGGTTTGGCGATCCATTGCCCGAGCTACTCAAACGAATAATATAGAAAGGAAGATAAAGCTATGAAAAAAGTTGCTAAGCTTGTCATGATTGATGACAAAGATAACTATCTCCTCATGTATCGGAGTGATCATCCGGCGTTTGGTATAGATCCAGATTTGCCAGGTGGCACGCTCGAAGACGGGGAATCTACCCTTGAGACAATGATTCGTGAGGTTGAGGAAGAAGCTGGTGTTATCATCGCGCCCGAAGACGCCGAAGAAATTTATGCAGGTTCGGAGTATTCGCTCCATAATACATACAACGCCTTGTATCGTGTAAAATTTTCCAAACGACCAGAGATCACGATGAGCTGGGAGCACTCAAAATACGAATGGATTCCGCGTGAAGAGTTTATCGAAAAATCACGCGGCGCTGTCGACACTTATATGCATATGGTGGCGGATGTGGTAGAGAAGGCTTGGGCGGATAAAAATCTATGAAAATAAATTATTTGACGACAAATACATTGAAATTCAAAATTGCTAAGAACTATTTCGACGCAATTGACGGTGTTGATCTTGTGCAGCATGCGTTTGACGTACCAGAAATCCAGAGTGAATCTTGCGAAGAAATTGCCCGTTATTCGGCGACGTATGCAGCGAGAGCGCTTGGCGAGCCCTGTGTGAAAGCAGACGCCGGCTTCTTTATTCAGGCGCTCGGTGGCTTTCCTGGTCCGTTTGTGAAGTATGTCAATGAGTGGTTGTCGGAAGAAAAATATCTAACTTTGCTCGATAGTGAAGCTGACCGGAGCGCTTATTTCGTAGATGCGACAGCGATTGGATTTCCAGATGGAACGTCAAAAATATTTACAAAAAAGTATCATGGTACAATTGCACAGCCGGGGCAGTATCGACCTTCTGGCTGGCCTGCGAACTCTCTTTTTATTCCGGATGGCTACAGTGAGCCGCTTGGTATGATGAGCGATGAGGCGCAAGAAAAATATTGGCAAAGTGGAGTGTGGCCAGAGGTGGTTGAATATTTGCGAGGGCAGAATGACTAGGCTGATTATTCTGCGCGGCAATTCTGGTGGTGGCAAAACGACGGTTGCCAAGCGTCTTCAGCGAGAGCTAGGGTACGAGACAATGCTCGTGCAGCAAGATGTTGTCCGGCACGAGATACTTCGTATTGCTTCTTAACGAAGGTTTGCTTCCGGGCGGTGGTGTGGAGTCTGGCGAGTCTGAGAATGACGCGATTGTTCGGGAACTTCAGGAAGAGCTTGGTGTGAGCGTGAAAGATATAGAAGCGGTTGGCACCGTTGTTCAATATCGAAGTTTTTTAGGCAAAAAGTATGTGATTCATGGGTATACTGCGCTTTTTGATACTGAAGACGGTATGACTAATCCTCAGGATGTGGGCGAGGCTCGGTTTGTCAAGAAGTGGCTTGCGGTGAGTGACGCTTTGACACTGGTGAAGAGGTCGATTAAAGCTGCTGAATCAAAGGCAATGGACAGTGATACAAATCAGGGAAAGGTATTTAATCTGATGACAACGCGTGAGTTACTGGAGATATTGCGATAATAATGCAACAGAGCTAGTCGGTGCACGCATCGTCTATAGAGTGTACCGCTAGAGCCATTACTGGGACTGCGGCAAATCGACGTACTTGGTCCCTATGATGCATAAGTGCGGTATAATTTGTCTAAGGATAACTATAATACACGTATGACAAAAGCGCCTTCCATTAGTCAACTAGCCAAGTACGGACTTGATTATGTAAGTCTTATTTCGAGTAGCGGCTCAAGAAGCCGACCGGTTAAGACTGATCTCATTGATACTGCAAAGCTGCCAGCAGAGAAGCTCGTTTTTGGAGATGATGTTGACAGTGTTTCGCTCAAGTTGGTGACAGCGCTTGATAGCCAATACGATATGGAGACTCCCGAAGAAGAAAAGAGTGATGAACAAAAGCAGGCAGAACAGCGAGTTCAGCACGATAGAGAGCTTCTGAATAAACTACAGGAGATCGACACGAAGATCAAAACCGATGAATACACAAAGCGAGTAGTGATTCAAACGGGCTTTGTCTCATTTGAAGCGAAACGATACCTTGATGCGGAGTATAGCGATGACTACGAGAAGTACGATGCGCCTTTGTTTCAGATTCCTGTTGCTTCTTTGTACTTTAGGTTCACCTCTGACGGTGTAGATGTCACGATTAATATCGCCGATAATTATATCGAAGTAGCGAGTGGTGCACTGAAAAATTATCTGCCGCAACAATATTATGACACAATATTTACATTTATCACTGACGCAGAAGCAGACGATAAGACAACTCGTCCTATCGCGAGAGAGTTCGCAGATGACCTCTGGTCGACAATTCGTGTCCAGCTTGAGCGTGTGAACGCTCGGAACATCTCAGAGGCTCCTCGCTACACGGGAAGTTGCGTTGCGCTTGCTGCTAAAACAAATCACTTCTTGGCAGAAGACCTAAAAGAGATAGCGGCACTTGAGGACGAGGCGCTTCTTGAAACATCACTCGGTAGCTGGGTGTCTGACGAAGACATGGCGATTGAGCAGACCGTGTCTGATGATGGGAGCACTGAGATATTCTTTCCCTTTGATTACGACAAGTATCAATTAAAAGTCTTGGGCATTACTGGCAACAAAGCGGTTATTGTCGAAGGCCCGCCAGGGACTGGTAAATCCCAGACAATTTCAAACCTTCTTGTCCACTTGGCGGCAACTGGCAAACGTGTCTTGTTTGCAAGCCAAAAAGACCAGGCAATACGCGGCGTAAAAGACAAACTAAAAACGCTCGACATTCCTTTTCTCTATGGGTATATCCCTGACAAAACATCAAAGCTATATACGGAAGAAGATGAGAAGGATAGCGCTGCCAATACGCTCCTTGCGCTCAATCGAGAGTTTCAAAAAAGAAAAGTGGGAGATCTGAGACAGCCGCTAGCTTTGCTTTCTCGGTCTGCGAATACTTTTGTGGAAAGCCTCAACAATGAGCGCTCTGTGTATACACTGTACGAGGAACGGCGAAGTCTTGGGTATCTGGATGCTATATACCCCTATGAAATTGATAGCGAGTGGTATAGCCAAGCATGTGCCGTCGAGGATACGATCGCCAGCCTGAAGGCAAGTGTCGCTGAGTATGAGGCTACACACGAAAAACTCATTGAAGCGGCGAGCAAAAAGTTTGGACATCTCGAGCTTGATTATCCGAGTACGATTGATGCCCTCATAAATATTCAAGACTACTTCAAAGCGAATATGCCCGAAAGGTCGGGATGGATAGGCGGCAAAGTAAACGAGGTCAAGCTTCGCAGTGCACTAAAAGACTATGGACGTAACTTGCTGCAAGAAATATATGTCGAAGTTGAGAAGGTGCTTTTCTCTGATAGCACAAAGTCGGCTCGCTTGCAGCTGCTCGGCAGTCTGTCCGATTACTTTGTGTATGATAGCGAAAGACGGTCGGTTGCGGAGCAACAAGCTATCCTCGGCGATGTGCTGAAAAGTGTAGAAATGCCCGCGATCACGTATGATCTTTTGAAAGAGATTGTTTTGGGGCATGGAAAAGACAAAGTCTTTCAAGACCTCATTCGTTATAACGATATCTCCGAGCAGATAGAAGAAATATCACTCTATTCCGCGAACGAATTTAATCGCGAAATAAAAGATATTCGAAAATTTTATAGAACGAATGTAGCAAATTATGTGCGTAATCGCATTTTAACGAGGGTGAGCGAGGCAAATGATAGCAAGGGCGTGAGGGCGACACTTGCTCAAGTTGCGCGCAGTCTCACAAAAAGCAAAAAAGCCAATAAAACATTCGACCGTCTCAAACACAATAGCGAGAACTTTGGTGCAATGTCGAAGGTGCTGCCAATTTGGATGATGAGTCTCGACGATGTAAGCCGAATTGTGCCGTTGGAGATGAATGCGTTTGATTACGTTATTATCGACGAGGCCTCTCAGTGTAATTTTGCGTATGCGTTTCCTGCGATGTTTCGTGCCAAACACACCATTTTCTTTGGTGATACCTTGCAGATGCGAGATGACAATATAATGTTCAAGTCCAACGATCAACTAAGTGCCATCGCCAAGAAACATAAGATTCCGGATGTTTATCAAATCAAGGCAGAGGAAGATACGGTAAAGTCTGTCATGGATATCGCTACTCTGAACGGTTTTAAGACTGCAACGCTGAAATATCATTATCGCTCTCCCAGAGAATTGATTGGATTTTCGAACGAGTCCTTTTATGAGCCTATTGGTCGAAAATTAGAGGCGGTTAACGACAATATCGTTCCATATAAAGATACTGGTCGAGTGCTTTTGACACACATTGTTAAGACGAATAGTGATGAAGAATTATCCGATAAAACAAACCTTGCGGAAATACGGAAGATTCAAGAACTGATCACTGAAATAAAAGATGACCCTGTGTTACACAGTAAATCTATCGCTGTGCTGACATTCTTCAACGAACAAGCAGAACTTCTGCGCGATACGATCAAAGATGAGGATATCAAAGTTTCTATTATTGATGGTATCCAGGGTGACGAGCGTGATATTATCATTTACTCGTTTGTCATAAAAGACCCGACCGACAAGAGGCGATATATCGCGCTGACGGGCGAAGGTGGCGAGATTCGTAAGGACATTGCGGCGGGGCGTGTTAATGTTGCTTTTAGCCGCGCGAAGTTGCAGGTCCATGCAGTTACTTCTCTTGCCCCTGAATTGTGGCCTGAAGGTATTTGGATTAAAAGGTATCTTGAGTATGTTGAGAACAATGGCACAGTGATACGTCGTCATGGCAAAGACGAGCAGCAGTTTGACTCATACTTTGAAGAGGAAGTATTTGCTCATCTTGCACAGACGTTGGATGCGAGCGACTATACGCTTACGACGCAGGTCGAGTCTCTTGGCTTCAAGATTGATCTTGTCGTATATCGTAATGGTAAGAAGCTTGCGCTTGAGATGGATGGTCCATCACACTTTGAGGGTGGTGACGGACAGGTATATGTGAAGGATGATTGGGATAGGCAGTGTGCTTTGGAGACGGCAGGCTGGGACTTTTATCGTGTCTCATATTTTGATTGGGTCAATGATCGGGCTGCTGAGCAAAAAGCCCTTGTTGAATATATACATCACTATTTCTCGGACACTAGGCCTAGAAGTAAGTCAGATGTCTTAAAAGAACTCGAGGGCGAAATGGTCACGCCCGAGGAAGCTCCAAAGGAGATGTATGTTACAGATTTTTCCGCGGAGCATGTTGACCATGTTACGGTAGTGGGGACTGCTCCATCGGCACCTGTCTCGAAAACTATCGCTTCGGTAAAGAAGACGTTTAGTGTCGGTAGCCGCGAAGTCAACCAGGATGAATTTAATATCTATCTTGCATCGCATGTAGGCAGCGCGGTAACCGTGAGGTATCAAACGCCGCGAGCAAATAGTGCTAAGCATTGGCGTACAATTAATTTGGTGAAGTATGATGCAACCTATCTTTATACGCATGCGCCGGATGGGCGTGATTATCTGGTAAAGTACCGTCGTGATCGTGTCGTTGAGTTTAAGTAGTTGTTTCAATCAGCAATGCGACTTGACAATGTTACTTTACCTTGATAAAGTAAATGCATGACTAAAAACGCATCGAAAAATCTGAATATAGATATGACGCAACAGTTTATCGAAACATTGTGTCTTATTGATGATGCAAAAACGATGCAAAAATTTCTCCGCGATGTCATGACGGAGAAAGAAATTATCGAAATCAGCGCACGGCTGGAAGCGGCAAAAATGCTCCGCGCTGGTGCGAAATATACCGATATTGTGGCGGCGACGAAACTCAGTTCGCGCACCGTCGCACGGATTAGCGATTGGCTCAAAAACGGTACGGGCGGCTACGACGCTGCACTGCAAGCAATCGACGCTCATCATGCCCATCTTCCGCCAGCTCGTGCCTAGGGTTTTCGCTATATAAATAAAACGCCAGCACGACGCTGGCGTTTTGTATAATCATTAATTTTATATATGGAGAGAACAATGGCAGAGCAAAATTATATTGCAAAAGGCAACAAAGAGCAGGTGGCAAACATACTTGGGATTGACGCCGAGACGGCATTTCCGGGGAGGTGTCTTCACTTACGAGCAAGGTGGTCAAGCATATTCATTACGCCGCAGCAATAGGGCAATACAGCTAGCACTCGAAGGTGGAGAATCAAGCCTAGCGATCATCGGGGAAGATGCAGCGATAGAGGCTGGAGTTGAAGGAGAGACGCTAGAGCCAATTAAGAAAGACGGACAGCCACTCAGATTTGCATTGCTTGGGCGCGTGGGTGTGAATCTCGCATCGCTACAATCTCAAGAACTGATAATTGCAACTTCATATCCAGTTATGGCGCGTCGACTCATGACAGAATTGGCCCTGAGCGGTACATTGCTAAAGGTTGACGGCTGTGTAGAGGCTGAACTTACAGGCGACACTCCTGCGGCAGATGTAGCTATTGAGCTTGTGCAATCTGGTGCTTCGGTTCGAGAAAATAATTTGGCTGTGCTCGCAGATGATTTATATTTACTTAATTTAGTCAAAATAGGAGAGGGAAGAATATGAGAAAATTTCAAATCGGCGTCATGGGTTCGGCTGCAGACCTCAACTATGCCAAAGAAGTAGAAAATGCAGCGTATGAGATCGGTAAGCTAGTAGCAGAAAACAGTGGCATCTTGCTTTTCGGTGCAGAAAAAGACAGTGATTCGCTTTCGACTGCTGCATGTCGCGGCGCCAAAGACGCTGGCGGACTGACGGTCGGTATTACCTATGGCAAGGGCAAAGATGTCTGGCAGGAAGATGCCGACATTATCATCCCGTGCGGACTAGAGCGTGGAGGGGGTCGCGAAACCGTACTTGTCACGGGCTGTGACGCGGTCATTGCTATTAGCGGCGGCTCTGGCACTCTGACTGAGCTTGCTATTGCCTACCAGGCGGACATCCCAACGATAGCACTAAAAGGCTACGGCGGATGGGCTGACAGGTTGGCCGATGAATATATCGATGTGCGTGAGCGCCGACTGACTCGGGGCGCGAGCACACCGAGAGAGGCGATAGAGCTGGCATTTCGTGAAGCAGCTACATACAGGGAAAAATATGCGTAGCGTCATCACTGTTGTCTCGACGTGCGCCACAGATATTGTGCGTCGCCCGAGTGTTGTTGAGTGGCGAGTGGGTGGGATAGCTGGTATGCCCTAGTAGAAGCTTGTGCGCCATTTGAGAGCTACGAGGGCGAGACGAGGCTATTTTCGATATTCGAGTATGTCGCTTGGCTGGCAATCAAGCGCCTCGCAAATAGCCTCGAGCGCCGATAGGCGCACAGCCTTGGCTTTGCCGTTTTTGAGGATTGAGAGATTTGCCATGGTGATGCCGACACGCTCGGACAGTTTGGTGACGCTCATTTTTCGTTTGGCGAGCATGACGTCGATGTTGATAGGAGATGTTTTCTTGGGCATGGGTCTATCATCGAGATATATTTATCGTTTTAAAATAAATATATCTCGATAAACATATATTTTAACCTTTACCCTTCCTCCGATTATCCTCTCGGCATAACATCTGGCAATTCTCAGCTGTCGTATGCCCACCCTCAACCCACGGTGTAATATGATCCGCTTCCATCTCGCGTAGCTCGAAATGCTTCCCGCACGCCACGCACACACCAGCCTGTCGCTCATACGCCTCGCGCTTCATATTGTCGGTAAAGGTGCGGATCGATAGGTATTTCTCCTCGCGCGTCAGCACGTATTCGTAGATGCCGGGCTTTTTCGTCACATCCTCGTCCATCATCAGGCGCACGATCTCATCCTCTAGCGCATCAGTATCAAAAGACCCATCTTTGTACGCGTTATACAACTTGCCCCAGTCCACGCCCTTCATCTCGCGGCGATACTGCGGAAACGTCAGCGTCACCCAGTTGATCACGCTCTGAAAATACATCCACAGCTCATTGGCATTCTGCGCGTGCTGATTCTCCGACATATACTGCTCGATATTACCGCCCGAAATCCATTTGATCGCCGTCTCTAGATAGTCTTGGCGGATTGGTGAACCATTCACATAGTCTTTCGCCAAGTTGTACGCCGCGCCGTTACTGTGAGAGAAATATCGCTTCGCATCCGTCAGCCACGTGCCGGTATAAATCGCATTGCGCAGTTCTTGGTCGGTTAGCTTTTCACCGGCGATGTTGATCGTCTTGAACCATTCCAGCTTCTCGCGGTCGTCGCCCTCGCAGAAATACACCATCAGTTTGTAGTCGAGAATCTGCTCTTGCTCCTCGTGCATCAGGTTGTGAAAATACTGATACTCCACGCTAAAATCACCCGCCACATACTGGCACAAACTGATCGTCCGCTGCTGCCCGTCGAGTACTTCGTATGTGTCGTCTTCGTTCACCGCCCAGTACATCACGTTCAGCGGAAAATCCTTTCGCACTGTATCGATTACCGCGTCGCGCTGCGCATCTTTGTAGATAAACTCACGCTGATATTTCGGGCGGATGTTCAGCTTGCCATCATAGCCAATCACGCCTTCTTCTTCGTTGTTCACAAAATTCTGCGCCACGTCGCGAACAGGGATTTCTTTGAGTTGGATTTTCATGATTGCTGCCTCCTTTTGATAAATATTCTGCTATACATCCTTTTGCCGTTAATGTAGCCACGACCTTTTTCAATATTCAAATCGTACTCATTGCCAAGAATTTCGAATTGCTCAGGATTGTAGCTATCTAAAAAGGTAATAGGGACACCCATTGTGCCATCGTAATCAACTGGAATATTGGCAACTTTTGAAACTTCGATTGCGTCGTAATTGTCATACTTCGGATATTCATCAGGATTGTATTGTTTGAATAATGTCAGTTCTTCGTGGCGTTTCGATGTATCAAGATTTGTAAACCAAGAGATATTTCGGAACTTCACTAGTCCCGTCTTTTCGTCGTAGACGCCACTCGCAAATTCTTTAATGTGCGGAGTTTTGAAATATGCATTACCACCAGCAAATCCGTAACCAAGCCAGAGCGTATTTTGTTTGATTAGTTGAAAAATCTCTTTATAGGTTGCGGCATTTTTACTGCCAATAATCAAAAACTTTTTGTCGTGCTCCATGAGCTGCGCCACGTATTCACGAAACAGCGAAAACGGAGGATTCGTCACCACGACATCTGCTTCTTTCAAAATCTCGATACATTCATCACTACGAAAATCACCATTCTGCTTCAGTGGCGTCTTGACGATGTCATCGTCATTCACTGTGCCGTCTTCGTTCATATCACCAGTCAGTTCCAGCTTGTATGTCGATTTCTCACGATCGAAATGTGTGGCGACAAGCTTCTTTAGCCCGAGGCGCGTGAAGTTCAACGCAAAATACCGCCAAAAGTTACTCTCCACTGGATCATCACAATTCAGGAAAATAACTTTGCCTTTAAACTGCTCCCGATACCGCGAACACTCCCGCTCGATATCCCCAATCTGCGTATAAAATTCGTCTAGTTTCTGCTGTTTTGCTACGTGTAAGTTCTTTTGAGCCATATGACTTTGCGATGCGTCAATAATATTCACGCAGTAATCACGGCATCAAAAAAGGCGACCACGTGCGTCGCCAAACTTAAACAATTCAGGTCGCAAGACTCAAATTGTAACACATGGTCACCTTTTTTCGTCTTGAAACCTAAATTGTTTCCGAATTGTTTAAGTTTGGCTCTTTTATTGTACAGTAGTCCACAGTTTATTGTTAGATGAACGTGGTTAAATTAGAATGATACTACTCTACGGGATGGTGCTATAGATACTCCTCTGTTAGAGATAGTTCAAACGGAGATAGTATAATCGTAAGCTCTGAAACCACAGATGGATATTTGTCATGCAGCTGGTCGAATGTTTCACACCCTATAAATAGGTGCCTAATTTTCTTGATAATATCACTAGGGAGTCCGGCATCCTTTAACGCTACTTCGTGAACATCGTCAGCACCATATTCAAGCCTCATTAGTAGATAGTCGATATTAATTTCTGGATTGCTGGTCTCAAGAGCTACATAATTGTAGATGTTTCCAAATGCCTTTAAATATTTCGGCCACGCAAATTCTAGAAAGTGTGACGTGAACGTGAAAACATTTCTAATTCGTGTATTAATATTCTTCGATTGAGATATGATGTTGTAGTTAATCAGCGAGGGTATATTTGGTTTTTGGCCTACCCAATACTTGGTAGCTGCGATAACTTGTCCTTCTGTCCATTTCTTCGATTGTTTATCAGTCTCACTAAATAAGAACTGGTAAGTAAGTGACAAAATCCTTGAGAGGGTTTCATTATCGGGAATCAGACTGCTGAAATAACAGTCACTAATACTAGTATTAAAACGTAGATAATTCAGTAATCTTATTTGCCCTTGAACGTCAATATAGCGGTTCATTCTAATAAGGGTTTCGGGAATATTCTCCTCTTGTAGCTTATCCAGAAGTTCAGTCTTCTTTTTCTTGTCATCATCTCTGAGGTCACTATGCTCAACCTGTATTAACGACTCGAGGCTGATAGACTCTCCTTCCCAGTATTCAAGGTCGATTTTGTAGTCGTCTTCTTTGTCTTCGCTAAATTCATCGAGATATACAACATTGCCCGTAAAGTGAGTCTTAAAACGACCAGAACGGCCCTCGATATTTTTCCGTTCAAAAGGTTTCAATGGTCGAGACTTTCGACCGAGGTAGCTATCAAGAAGAAAAACACTTTTTGCTGAAGTATTTACTCCTTCAGTTAAGGAAGTGGTGCATACGATTTGCTCTATCTCGCCTTTTTCAAATGATTGCACTATCGCCTCTTGGATATGTCTAGGGATACCGCCGTGATGGAATCCTACACCTTTCTTTAGGCAGTCAATTAAGCACCAATTCGGAGATACGGTATCGGAAATATATTGTAAAAGGTCTTGATTGTAATCAACGTCTTCTCGTTTGCCGTTTGCTAAATGGATTGCTGTTTTTTCGGCTGCATCTTTTCGATACCTGTACACAAGGCTACGCTTATCTTTGATATTCTCAATTGAGCGTGCGAGGGTTTTGTTCCCATCTTGAACAACACGAATTGGCATTCCAGAAAATCGACCAGAAGTTAAATCGGGTTTTCGGAAATAGTCTTTTTGTACGATCTCTGAATCAAAACGCATAAACCTTGCATCAAAGCGACTACAGAATCCGCCACTAAAGTCTGTAAAGAAGGGGCCGATTAGGTAAAAATTTCTACATGCCTTAGATAGCCTATACAGACAGTAGGTGAAGACTTTGAATCGCTCATCTTCTGATTCAACATCTGTTTTGTAAATTTCATCCATTGCGAAGAAGTTGGGCTCAAAATCCGGATGGTCATCTAGGAATGAGATTAATCGTTCGGGCGTAAGAACTAAAATATTCTTTCCATCTTTTGAGGGGTTCGTACGAGATGATTTCGAAATAGTATACTCTTTTCCGAGAGGCGACTTTTTCAATTTGTTATATTGTTCCGAGAGTAGGGCTACTGTCGGGAATATCAGTACGACATCCTTATAGCGATATTCTAGCAATATCTCTTCGATTATTTTTGTTTTGCCAAAAGATGTGGGCGCGCTAACTACAACACGCGGATGTTCCCTGTAGGCATCGAGAATTGTTTTCTGGTCTCTGGTAAAAACGGTCGAACTAAATCTACTCGTGTAAAAGTCCTTCGCGAAATCTGAGAATAAGTCTAGCCTAGGGTTTCTATTGGTATCACCGCTTGCAAGCATATCGCTGTAGAGAAAAATTCGTGACTTAGTTATACATTCGTTTAGCAACTCTCCTACATGGGACGATTTATTTTCTATTTCTGCAACGTGGCATATGGATGAGAGCGCTAGATTGTAGTCTTCGGATTCGGCAGAGTTAAGAAGAAAGAAAGTGTTTCGTAGTAGCGTGGCAATATCTTCGTCCGGTAGGGATTTACCGTTCTTCAGAGCAGATACCTGATATTTAACCAGAACTCGTTCGTTATCGAAGAGCATCTTCTATAACCTTGAGACTTTGTTTGATAGTTGCTACTGACTTAAGGGGGAACACGTAGAAAATAATATTTGTAGATAGGTGAGATGGCCACGTTTTACCCTTCAGGTAAGTGGTCGAGATATTTTGTAATTCAGCATCTATCCACTGTTTAAATTCCTCAGATGTATGAGAGGTTGCCTTGCCTATGGCAGAGCTGTCGTAAGTCAGCAGAACTGGAATATTGATAGTGACATCATCAAGTGAGCGAGTTTTTCTTAGATATGGCATAAGAACATCATAATAATGCTGGTTAATTTTTGAATTCCGCTCAACGTTGTCGTAAAGCAGGTCAAGCTCGTTTCGTATATAAGTGTCTTGGGTGTGTGCGCTGATGGACTTTATCGCATCTGCAACTCCACTACTAATGGTTTGGTGAAATTTCGCCTCACCTAGCCAAAGAATAACTTCGTCATTATCTCCCACTGTAAAGTGTGCACAGTCGTAGCCCTTGATTTGTTCGCCTTTGCTGCTTCGTAGCTTTACTTTGGTGACGAATTTAGGTGCATTTTCAAAAGCTTCTAGTATTAAGAATAGCAACAATTCACCGTAATCGCCCTTTGCGTTCTTATGAGCGTTTGATATGCGGTTTATTGCAGTAGAATTCGCTTCGGAGATGGCCATCTCTTTCATATATTGCTCATACTCATCGTGTGTAAGAGCGAAGCTCGGGATGGCGTCTCTAATGAGCTTTACTAACTCATCTTCTCTATATCGACCACTCTCATAATTTAGATGAAAGCAATTTGTGTCATTGTCGAGAATGCCATTATAACGAAACACGATATCTTGTGTTTTTATAGGTATAGATGGGTCGAGTGTGGAGCCTTCCAAATTATTTCTTTCATTTTACTGAGGTGAGACTTTCTATATTATATCATATTCCATGTGCTACATGGGGAGTGATCGCGATGTAAAGTGGTCCGGCTAACGAGAGCGTGTGTCCTCTGGACTGACTCGAAAATAAAGGATGGTTGTATAATAACCCCATGAAACTCCTCGGTCTTCGCACGCTCATCTATCCATCCTAGAACCTATCGAGTATCTTGCCATTCAGGCTAAAAATCACCTGGCTTCCGGTCAAAAACCGCCTGAGACTTCGCAAGATAGGCATAGCTATCTTTTGTCGTCTCGAACAATTTTTGCCTCGAAATCAGACAATTGCGCCGATATGGAAGATGCTCTGGCAGGTTCTGCAATCTGGAGGCGGATAAAGCCTGGTGGTCGGACGTGCTCGGCGGGCGTCATATTATTGACAAAACGCGAGGTATTTGCTAGTATTTAGGTACAGCACCTCGCTTGGATCCGTCCTTGCGAGGTCTTTGTTTTGGTATACTGAGAGTATGAAGCGTATAGTACTTATCGATGGAGAAAATCTCGTATATGGATTGCGCCATCTGCTCGGTACTGACGAACAAAAAGCCGACCGTTCGGAAATAAACGGATTTGATTTTCGTGGTTTGCTTGAAGAGGTGTTACAAGATAATCTCCCCTCGGAAATATTGTGGTTTGGTGCGCGACTGAGGATCTATGATCAGAATGAAGAAATAAAGCTCAAGTCTGAAGGAGCTGTGCGGCAGCAATCATATTTTGTAAATGATATTCAAAAGCAGCGGATTACCTTTATCAAAGTCGGGTATTTACGCGCCCGCGAAGTAGAGTGCGAGCAAGGTCATACAAGTTGGAAACTTACCGAAAAGGGTGTAGATGTCGGGTTGGCAGTGCGAATTGTTGCCGAAGCAAATCCAGATACTGAAATTGTCGTCGTGAGTGCCGATACTGATTTGTTGCCTGCGTTCAAAGCTGCGACAAAACTCGGTGCAAAACTGATTCATATAGGATATGAATATCGTCCGATCGCCTCATTGTCGCGGGCGGCGAATGCGACCCGTACCATTACTATTCCACTCGCAAGGAAATACAAGAAGTAAATGAAACTTCTCGATCTGATCTACGCCCCGCATTTTCAAGCGAAATGACGACACGAACCCCCGAGGAGTATAATAGATATATAACCAAGGAGGATATATGGCCAAGCAAGTCTTCATCAATCTACCAGTCACGGATCTCGAAAAGTCGAAGGAATTTTACGAAAAACTGGGATTTACCAACAATCCTACGTTTACCGACGAAAATGGTGCAGCTATGATGTGGTCGGATGAGATTATCGTGATGTTGCTGACACGTGATTTTTATCAGAAGTTTATTGGTAGTAAAACGGTTGCTTTTCCAAAAACGCAGTTGGGGGTACTACTGGCGCTTTCGATGGACTCGCGCGAGGCGGTGCAGCAATTCGCCGACACTGCCAAGGCAAATGGTGGCGATTACTATCAGGTGGATATGGGCGTGCCCGAAGACCAAATGTTTGGCCTGGAAGTGACTGATCCAGACGGCAATCACTGGGAACCTGTGTGGATGAATTTTGGCTCGTGAGAAATGGCATTTAACCACTACGCAAAGCTAAAACGGATTCTGGCAGACGAGCCGGACGGCTGGTATATTCGGCGCATTGACCAGCCGACAACGGCCAAGAATTTTCGCGGCGAAGTGGTGCAATATGATTACTACTATCGGCTGTATGCGGCAAACGGCACAATGATTAAATACGGTAAGTTTCAAAAGATCGACGCACTTGCGCAGATTCTTGATATGCCGGTCGAAAGTTTACCTGTGGTTGACTAAAAGCATGACGCATTATATTTATATTCCTGGATTTGGTGGTCATTTTGACATCTTGCGGCGCGCGGCCTTGCGTCGATGGGAAAAAGACGGCGCAAAAGCAACACTTGTACCGATGCACTGGTCTGACAAAACGGAAACATATGAGCAGAAGTGCGAGCGGGTCGAACAGGTGATGGATGAATCGGGCGATGACGAGGTGGTCTTGGTGGGCGAGAGCGCGGGAGGGGCAATGGCATTGTATGTGTATGCGCTGCATCATGCGCGTATCAAGCATGTCGTCACAGTATGTGGGTATAATCATGGGGCAGAGGATGTAATACAGTTTCAGCGCCGTCGCCACCCTGCATTTTATCCGTTGCTTGTCGAGCTGGATAAGAAACTACCAACGCTATCTCCAGACATGCGGCAGCGTATCACGACAATGTACTCACGTCGCGATCGTGTTGTCGAGGTAAAACATAGCTATATCAAAGGTGCGCATGCGATCGAACTACCGACACCAGGTCATTTTTTGAGTATTGGTTATGTGCTTACGAAGCGAATTCAGCCAATACTCAGTTCTACGCGCTATACTAAGAATACAAACAACCAGTAACGAAAGGAATAATCCATGAGTGGACTAGGTGACAAGCTAAAGGGTACTGCCGAAGAAATGGCAGGCAAAGTAACGGGCGATCAAGAGCTCGAAGCGAAAGGCAAGGCGCAGCAGATTGCTGGCAATGTGAAAGATCATATCGAAAACGCTAAGCAGGAGATCGGCGCAAAAGTCAATGAAGCGCTCGATACAGTAAAGGATAAGACCGAAGGTGACAAAAAGTAGCCGATTGGTGAGCGCATGACAACGTATACGCTTGCGGGCGGTTGTTTTTGGTGCCTCGACGCAGTATTTCGGCGGCTGCGAGGTGTCGAGTCGGTGATGTCTGGCTATGTGGGCGGCGCGGCGAGTGATGCGAAATATTATACCGTCGCGACTGGCAAGACGGGTCATGCCGAAGCGGTGCAGGTGACGTTCGACGATACAGCGATCCCATCCGCGACAATTCTCGATATATTCTTTTTGATTCATGATCCGACAACAAAAAACCGCCAGGGCACCGATGTGGGTTCGCAGTATCGCAGTGCGATGTTTTATGCCGACGATACGCAAAAACACGAGTTTGAGGCGGCTATAGAACGAGCGCAGGCGCATTGGGATAATCCTATTGTGACAGAGCTCATGCCGCTCGAAGCGTTTTATGAAGCTGAGGCGGAGCATCAAGATTATTTTGCCAACAACCCCGGCAATGGCTATTGTAGCGTTGTGATTGAGCCAAAGATCGTAAAAGCGCGCCAGGCGTATAGCAAGTGGTTTCAGGAAGATGTGAACGATGAATAAACTCACTGCCGAAGAAAAGCGCGTCATTATCGACAAAGGTACAGAGTTGCCTTATAGCGGTGCGCTGCTTGATGAAAACCGAAATGGCACGTTTGTCTGTCGGCAATGTGATGCACCGCTCTATCGTTCGGGCGACAAATTTGATTCGCATTGTGGCTGGCCGAGTTTTGATGACGAGATCGAAAGCGCAGTCAATCGTACGGTCGATGCTGATGGCGCACGAACAGAAATCACCTGTGCCAACTGCGGTGGGCACCTTGGCCATGTGTTTGAGGGCGAATATCTGACACCAAAAAACGTGCGGCACTGTGTGAATTCTGTGTCGCTGAAGTTCGTCGCGCAATAGGTGCGATTATTTTTCAATCTTAGGTACGAGTTCGCGAGGAATTTTGCGCACGGTGACGGTTTGCTTGCCCGCATCGACAGATTTCATTAGGCGATGTAAACCATCAAGGATGAGCCAGCGGCCTTTGTTGAACATGATATCAATCGGGTAGCTTGTGTCTGATTGCATAGTGCGTGCATATTCTTCGGGGTGATGATTCTGGTGTGTCATGACATCGGTCGGTTTTAGGTCGAATCTTCCGTTTGGGGTGTGTAGCCATGGTATATCAAAATGCCAGATAAGCTCATCGACATTCATTTTCTCGGTAGGTACTTCAAGCTGCCACAATAGCTCGTTGCTCCAGCGGAAGTCAAACGCGTAGAGCGCGATATGTACAGGAAGAGGTTGTAAAGAGGGTGTCTGCTTCATGGTTTTATGATAGATATTGTAGCATAGGCTATAATAAGTAATGATTATGACGAGCAATAAGACGGTTCCTACTCCAGCGGATGTCGAAGCCTTTATCGACAGTCTTGATGACGCACAGCAAGCTAGTGATAGTCATGAGCTGGTGGCGATGATGGCTGAGATTTCTGGCCAGCCGCCAGTGATGTGGGGGAGTGCGATTATTGGCTTTGGCTCGTATCACTACAAATACGCCAGCGGTCGTGAGGGCGATTGGGCGCAGATTGGGTTTAGTCCGCGAAAAGGCAAGATTTCGCTGTATGTGACGTTTGATGCGGCAGGGCTGACGAGTGATTTTCCAGAGCTTGGCACGTACAAAATCAGCAAAGGTTGCATTTACATCAAGCGGCTGGCTGATGTAGATATGAGCGAGCTGAAAAAACTAATTACCAAGGCGTATGTCGATGATTTCGAGTATCCAGAGTGCACCCACGGCAAGGAGCAGCCAGCATGACAAAACATCGCATCTACACCATGTCGCTTGCGAGCGTCTATCCGCACTACATCACCAAGGCGGAGAAAAAAGAGCGGACGAAAAGCGAAGTAGATGAGATTATTCGTTGGCTGACAGGATATAGCCAAGTAGAGTTGCAGGCCGCGCTGGTTAGTGAGGTGAACCTCGAAGATTTTTGGGCACATGCACCAAAGCTGAATCCAAATCGCACGCAGATTACTGGTGTGATTTGTGGCGTGCGGATTGAAGAGATAGAAGACCCGTTGATGCGTGAAGTGCGCTATCTAGACAAGCTGATTGACGAGCTTGCAAAGGGGAGGCCGACGGTGAAAATTTTGCGAAGTGGGGGAACTGATGAGTGATACGAAAAAGCAGTCAAATAACACTACGATGCAATACTTTGTTGGTGCGCTTGGTGTAGTAGCGTTGATACTGGCAGGAGCTGTGGTGATACTACTACTAAGACCAGTTGTCGTGGTAACGAACTTTGAGCAGTGCAAGGAAGTTAGCGGCTCATTGCTCGAAAGCTATCCAGAACAATGCCTGGTGAATGGTACAACTTTTACTAATAGTGCACAGGTATCGAGCGATAATGACTATGTAGGACTTAGCGAAGCGGCGGCGCTTGCAAAAGCTAAGCAGTCAAACACACCGGCACGTGTCGTTGAGCGAGACGGGCAGCCGCTGCCTGCTACCATGGACTTTCGCGAAGGGCGACTGAATTTAACGGTGACTGATGGCAAAGTGACGAAAGTTAACATAGAAGGACAGTCAGCCGCCGAATAGTGCTTGTGGTATCATAGGGGTATATGTCCGAGCAGCCCAAAGAAATCATCTCGATACAAAAAATGACCAAGACGTTTGGCTCGTCGCGCGTCCTTGATGACTTTGATTTGTCGGTGCGGGCAGGCGAAGTCCATGGATTTCTCGGGCCGAATGGTGCGGGTAAATCAACAACGATTCGTGTACTACTAGGCTTGCTCAAAAAGACGAGTGGTGAGGCAAAGCTGTTTGGCGATGATCCATGGAAACATGCAGTAAAATTACACAAACGACTGGCGTATGTGCCGGGCGATGTCAACTTTTGGCCGAATCTGACGGGTGGTGAAATCATCGACGTATTGGGCAGCTTGCGCGGTGGCCTGAGCGAAGAGCGGCGAGCGCAGTTGCTTGAGCGTTTTGAGCTCGATCCAACCAAAAAATTTCGCACCTATAGCAAAGGCAATCGCCAAAAAGTCGCGCTCGTGGCGGCCCTCAGCAGCGACGTAGATCTCTACATTCTCGACGAGCCAACCAGTGGCCTCGACCCACTCATGGAGCAAGTGTTTCAAGCAGAAATTCGCGCGCTCAAACAACAAAGCAAGACAGTGCTACTTTCGAGCCATATTCTCAGCGAAGTAGAAGCACTTTGCGATCGCGTAACGATTATCCGCGAGGGTAAAACCGCGTCTGTCTATACGCTCGCCGAGCTCAAAAAAGAACATGCTAATCTCGAAACGCTGTTTTTGAGCAAGTACGGAGATGAATAATATGGCAGGCCTTGGGACGCTGATTCGGCTGATTCTCCGCCGCGACCGCGTGAAGCTGCCTGTGTGGATTATTGCGATTGTGTCGTCGCTGCTGGCGATGGTGCCGCTGCTGCGCGATACCTACGGTGCGGGTGACGAACTGGCGACGATATATCAGACGTTTGGTGCTAATCCTGCGGGTTTGTTTTTGACGGGGCCGATGGATTCGCCGACACTAGCGGCGTTTATGACGATTGAAACGCTATTATGGTGGGGGTTGGCAATCGCGTTTATGAATGTGTTGCTAGTCGTGCGGCACACACGCCAAAACGAAGAGATGGGCGCGCAGGAATTACTACTTTCTGGGCAAGTGCATCGCACGACAAATCTGGCGGCGGTGTTGCTCGTCGCGGCCGCGACAAATGCTATTTTGGCGATTGGTATTGGCGCAGGTATGGTGGCAATTGCAGATGGTGAATGGAGTACAGAGAGTGCGTGGCTGTATGGTGCGGCGTTTGGTATGTTTGGCTTTGTGTGGGCAGCCATAGCCGCTTTTGCGGCGCAGTTGTTTGAAAACACGCGTTCGGTGACGGGTATGGTGGCGAGCTTGATTGGCGCGAGTTTTGTGGTGCGCGGCATCGGTGACTTCATGGGTACAAAAAATGCCGAGGGGCTGCTTGAGCCGACATGGGTGAGTAGCCTGAGTCCGTTTGGCTGGCTGCAAGCCACGCGTGGTTTGACTGTACCAGATTGGTGGCCGCTACTTGTGCCGATGTTATGTTCGGTAGGGTTGATTGCACTGGCAGCTGCGGTGCAGGCGAGGCGAGATGTGGGCGAGGGTCTACTCCCCTCTCGGCGGGGGAGGGCACGTGCGGCAAGCTTTTTACGAACGCCACTTGGGCTTACGTGGTATTTGCAAAAAAATGTCTTCATCGGTTGGCTCTGCGCTGTTATTGCGATGGTGGCGACGATTGGTGTGTTGGTGCCAGAAATGAGCCATGTCTACGAAAGTTCGGAGTCACTCAAGCAGATGATAGAAGCGATGGGCGGCAGCGGCGAGATGATTCCAGTATTCCTCTCGGCAATGCTGTCTATTATTGTACTCATGGTCGCTGCGTATGTGTTGCATGGCCTAGGGCGTTTGCGGAGCGAAGAATCGAGCGGGCATCTTGAAAACTTGCTGGCGTTGCGGCTATCTAGAGGTAGCTGGCTACTACTCCATGCGGCGGTCGTGCTTTTCGGCGGACTAGTGATGCTTGTCGCGACAGGCTGGCTGCTGGCCCTTAGTGTCAATATGGCGGCTGATTTTACCGTCGATACATGGAGCTATATTGCAGCTGCGATGTCGTATTGGCCAATGCTACTATTCTTCGCGGGTATCTATGTCTGTTTGTTTGGCATGTTGCCACGCGCGGCGGGTCTGGTGGTGTGGGTGTATTATGGAGTCGTATTGTTTCTTTCGTGGTTGGCGCCACTTCTCCAGCTTGATAAATGGATGATGAATCTCTCGCCGCTTGAGTATATTGCGGCCGCACCAGCCGAAGATATCGAGGTATTGCCACTTGTCTATATCTGTGGGCTGGCATTGCTACTCGTAGCTATTGGTTTTACTACCTGGCAAAAGCGTAATCTGCTCGAACGCTAGCCGTAGCGTAACAGTGCTATATATTGTCATATCGCTATATCTAGCGTGCTATTTCTTGGCCTTCTTCTCGAGGATTCCGCGAACAGACGGCGCGATTTCTTTGTCGGTGCGGTGAATGCACCCCATCCAGCAGCAGGGACGGCGTTTGCCTTCGGCGAGTTCGGCTTGCGTGCGGGTAATGCGTCGCGCACGAGTTTCATTGAGCTTGGCATTTTCTACCCAGCAGAGCCATTCGTTGCGGGCAAGTGGCGTAAGACTTTGCCACGCTTCGAGCAACACGTCGTCTGCTTGCAAGACTTTTGCGAAATCCGAGGGGACTTTGTCGTGAATTGTGCCAGCAGGAAGGTTTGTCATGTTGCTATTTTACTGCAAAAACGTTTCGAGTTGAACCTGCCAGTCAAATACTCCATGTTCAACTAGCCATGCAAGCAATAGCTTGTCGAGACCTGTAAGAAGCATGATACCGATAAAAATCAATATAACGCCCATGATCCTATGAAACAAGCTATGCGGATTGATGCCCCATTTGAGTTTGGCGAGGAGCCTGCGTCCCGCGAGTACAATAGCCCATGTGACGGCCGCAAGCCCGACAAGATAGGTGATGAGATATATGATACCATGGAGCGGTTCGGCGGGTAAAATCGTCGCAACAATCAGCAAGTAGGTGGGGCTACAGGCGCTAAAAACTGGTCCAAGGCTCGCTCCCAATAGCAAATCACCTAGTCCTCCTTTTTTGCTGCTAGATTTTGCCATGAGCTGCTGTGATTTGGTGGCTAGGCCGAGCTTGAGTGTGAATGCTTCCCAGAGGGATGGCCATAGCATGAACACGCCAAACCCAATGACGATGCTACCGCTCACACTTTTCCAGACAGCATCTGGTACATCAATGAGTAGCGTCGTACTTTTGAGCAAGATACTAAATGCAAAGATTGACCCAGCGAGCCCACAGATGACCCATAGTGGGCTGCGTACACGTTTGCCATTAGCGCCGCGCGCCATGAGTACGGGTAGCATGCCAACCACACATGGTGCGAGCACAGACAGCATGCCAGCGATAAGTGAAACGAAGAGGAGGCTTGTGCTCATCTGGTATTCTCGATAATAGCGGCGATTGATTTATCTTTGCCATAACCAACCCATTTTGCCTGCTGCGCACCCGAATTATCGACGCGCACAAAGGTCGTTTGCGTGGTGACACCGTGTTGTTTGCGCAGCTCTTTGGCAGAGTCGTAATCTACCTTGAGGAGTTGCACACCATCTGGGATAGCGCTATCCTGAATCGCTGTTTCAAATGCGCGACATTCTGGGCACCAGGGGGCATGGAAAAAGAGAATATGTATGGTGTAGCCGGTATCACTCAGTTTTGCGGCATCGTATTCCGTGTATCGGCCGGGATGGTTGACGGGTGGATTTTCTGCAACAACTGGCCTCTTCTCGGTAGGTTCAGGAGACGCTTGAGGTGGGGATGTCGCCGCCGGTTGTCGTGATGTGTCGGTACTGGGCATACCCTCAGGGCTTTGAGTGAATCGCCAAATTATAAATCCGACGCCGATAATCATTACAAGAGTGATTATTATCCACGTGTACTTGTTCATGCTTATGATTATAGCAGATTGCTATCGGGCATGAGGTGTGTGACTGCCAAAAAGCGCGACCCACTCATCTGCCCGAAGTTCGCTTGGGCGTTTGGTCTGACTGAGTCCCGCGAAGTATTTTTGACGTGAGAAACATTGCTCGATAAATTCGCGATATGCAGGCATTTTGGCCGGTGTGATAAGCGGCTTGTCCCGTAGCTTGATTTCTAGAAGTACCGTATCGACAGCGGGCGGTGGCGAAAAGTCGGTACGCTGGAGTTTGTAGCGAATACGAGTCGAGAAGAGCGGGGTGATTGCAGCACCGATTTGCCCTGTGAAACTTGTCGTGTCCATGAGCAGTTTTTGAGCAAATTGTTTTTGGACAATGAGATAGATCGCTTTTGGCGGATTGTTACTCTCGGTGAGTGCGCGCACAATGGGTGAACTAAGGTGAAACGGGATGTTGGCAAAGATTTTGTAGGGAGTGGTAGGGAAATGATAGGTGAGTGCATCGCTTTGCAGGACTGTTACGTTGTCGTAACGATTCAGATTGTCGCGTAGCGTAGCGATCAGCCGAGTGTCATGCTCGATAGCGATCACCTGTTTGCAGCGCGCCGCGAGTGCTGCTGATATGATACCAGTCCCCGCCCCAATGTCGTACACCGTGTCGGACTTTTTGATGTTTGAATGGCCAATTAGTGTGTGAACAAGCTTCGGACTGCGCAGGAAGTTTTGAGATTTGGTGTGGAGGCGTTTCATCTTCCTATAGTATACACTGTGGCAAAGGTGTACTATAAGTTTATGAAACCATCCTTTACACGAATCGCAACAGGAATTATCATCGCAGCACTTGGTCTTGGTATGTTGGCTGCAAATTTGGGCGTGCTTGATATGAGCTTGCAAGAACTTTGGTTTAAGTGGTGGCCTTTGGTGGTGATTGTTGGTGGTGTGTTGATATTTATCAATGATATCAAAAGTTATTTGTGGGCACTCGTTGTGGTGACGATGGGCGTCTTGTGGCAACTGCAAAACCTCGATATTCTCACGGTCAATCCTTGGCAGTTGTTTTGGCCATTGGTGATTGTGGCTGTAGGCCTGTCTATTGTGCTACGTCCCAATAGTCGTGCGAAATATGAAGTGAGCAAGAAAGATCAAGACGATGTAACGGCGGTGCTTGGTGGCAGCGACAAAAAGTATACGTCGGACAACTACCTTGGCACGACAACGACGGTCATCATGGGCGGCAATAAGCTGGATCTTCGCAAGGTAACAATCAAAAAACAAGCCGTAATATCTGCAACCGTCATCATGGGTGGGCTCGAGATTATCGTCCCCCGCAATGTGACGGTGCGCAACGAGACCAACGCGGTACTTGGCGGCGTGGAAGACAAAAGTGACCAAGAGGCGGGTAAGGGCGCTCCTGTATTAGTGATTTCTGGTGATGTCATTATGGGTGGTATCGAAATTAAAAACTAGCAAACTTGCGTCAGTTGCTTGAAGTTTGTATACTAATGTAAAGGATACCTATGAAGTTAGTAACCGAACAAAATGATACTCAGATTGTTGACTACCTAGCTTCTACTCTTGTGTCTCATCTTGAGGCGGACGAATCAGTGTTGTGGCTGGTGCCCGGTGGTTCGGCCATGAAGGTCGCCACGCAGGTGCTGGAGCGACTTGAAGATGTCGACACGTCAAGGCTCTGTGTAACATTGACAGATGAGCGCTATGGCCGCCCTGGTCACCCAGACGAAAACTGGTCGCAGCTGGAGCAGATGGGGTTTGTCGTAAACTCTATCAATGCCTACCGTGTGCTACGCGGCGAAGATATAGAGACGACCGCACAAGATTTTAGTGACAAGCTTGCCCAGTTGTTTGCAACCTATGAATACAAAATCGGGCTGTTTGGTGTGGGTGCTGATGGTCACACTGCGGGTATCAAGCCGCACACAGAGGCAGTAACGAGTGACGACTATGCATCGCAGTTCGAGGGTGAGGATTTTGCGCGTGTGACTATGACGCCAAAGGCGATTGCCGAGCTCGACGAAGTAGTGGTATATGCGCATGGAGCTGACAAATACCCTGTGCTGGCAGATTTGCTAGGTGATGAGGAGGTAGACTTGGCACGCCAGCCTGCGCAGGCACTCAAATCTGCGGGGTACGCCACATTATTTAGCGATTATACGCGCTGATTTTACCGATAAACAAAGGAGGGATTATATGAAGATTATTATTGATGGCCTCGGCCGCATGGGCGGACAAATTGCCGAGAAGCTACTTGCTGGCGGACATGAAGTAGTCGCACACAATCGCAGCCCAGAGCCGATAGACGCGATGGTGGAAAAAGGTGCAATCCCCGCCTACACCAAAGAAGAGGCGGTCGCAGCATTTGGCGGCGAGCCGATACTCGTGTGGGTGATGATTCCTGCAAGTGCGATTGACGCAGCTGTTGACGAGTGGGCTGCACTTGCTCCAGAAGGCAGCAATATTATTGATGGCGGCAACAGCGATTATCGTGGCGACGCGGCTCGTGCTGCTCGCGTCAAAGAAGCGGGCGGTAATTTGCTTGACATCGGGACGAGTGGTGGCGTGCACGGTATGAAGCGTGGTTTTTGTATGATGGTGGGTGGCAATCGCTCGATTTATGAGTATATTTCACCTCTGCTTGATACACTGGCCGCACCATCCGGTGCGCATAGCCACTTCGGCGAAAACGGCGCGGGACATTATGTCAAAATGGTGCACAATGCGATCGAATACGGCATGATGCAGAGCCTGGCCGAAGGGTATCGAATGCTTCGCGAAGGTCCTATCGCTGATATCGACCTGGCGCGTGCGGGCGATGTGTGGCAACACAGTAGTGTCATCACTTCTTGGCTCAACGAGCTGTGCGAAGAGTCGCTGCGTGAGTCGCCAAACCTCGACACAATCGAAGGTGTCGTGGCTGAAAGCGGCGAAGCACGCTGGACGCTCGAAACTGCCAAAGACCTAGGTATTCCACTGCCGGCTATTCAGGCTGCGTTTGACGTACGCCTCGCTTCGCAGCAGGGTGAAGTCGACTTCTCTACCAAGCTGCTTGCGGCGATGCGCAACAAGTTTGGCGGGCATGATATCAACGGTAAGCAGTAGGTCATTGTAGTTGGTAAATACGCCTCATTCTTGGGGCGTATTTTGATAGTAGGGCTAGTTGAGCGGCATAAAAGTAAATTGTACAAATGTAGCACTTTATCATCTCGGAAATAATTACATAGCAATCATTTCACCCGGCCTCCTCGTGCTATAATAGAGATATGAAGGACGATGAATTCGCCAAACTATTCAAATATATAGTTGACATGGATAAGCGCATGGAGACGGGGTTTGAAAATACTGCGAAAAAAGATGACTTAGAGCACCTTCGAAACACGATGGATGATTTTATTCGTCGTATTACCGATAGCGAGACAGAACAAGCTGCCCGTGATGCTCAGTTTAGCCGTTTGGTAGAATGGGCGCGCGAAGTGTCGAAAAAAACGGGTATACCACTCCCGAATCTATAGAGCTTGTATTGTGAACGAGCAGCTCGAAGCCAAACTCAAAACCCTTCCTCGCTCCCCTGGTGTGTATTTTCACAAAGACGCGAGCGGCGAAGTGATTTACGTGGGCAAAGCAGCGGTGCTGAAGAATCGTGTGCGACAGTATTTTCAGAATTCGCGCGACAAAGATATCAAGACGCAGGCTTTGGTTGCGGAGATTGCTGATACGGATTGGATTGAAGTCGAAAGCGAGATTGACGCGCTGTTTCTCGAGAGCGAGATGATTAAGCGTTACATGCCACGCTACAACATCTTGCTACGAGACGATAAATCACAGACATTTGTGCGCATCGATATGAAAAGCGAGTGGCCGACAGTTTCCTGTACACGCAATCCTGCCGATGACGGCGCTGACTACTACGGCCCATTTTACAATGGATATGCACTTAAAAAAGCTTTGCGGTATTTACGCAAGGTTTTTCCGTATTATACTCGGGAACCAAAACTGGGGCACTCGCGGCTCGACGAAGATCTAGGCCTTAGTCCGAAACGCGAAGATGGCAGTGATATGTATAAGGCGGGTCTTCGTAAACTTGCAAGCTATATCAAAGGCAATCGTGTGCAGCTGGCCAACGAAATCGAGCGCGATATGAAAACGGCGGCGGGTTTGCACGAGTTTGAGCGAGCGGCACAGCTACGCAATAAGCTCAGACATATGCGCGAGTTGCAGCGCCGAGTGATGTTTGGTGATAGAGAGTTCCTCGACATATCCAAAGACAAGGCGCTGAGAGATATCGCCACGCTTTTTAAGTTGGATGCACTACCTGCCCGTATCGAAGGCTATGACGTAAGTCATATGGGCGGTACAAATGTGGTGGCCAGTATGGTGGTGTTTACCAATGGCGTGAGCGACCGCGCGGAGTATCGCAAGTTCAAGGCGAGGTTGCAGCAAAATGACGACTATACCAATATGTATGAGACGCTGCTGCGGCGATTTAGTCCCAAAAACGTGCAGAGTTGGGGTATGCCAAATCTGGTGCTTATCGACGGAGGCAAAGGGCAGCTCGAGGTGGCAATCAAAGCACTCGAAGAGAGGGAAATCACCTGTCCAATCATCAGCATTGCCAAGCGCGAAGAAGAGATTATCATCCACCGTATGCGTTCGCATATTGATGTATCGTATCTTGATGAACTGGCACGAAACCTGAGCGAAGATGTAGTGGTGACATCCAGCGGCGAGTTCTATATCGTGAATCTACACCCAGGCCAGCGCAACGCCAGCTCGCATTCCAAAAACCTGCGAGCGAGCAGTAAAACATATCAATATATAGATATAGTGAAGCTATTTCAGCGTATTCGCGACGAATCGCATCGGTTTGCGGTGAGCTATCACACAGTACTCAAGCGCCAAAAACAAACCGAAAGTGTGCTCGAAGATGTCCCCGGCATCGGTCCCGCTACTCGCAAGAAGTTGATGAAAGTATTTGGGAGCGTGAGAGGAATCAAAGAAGCTGAGCGAGCACAAATCATAGAAGTTATAGGAGAAGCGAAAGCAGAGCAGTTGCTAAAGTATATATAGTATATGGCTCGTCAGAAGCGAATATCTTACATACGTCTTATGCTTGCCTTGCCTGAGCTTACCGAGCTACCATAGATATATGAAGAGCCCTGAATTAACTGGAATACCGAACGATCTTGTGCTGGTACGACATGGTGAATCGGAGGCGAATCAAGCACAGCGCTCGCCAAATCAGACCGAGGCAGAAAGGCGGGTTATGCAGCGTGCTGATTGGCAGCAGCGGTTGGCGTGTCGGGGTATCGAACAAGCACAGATAGCTGGTAGGTGGTTGGAGTCCGAATTTAGCGGTTCGATTGATGAGGTTTTTGATAAGAAGTATGTGTCTCATTTTGTCCGTACAACAGAGACGGCGTTACATCTTGGCGGTGTTGCAGCTACGGGCTGGCGATACGACAAGCGGATTGTCGAACGTAGCTGGGGCACGATTGGCGCATTGTCACGAGAGGAGCAAAAGGAAGCCTTCGCGCGAACCATAGAGCGTCAAGAGATTGACCCGCTCTATACCGCAAAAGATGGCGGAGAAGCGTTGGCGACGGATGTGTTGATGCGATGGCGTGATTATGTCGATACGCTCCATCGCGAAGCTAGTGGCGAACGTGTCGTGGCGGTGACGCATGGTGAGTTGATGTGGGTAGCAAGGTATGACCTTGAGCGCATGCTTCCAGAGGAGGGGGTGGCGCTCGATGACACGCAAAAGATTAGAAATTGTTCGGTTTTGCACTATAGCCGCAGAGATCCCGAAGATCCTGAGCATATAAGTTCGCGCTTGCAGTGGATGCGGTTTGTATATCCTGATGCTTTGGGTGAGTCGCCATATGACGGCGAATGGCAAGAGCTATCGAATAACAGAAAATTCAGCGGCGCCGACTTAGCCGCTCGCGTTAATCAGTTTCCGCGGTATCTTGATTCTAGCGAATAGGCTGCCATGAGGATGGGTGTCCTAGACCGTAGGTGTGCTACGCTAGTAGTATGAAAAAACTCCTTACCTCCGAATTTTTTACCGGCAATCGCCAGCGGGTGATGGAATTACTCAAAGGCGGCGTACTGGTAGTGAGTGCCTATAGTGCGATGCAGCGGAGTCACGACGCGGCGTTTCGATTTGAGCAGGAGGCTAACTTTTGGTATCTCACAGGGATAGATCAGGCGGATTGGTGGCTGATACTCGATAGTACACGAGGTAAGTCGTGGTTGGTGAGTCCAGATGTCGATCCGATACACGCATTGTTTGATGGGCAGCTCAGCCCAGACCAGGCAAAAGTGACAAGTGGTGTCGACGAGGTGATTTCTCGCGCTGCGGCAGATGATTTACTCGCACAAACTGCGCGGCAGCACAGACTTGTCTATACAATCGATCAGCCAGAGCGCGCTGATTCATTTGATTTTATGCTGAATCCTGCGGCACGCGAAGTACGCGAAAAGCTGGCGCGCAAATTTACTGGCGTGCGGGATTTTCGACCCAAGCTGGCGCAGCTGCGTGCTATCAAGCAACCACTCGAGATCAAGGCGATAGAATTGGCGATTGGCATCACTGCGCACACGCTCGAAGGTGTGTATGCGCAGCTTGCAGCCTACAGCTACGAATACGAAATCGAAGCCGATATATCTCGCGGCTTTCGTGCCAGTGGCGCAGCGGGCCATGCCTACGACCCGATTGTGGCGACGGGCGGCAACGCGTGTACGCTGCACTATATAGATAACAACGCAAAGCTGGCGAAGAAGTCGCTGGTACTGCTTGATGTGGGTGCGCAGGTGGAGCATTACGCGGCGGATATCACGCGCACTTACTCGTATAGCGAGCCGACCAAGCGACAGCAGGCAGTCCACGCCGCAGTGGAGGCTGCACACCATGATATTGTCGCTATGCTTACGCCAGGACTCAGCGTGCGAGAATACAGTGAGCGGGTCGATTCGCGCATGCAGCAAGCACTTATGGAGTTGGGATTGATTGATTCTCTCGATGACGAAAAATACCGCACCTACTTTCCGCATGCGATTAGTCATGGGCTAGGGCTCGACGTGCACGATAGCCTAGGTGCACCCAACGCATTTGCACCTGGTATGGTGCTGACAGTCGAGCCGGGCATCTATATTCCCGAAGAAAACATTGGCGTGCGCATAGAAGACGATATTTTGATCACCGAAAAAGGCCATCGCAACTTGAGCGCTAAAATCCCGACAGGATTGTGATATAATTATAAGCAATAATGAGACGGCAATTTGCAGTTTTTGTAGTACGCTGGATCCTCAACTCGTTTGGTTTGTGGGTAGCAGTGCGCTTGCTTGGTACGGGTGAGGCCGTATCCCACGCCGATGAAAGTGTCGGAATTTTTCTGCTTGCCGGTCTTGTCTTTTCACTTCTCAATACCGTTGTGCGGCCAGTCATTATTATCCTGTCGCTACCTGCCATTTTGCTGTCGCTCGGTCTGTTTATTATTGTTGTCAACGGGCTGATGGTGTGGATGGCGCTACAGATGACGCCAGGGCTTTCCATGACGTTTCTCAATTCGATTTTTGCCGGAATGTTCCTGAGTCTGATAAACTATATAGTAAGTAGCGCACTTGAATTGCAAGTGATCAAGGAGAAAGAATAAAATATGGATGTTTTTTTGCAAATAGTGACAATAGGCTCTGGTGTACTCATGACTGCGGCAATTTTGTTGCAGCAACGTGGTGCGAGTCTTGGTGCGGGGTTTGGTAGTTCTGGTGAGTTGTTTACGTCGCGCCGCGGTATCGACAAAAGCCTGTACGAGTTTACTATTATCGTTGCCGTCATCTTTGTACTCTCTATTCTGGCGTCTCTTTTGGTACCATCACTAGGACTCTAGCGCTCTATGGCGGAGTCGGAAAAAAAATGGAATAAGTTTCAGCGCCTACGCGTGAAGCCGGGTCGTTTTTCTGAGCGCGCCAAAAAAGCAGAGAGCGCAACTGTAAAGCACGCCCGCAGGTTTGTTATTGATCGAATACATAGTGCACGTGAAGTACGGCGCAATATTGCGTTGTGGTTGATGGGGATGGGTGTGTTGATTGCAGTTGCGGCAGTGCAATTCTTTCTCTTTCAATCGTCGTATACGACTGTAGCCAGCGGCAACGGTGGTACATATGCTGAAGCGATGCAAGGCAATATCACAACGCTTAATCCATTGTATGCCGCAACAGAGAGTGAGCGAGCTGTTTCACGATTGCTTTTTTCGAGTCTTTTGACATATGACAAGACTGGACAGCTACGCGGAGACCTGGCCGAGCGCTACTCTGTGCTTGAAGGAGGAAAGCGCTACAGGGTGACGTTGAAACCAGTAGTGTTATGGCATGACGGCAAGCGGCTTACTTCTGATGACGTAGTATTTACCGTCAAGTTACTCAAGGATCCAATGGCAAATGTGGCGTATCGAGCAAGCTGGAATGATGTTGACGTGAAGAAGATTGACGATCGTACGGTTGATTTCGTGTTGCCTACAAGCTATGCGCCATTTCCTCATGCCCTGACTTTTCCGGTTGTGCCAAAGCACTTACTTGCAGGTGTTGCTCCAGCAAATTTGCGAGAATCAAGCTTTACCTCCCATCCAATAGGGTCTGGTCCATTCAGCTTTAGGCTTTCGCAAAATGTTCAAACTGGCGACGAACGAACAGTGGTTCATATGAACAAAAACCAAAGTTATTATGACGGTGCGCCAAAGGTTGATCGTTTTCAGCTGCATAGCTATAAAAAATCTGACAGCCTTGTGCGAGCGCTACGCAGCCATGCTGTCAATGCGGTGAGCGGTGTATCGCTCGCAGAGTATAAGCAGCTAAAAAATGAGCCAGATACGACGACAGAGCTGCGTCCTGTGAGCGCGGGCGTATTTGCGTTGTTTAATACGCATGGGACTGGTCCGCTAAATGATATTCGGATTCGCAAGGCGTTACAAGTAGGAACGGATGTTCGTAAGGCAATAAACGCCTTGCCGGTAGAGTTGCCAGTGTTGGACACCCCTCTTCTTGATTCGCATGTATCGCTTACAGGGATTGATAAGCCAAAATACGACGAGAAACGTGCGGCCACTCTGCTTGATGAAGCTGGTTGGAAGCTGAAAGATGGAGAGCGTTTCAAAGACAAAGAGCCTCTTTCCATAAGATTGGTAGGCATTAAGGATGCGGATTATGAGCTTGTAATCGCAAATCTTGCCAAGCAATGGCGTGGTCTAGGGGTGAGGGTGGAGACAAAATTAATTGACACAAATGACCCTTCTCAAAATATTGCCAATAGCGTATTACAACCAAGAGACTTTGATGTCTTGGTGCATGAGCTGACGCTTGGCGCGGATCCTGACGTCTATGCGTATTGGCATTCGTCGCAGGCAGTGCAAAAAGGTTTGAATTTTTCCAATTACAACAGTGGTGTAAGTGATGATACGCTTGCAAGTGCTCGCACGCGTATTGAAAGCGAGCTAAGAGAAGCAAAATACCGTTCATTTGTCTCGCAGTGGCTCAAGGATGCGCCAGCCTTAGGGCTTTACCAGTCGAGTGCTACTTACGCACATACCAGTTCATCGTCGGCGTTTGACAAAAATGAACAGTTTATTACGCCAACGGATCGCTTCGATAGTGTCAATAGGTGGTCGGTTCAACAAGAGGCTGTTTATAAGACGCCTTAGGGTGATTTGGCATGTACTACAAAAACCACCCGTTCTGGGTGGTTTTCTAAAAATCCTGCTTGGTGCGGTGAAGAGGACTTGAACCTCCACGAGCGCAATGCTCACTAGCCCCTCAAGCTAGCGCGTCTACCAATTCCGCCACCACCGCATAATTGCAGCACCAGCAGGCTTACTCGATGTATTGTAGCAAGAAATGGTGATTTTTACTATACTTTTTGAATTGAAATGTGCTTTTTATAGAAAAAGTGTCGTAAATACCTTGCTAATTTACCTGTAATTGACTATAATTATTTGAAGTGCGGGCGCTTAGCTCAGTTGGCTAGAGCACCTCGTTTACACCGAGGGGGTCGGGGGTTCGAGCCCCTCAGCGCCCACCACGAAAAGACCATCCCTTGTGGATGGTTTTTTCGTGGTGAGAGCGCCGAAGGCACTCAGAACCCCCCCGAAGAGGGTGCGGTGTAGTGAGTGAAATACAGAAAAGCAGCGTAAGCTATTTTTCTGTATGAACGAGCGGAAGAGCGAAGCGCAGTGAAGCGACCCCTCAACGCTAATCTATTGTATAATGGTAGTGTGAAAGAAAGACTATCTGATAACACTAACGAGGGACCTACGCTGCGGTCGCGCATGGCGCAGTTTCTTCTTGGTGACTCCAGAGGAGATAAGTCAACTGGGTATTCACCAATTCGTCGCCCGATGGACAAGATAGTGATAGATACACACGGTGCGCGAGTACGCCCTCTCGAGGATTTCGAAGGGGTTGCAGCACAGATCCCGCTAAAGAGAGAAATGATTCGGCTCGAGCGCGAAAAACGCCGCCAGCAAGATGCGCAACAATAGACAGTAGTCAAGTTTACAAATATAGCTAAAAATGCTACAATCTCTCTAAAGGAAGCTCGTCAGAAACGAGCACATTTTTATGAAAGACGCTAAAAACATTCGCAACATCGCCATCATTGCGCACGTCGACCACGGCAAGACGACTATGGTGGATGGTTTGCTCAAACAATCCAACACATTTCGTGACAACCAAGCCGAGATGAGCCAAGAGCTCATCATGGACAGCGGCGACCAGGAGCATGAGCGGGGCATTACTATTACCGCCAAGCAAACCAGTATTTATCACGATGACTACAAAATCAATATCATCGACACGCCAGGCCATGCCGATTTCTCCGGCGAAGTCGAACGAACGCTGAACATGGCGGACGGCGTACTATTGATTGTCGATGCCCAAGAAGGCCCGATGCCGCAGACGAAATTTGTGCTCTCTAAAGCGCTCGAGCTCGGGCTCAAACCTGTCGTCGTCATCAACAAAATCGACAAGCCATCGCGCCGTATCGACGAAGTGATAGACGAAGTCTCCGACCTATTTCTCGAGCTGGCGATTAGTGACGATCAGCTGCACTACCCTGTCTACTATGCGATTGGCCGCGAGGGCAAAGCCTGGAAGGAAATGCCCGATAATCCGAGCGAACATGCCGACTTATCACCGATTTTCGACGCAATTACACATGATATTCCTGCGCCAGACGTGGATGCAGGCGGTGCGTTTCAGCTGCTTGTGACCAGTCTGCAATACGATTCATTCCTTGGTAAATATGCCATCGGTCGTGTTACCCGCGGGAGTATCAAAAAAGGTTTGCCTGTCATGCTGATGAAGCGCGACGATGTGCAAGTGAGCGGACGTATCGACAAGGTATTTGGCTACCGCGGCCTCAACCGCGAAGAGATTGAAGAAGTGGGTGCGGGCGATATTGTGGCGCTTACAGGTATTGCTGACGCACACATCGGCGACACAATTGCCGACAAAGAAAACCCAGAGGCATTGCCAGTAATTGATATCGAAGCGCCGACGCTAAGCATGTATCTTGGTCCGAACACGAGCCCACTGAAGGGCAAAGAGGGTGAATTCAATACATCGCGCCAGATTAGTGATCGCCTGAACCGTGAGCTTGAGACAAATGTGAGCCTGCGCGTCGAAGAAAATGGCATTGGCTTTACAGTATCGGGACGTGGCGAGCTGCACCTCAGTGTGCTAATCGAGACGATGCGCCGCGAAGGATTTGAATTTGAAGTTGGTCGCCCGCAGGTTGTGACAACCGAAATTGACGGTGTGATGCAAGAGCCAGTCGAGGAGCTACTTATAGAAGTAGGCGCGGAATTTGTGGGTGCGGTGAGTCAAGAACTTGGTACGCGTCGCGCAGAAATGCGTGGTCAAGAGCAGACTGGTAGCGGCACGACGCGCATGACTTATATCATCCCGACGCGCGCGTTGATTGGTCTGCGTAACTTGCTGCTGACGGCGACAAAGGGTACGGTGATTATGAACAGTCTACCGCATGGCTACCAGCCAATGGGTGGCAAATTGCCGCAGTCTCGCAATGGTGTGCTGATTGCATTTGAAGCTGGTACGACAACGCCTTATGCACTTCAGGCTGCCGAAGCTCGTGGTGAACTATATGTTGGCCCTGGCACGACCGTCTATCCGGGCATGGTGATTGGCCTCAATCGTCGCGCGGAAGACATGGAGATTAATGTTTGCAAGGCAAAACATCTGAC